>JBBIKI010000067.1:0-15903 GCA_037445535.1 Acidobacteriota bacterium | reverse complement strand
TGTTGAGGGTGGAGGGGCTGTCGAGGTTGATGGCGTTGGCCACGCCGCCCACGGCGAGGTTCTGGATGTTGGGTGTCTTGGACCCGAGGATGGCCACCACCTTGTTGGCCTGCCGCTGGATGTCCAGGGCTTGCAGATAGTGAGTCACGGCCAGGAGGTTGATCTCCGGCGGCAGCTTCATGGCCGGATGGCCCCAGTACCCGTTGGCGAAGATGCCGAGCTGGCCTGCGTTCACATAGCCCGTGAGTTTGTCCTTCACGGCCGCGAACTCGCGGTAGCCGTTCTTCGGCCACGGGGATAGGGATTCGGCCAGAGCGGCCGTGGCCTTGGGATCGGCCTTGAGCGCCGAGACCACGTCCACCCAGTCCAAAGCCGAGAGCTGGTAGAAGTGCACGATGTGGTCGTGCAGGCAGTGGGCCGCCATGATGATGTTGCGGATGTACTGGGCGTTGATGGGGATCTCCAGCCCGATGGCGTTTTCCACGGCGCGAACCGACGTGATGGCGTGGACCGTGGTGCAGACCCCGCAGATGCGCTGGGTGAAGAGCCAAGCCTCGCGCGGGTCCCGGCCCTTGAGGATGACCTCGATGCCTCGCCACATCTGGCCCGAGGACCATGCGTCGGTCACGTGTCCGCCGTTGACCTCCACATCGATGCGGAGGTGGCCTTCGATCCTCGTAATTGGGTCTATCGTGATCCGTGGGCTCATTCAGCACCTCTCACTTTGGGGGCAACCGCGGCACCGCCGAGGATGGGGTACCGCTTCACGATGTACAGGTAGGCCATGATCTCCAGCGCCACGACGCCGACGGTGATGAGAAGCTCGGGCACGGCGGGGAAGTAGGCCCAGTTCTTGCCAGGGTTGTAAGCCACGAGGTACGTATCCATGCGGTAAACGGTCCCCGCCAGGACCACGGCCATGGAGGCCTGGAACTGCCCCTTGGCCGTTTCCCTGAACTTGGGAGAGAAGAGCATGGCGGCGCCGCCCGTGAAGAGCACCATCTCGACCCAGAACATGAAGGCCTGGATGTTGAGCTGGAAGGCGAGGCCGAGCCGCCCGTGCACGATAATATCCCCGGTCCGGATGACGAGGTAGACCACCACGATCCAGGCGGGGACAACGGCCATCCGGGCCAGGAGCTTTGTTTCCCTCGGGCGCCGGAAAAGGGAGGTGGCGAGGGTGGATTCCATGGCCACTACGCCGTAGCCCATGGCAACGCAGGAGATCAAGAACAGGAGGGGCGCGAAGGGCGTCTGCCAGAGGCCGTGCACTTTCTGGCCGGCCAGGAGCATGAGAGCGCCCAGGGAGGTCTGGTGCATGCTGGGCAGGAGCACACCCACGGCCAGGATGGGAACCATGAGCTTCTTGACGATGGGATGGAGCACGCCGGCGATTTTCTTGAGGGCGGGATGGGACCCCTCCTCCTCCCATGTCTCGAAGAAAGCCGGACTCAGCTCGAGCCAGAGGATGGCCACGTAGGCCATGACGCAGAGGGCCACCTCCAGGAGGACCGAGTTGAGGTTCCACCAAGAGACAAACACGGGAATCTTGTAGATGTAGGGCGTCCGGCCCACGTCGATGTTGATGGCCAGGGCTGCCATGGTGTAGCCCAGGGCGCTGGTGAGGACCGCGGGGCGCATGAGCGGGTGGTAGTCGCCCTTGTTGAAGATGTAGACCAGGAACGCCATGGCGTAGCCGCCGCAGCCCAGGGCCGTGCCCGTCACCACGTCGAAGGCGATCCAGATGCCCCAGGGGTAGCCGTCGCTCAGGCCCGTCGTAGCGCCCAGCCCGGCAACAAAGCGCCAGATGATGAGAAGGACACTCACCCCGAAGATGGCGGCGAGTATCTTAAACGCGGGCGTCCAGAGAGGCCCGCCGAGGGGCTGAGGCTTGGTGTGGGCGCTCATGGCTTCACCTCCCCGTCCCCGCCCGAAGCCTTCTTGTTCCGCCAGATGACGGCGCCGAAGACGGCGAAGAGGGCCACGGGGGCCACGAAGCCCTGATAGAGGCTGTGCTGGATGGTCTGCTGCATGTCAGGAACGGGGGTCTCGCCCAAATCCGGCAAGCCCAGGTCCTGGAAAGAAATCCCGGCTTTGGAGAGATAGAGCACCTGCGTGCCACCCCCATCCGTTACTCCGAAGACTTTCGGCTCGTACTTGCCTGGATCTGCCGCCAAGCGTCCCTTGGCTTCCGCCAGGAGGTCCGTGTACTTGCCGAAGATAACCGCCTTCCGGGGGCAGACTTCGCAACAGGCGGGCTGCTGGCCCTTGGCGATCCGTTGGGAGCACATCTCGCACTTGATGACGCGGGGCCAGGCTTTCTCCCACTCGTACTTGGGAACGCCGTAGGCGCAGGCGATGCCGCAATACCGGCACCCCGTACACCGCTCGCCTTCCCAGGTCACGATACCGTGCTCCCGCTTCTTGAGCGCCCCCATCATGCAGGCGTTGATGCAGGCCGGGTCCACGCAGTGCATGCACTGCGCTTTCATGAAGGAGGTACGGTCACCGTCCTTGAAGAGCTTGATGATGTTCTTGCACTTGGCGTTCAGATCGTCGGGGGCGTCGTAGAGCCCGTCGGATGACCGGGTGTCGCGGGGCAAGCCGTTCGCGTCCTGGCACGCCACCATGCAGGTCTTGCACCCGATGCAGAGGGTGGCGTCGTAGAGCATGCCCATGGCGTCAGGAGGAGGAACACGCTTTTCCCGGGCCTCCGGCGCCGGCTCCAAGGCCGGCCCGAGGGCGGCCGCGGCTCCCGCCACCGCCATCCCCTTGAGAAGAGTGCGTCGGTCCACGGTCATCTCACTCCTCCTTTTCCTTGGCTCCTTCGCCGATTTTCTTGGAGGCCATGAGACCCGCGCCGATGAGGGCGCCTCCCACGAGACCCGCCAGGCCGGCCGCCGCAGGGCCGATATTGGAATGCTCGGCGTGCATGGGCGCGTACGTGTCCGGCGGCGTGGCGTGGCTGATCTCCACGGTGGTGCTGATGGGGATCCGGAAGCCCACCGCCTGCTCCGTGCAGCCTACGCAGGGGTGGCCGATGCCGATGGGCCAAGCTCCGGGCACTTCACCGAAGGGCAGGAGGGAGCAATTGGCATGGGTGACGGGGCCCTTACAGCCCGTCTTGTAGAGGCAGTAGCCGAGCTTGTGGCCCTCGTCGCCGAATTTGCCCACGAAGCGCCCCGCGTCGAAGTGGGGCCTGCGAGGGCAATCCTCGTGGATGACCCGGGTGTAGGCGAACAGCGGCCGCGCCTTGTCGTCCAGCGCCGGGAGGCTCCCGAAGGTGGCGTATTGAAGCACCACGCCGAGGAGGTTGTACGGGTTGGCGGGGCAGCCGGGGAGGGTCACCACGGTCTTGCCCTTGAGGACTTGGGGAGCTCCTTGAGCGCCCGTGGGATTGGGGTCGGCCGACGGAATGCCGCCCCAGGAGGCGCAGGAGCCGATGGCGATGATGGCCCCCGCCTTGCTGGCCACCTCGTTCACCATGTCCACGGCGGTCTTGCCTGCGATCTTGCAGAAGATGCCGTTGTCCTTGGTGGGGATGGCCCCCTCCACGATGAGCACATACTTGCCGGCGTTCTTGGCCATGATGTCCTTGAGGACGTCCTCGGCCTGGTAACCCGCGGCGGCAAAAAGCGTCTCGCAGTAGTCGAGGGAGATGAGATCCAGGATGAGGTTGGCCACGTCGGGGTGAGACGTCCGCAGGAGAGACTCGGTGCAGCCCGTGCACTCCTGGAAGTGGAGCCAGACGACGGAGGGCTTCTTGGGCCCGGCCGCGGTCTCGGCCATTTTCTCGGCGGCCCACGAGGGTAGCCCCATGGCGGCGGCCGCCATGGTGCACACCTTCATGAAGTCCCGGCGGCCCCAGCTCGAGCCGTCCAGATGATCCTCATGCCTGGTGGTTTCTTCCTTCTGTCCCATGGGCACCTCCCCTGTCTCCCTCGGACACCGGATACGGCGAGATTAAACGCGGACACTTCCCAACGATGCGACCATATTAGAGAGCTGATTCCCCGCTTGTCAAGCCTATTCGATAACGTGATTCACGCGGCCTTGTTTCATGCAATCGAGGGCCGTGCCCGCTCAGTCTAAGGTTTATCAGGGTCATGGTGAGCGGCGGCCTGGCTTCCGGGACTTATGTTCCATTATGAAACTTTTTCGGTATGGTTAAACGGCAACTCCGTTCGCATCTCGTTTTGCAGGCTCTGGCCTGTGCGCTCCGCGTACCTTCCCAGCGGTCTATCTCAGGCACTTCAGTTCCCAAACTCGTCATGAAATCCCGCTGCCCTCGAATTCTCCCGCCGCCGTGCTATAGTTTCAGGAAGAGTCCCGAGGCTTGCGGAGGGGTTGCCCATGGAATCCGAGTTGATCGCCGCCAACTGGAAAATGTACAAGACGACCTCGGATGTCCGAGATTACTTTGAACAATGGCCTCGCGATTCCGCGCCGTTCAGGCGAAGGGTGGCTTTCTTCCCGCCCTTTCCCCTCCTCCCGCTGGTCCGCAGCCTCCTCCCGCGGGGCCAGGCTCTCGGCGCGCAGAACGCCCACGAAGCCGGCGAGGGCGCTTTTACCGGAGAGGTATCCTGCGCCCTTCTCAAGGACCTGGGATGCGAGTACGTACTGATCGGACACTCGGAGCGGCGCCACATCTTCGGCGAGACGGACGCCCAGATCGCCGCCAAGATGAAGGCGGCCTTCCGGCACGGAGTGAGGCCCATCCTGTGCGTGGGCGAACATCTGGGCGAACGCCAGGGGGGCCGAACTCTCGACGTGGTCCTCGGGCAACTCGCGGAGGACCTGGGCGCGGCGCCTCCCCCGTCGGGCTTCGACGTGGCCTACGAACCCGTATGGGCCATCGGCACGGGTAAGGTGGCCCGTCCCGAGGACGCCGCTGAAGTTCACGAGGCCATCGCGGGTTGGCTGAAGGATCACCACACGGGACAGGATGCGAGAATTCTCTACGGCGGCTCCGTCAAGCCCGGCAGCGCCGCCGCCCTCCTGGCCACTCCGGGCGTGGGCGGCCTCCTCGTCGGAGGCGCGAGCCTCGACCCCTCCTCTTTCGCGGCCATCCTCCGCGCATAGGAGCACCGGGGAACAAGGGGCAGCCCATCAGGGGTTTCTTTTCACTTTTACCTTTTGCTTTCCCTTTTTCACTTCCCTCTCCCTTCAGTGGTATAGTTTTGGGTTCGTGCGAGAGGTGTTGCATGCAGATGCCGATGGTCATCGTGGGCGGACAGTGGGGCGATGAGGGCAAGGGGAAGATCGTGAACTTGCTGGCGGATGCCGCGGATCTCGTGGCGCGCTACCAAGGCGGCCATAACGCTGGCCACACGGTCATTATCGGCGGCAGCCGCTACGCGCTGCACCTGGTTCCTTCGGGCATCCTGGCGGCGCGAAAGGTATGCGTCATCGGCAACGGCATCGTCATCGATCCCGAAGCCCTGGTGAAGGAGCTTCGGTCCCTCAAGGACTCGGGCATCGACGTGGGGGCCCTGCGCATCTCCGACCGGGCCCACCTCCTCCTGCCCCACCACGCCCTCCTGGACCAGTTGCGTGAGGCGAACAAGGGCGAAGGCAAGATCGGGACTACGGGGCGGGGCATTGGCCCGTGCTACGAGAGCAAATTCAACCGCGAGGGCGTCCGCGCCATCTTTCTGACGGACCCGGTCCGGCTGAGCGCCGAGATCACGCGTCTGGCCGAGGAGAAAAACCGGTACCTGAAGGCCATGTTCGGTCACGGCGGCATCCCCGCCGCGGAGGCCGTGGCCCGGTTCCTGGAGCTGGCCCCTGAAATTGCGCCCCTGGTGTGCGACACGTCGGCCCTGGTGAACAGCACCATCGACGCGGGCGGCCGTGTGCTCTGCGAAGGCGCCCAGGGAACGCTGCTGGACGTGGACCACGGCACCTATCCTTTCGTCACCTCAAGCAACAGCACGGCGGGCGGGGCCTGCACGGGCTTGGGCATGGCCCCCACCAGAATCAAGAGCATCATCGGGGTCTTCAAGGCCTATTGCACCCGAGTAGGAGCGGGACCCTTCGTGTCCGAGCTGGACAACGAGCAGGGGAACCTGATCCGCGAGCGGGGCCACGAATACGGGACCACCACGGGGCGGCCCCGCCGGTGCGGGTGGTTCGATGCCGTGGCGGCGAGGTATTCGGTGCGCATCAACGCCCTCGACGGCATGGCTCTCACGCTCCTGGATGTCCTGGACGCCTTCGACGAGGTGAAGGTCTGCGTAGCCTATGAGTATGAGGGCAGGCGCATCACCGAGTTCCCCGCGGGACGATGGATCCTGGAAGGCGCCACCCCCGTTCTCGAAACGTTCCCCGGCTGGAAGACAAGCATATACGGCACTACCGACTGGGACGCCCTGCCCGAAAACGCCAAGGCCTACGTGGGACATTTGGAGCGCCTCGCGGGGGTGCCCGTGGCCATCCTCTCCACGGGCCCGGACCGGGCGCACACCATCGTGCGGGACGCCTCCCTTCGGGAACTCCTGGGGCTATGATTCGGCGCCCAACGCCCGCCCTGGCGGGCCTGGCGTCGGCGCTTTTCATCACCCTCGCGGCCCTGGCCGCCCCGGCCCCGCCGCCCAAAGTCGTGGTCTTGGGATTTGACGGCGCCGATCCTACCCTCGTCCGCAAGTACATGGCCGAGGGCGTCATGCCCAACCTCACCAAGCTCGCGGCTCAGGGAACCTTCAAGAATCTCAAGGTCACGAACCCGCCCCAGACTCCCGTCTCCTGGGGCGCCTTCATGACGGGGCTCAACCCCGGCAGGGACCACGTCTTCGACTTCCTGGCGAGGGACGTAAAAACCTACAAGCCCTCCTTCGCCCTCATGGAGGAGGGCTCCAAACCCTTCCTCCTGGGAAGGTGGAACCGCTTGGCCCTTTCCGGGGCGGTCTTCCTTGCCGTCTTCATTCTGGCCTGGGGGGGAGCCCGGCTGCTGGGCAGACGAGGGCCCATGGTTCTGGCTTCGGCGGCGGCCGCGGGAGCGATCCTCGCCGCGGGCTCCTGGGGCACCGTGGGGCGTGACATCCCCTCGCGCGTGCCCCTGCCCATCAACCATCTGGTGGGAACGCCCTTCTGGGAGACGGCCGCGGCCGCGGGGAGGAAGTGCCTCGTCTTCCGCGTGCCCGACACCTTCCCGGCCAAGCCCTACCGCGAGGGGCGGCTGCTGGCGGGCCTGGGCGTTCCCGACATGCGCGGCCGCGTGGGCACGCCCTACATCTTCACGACGGACCCGTCCCTCACGGCCGGGAGCAACGAATTCTCCGTGGACATTGTGGCTCTCCCTCCCGGCGCTCCCCAACCCGTGCACACCAAGATTCAAGGCCCTTTTAACAAGCCGTTTTATGAGTACGTGGTCCAGGACGCCCCGGGGTGCGAAACGGACCCTGCGGTAGTGGAGACCCTGAAGAAGCGCGCCGAGGCGAAGCTCAAGGCCGGCGGCGTCCCCGCCACCATCGACATCCCCCTCGCCCTGTCCTGGGACGCGGCCGCCAGGACCTGCACCTACGACGTGCAGGGCCACCGGAGCACGCTGAAGGTGGGCCAGTGGTCGGACTGGGTCGTCCTGGATTTCGCTTTCAACCGGTTTCTCCACCTCCAAGGCATGGTCCGGTTCTATCTTCTGGCCGTGGAGCCCTCGGTACGCCTGTACATGTCCCCCATTCATTTCCACCCGGACGACCACGGCATCCCCATCTCCTACCCGCCGGACTACGCGGAGAAGCTCCTGAAACGGTTCGGATTTTACAAAACCATGGGCTGGGCCGAGGACACGTGGACCATCTCCTCGGGCCTCGCGGACGAGGCGCAATTTCTCTCGGATATGAACCAGACCGTGGACGCCTACGAGAAGATGATGAAGGGCCTCCTGAAGGACGGAGACTGGGACCTGTACGTTCAGGTCTACGAGTTCACGGACCGCACGGCCCACGTGCTCTGGCGCTACCTCGACCCCAAGCACCCCATGTACGACGCGGCCAAGGCGCCCACGTACCAGGAAGCCATGCGCAAGACCTACGAGCGCATGGACACCATCGTGGGCGAGGCCATGGATCTCATGCCCAAGGGGGCGGCGCTTATAGTCCTGTCGGACCACGGCTTCACGTCTTTCCGGCGCGCCGTGAACACCAACCGGTGGCTCATCGATCACGGTTACATGGTCCTTACGGCGGACACGGGTACCCTCACGCTCCAGGATCTTTTCGACGACAACAGGCTCCTCTTCAAGAACGTGGACTGGAGCAAGACCAAGGCCTATGCCCTGGGCCTGGGCAGCGTCTACGTCAACCTGAAGGGGCGCGAGGCCCACGGCTGCGTAAATCCCGGTCCCGAATACGACGCCCTCATGGCCCGGCTCAAAAAGGAACTTCCGGAGATGGTGGACCCGGACACGGGCGGCAAACCGGTCTTCGCCGTTTATACCCGTGACGAGCTCTACAAGGGCTACGACCCCAACCTCACTCCCGACCTTCGGGTGGCGAATCCCCCCGGATACCGGGTTTCGTGGCAGACCTCCCTTGGGGGCGCCCCCGAGCACCTCGTGGAACCCAACGACACGCCATGGAGCGGGGACCATTGTTCGCTGGACCCCTCCTTCGTGCCGGGGGTCTTCTTCTGCAACCGGAAGGTGGACCTGAACCCCGACATGCTCGACATGGCCCCCACCATTCTCGCCCTCTCGGGGGTGAAGCCGCCGGCCGATCTCGAAGGCCGGCCCCTCTTGAAGGCCGCGCCGTGAAGGTCCGCCAAACGGCGCTGGCTCTCGCCCTCCTGGGATCGCTGGCCACCCTCGCCCCGGCCCAGCAGGCGCCCAAGGACGACGCGGAGGCGGCCATCCGAAGGCTCGCGGGGCAGATCGCCGAGATCGCCGGAAAACAGCAGGGCGTCCTGGACCGGATGGACCTTCTGAAGCGGCGCCTCAGGCTTGACGAGATGATGCTGGCCCGCATGGAGCGCCAGCAGGCCCAGGCCGCGGCCGCCGTGGAGACAGCCACGGCCCGTTTGGCCGACCTTTCCCGGCAGGAAGAACGGGCGCGCCGATACCTTCGCCTGCGGATGCGCCAGGTGTACGCCCTCGGGGTCCTCCAGCAGTACCGCCTTCTCTTCGCGGTGAACTCCACGCAGGACCTTCGGTCGGCGGGCTTGTACCTGAGCGCCCTGGGGACCAGGGATGCGAACGCCTTTCGCCGCCTCTCCGAAGTGCGCACGGACCAGGCGCGCCTTCAGGGTGAGCTGGCTTCCTCCCAGGAAGTGCTCCGGATGCGCGCCCTGGACACGCGGCGGGAGCGCCAAACTCTCCTCGCCGAGCAATCCCGCCAGAGCGCCCTCCTGGCTCGCCTCGGCCAAGAGCGGCAGACGGCCCAGCAGGGACTGGAGGAGACCCTTGCCGCCGCCAAGGCTATGGACCGTTACGTAACGGACCTGGCCTTCCGAAACCGCGTGGACCTCATGAGCAAGAACATGGCCCTGGCCCGCGGGCTTCTGCCGCGGCCCTGCGAAGGCACCGTCCTGCGGGGGTTCGGGGATTTCATCCATCCCAAGTTCAAGACCCGCGTCCCCCATCCGGGCCTCGACGTGGGCGCGCCCTTGGGCTCCCCCGTGAAGGCCGTCTTCGACGGGCAGGTGGAGTACGCGGGGTGGCTCTCTGGCTACGGCTACACGGTGATCCTGAGCCATCCGGGGGGGTTCTTCAGCATCTACGGGCACCTGGACCAGATATCCGCCACCAAGGGCGAGACGCTGGCCCAGGGACAGGTCTTGGGAGCCGTGGGTGAAAACGCGGCCACGGGCACCACGGCCCTTTACTTCGAACTGCGCCAGGGCGCCAAGGCAGTGGATCCGGCCCTCTGGTTGAAAGGAGAAACGCATGCGGCCGATTCCAGCGCCCGTTAGACGATGCGCCACGCTGGCCCTGATCCTGGCGGTTTTGGCCGCCATACCCGTCCTTGGGCAGAGCGCCGAGGCCAAGCCGCCTTTGGATGAGGCCTCCTGGTCCCTCTTCCAACGCATTTTTGGCATGGTCCTAAGGGATTATGTGGACCCCAAGACTCCCGATGAAGTGATCCTGGGCGCCCTCAAGGGGGCCACCTCCAGCGCGGGCCCAGAATGCGCCTATGTCCCTCCCGGTGAAGTGGCCGCCTACAGGGCGTTGGATAGGGCTCCCGCGGTCCTGCCCGTCTACGTCACCAAGGATAACGATTTCGCCAAGGTGCTCGCCTCATACCCCGGCCAGGATCCGGCCATCCGCCCCGGTGACGCCCTTCGGTTCATCGGCGACCGCTCCACCTACGACCTCACCTACCCCCAAGTGCTGGAGGCCATGCACGGAACCCCGGGCGAAAAGGTCCGCTGCATCTTTATCAAACAGGAGTCGTGGCAATCCTATACGGTGACCCTGACCCGCCAAGCCCCCGCGCCTCCCCGCTGGTTGCCTCTGGGCAACGGCTCCGCTGCTCTGGTTCTGCCCTGCCTCGAAACCCCCCTGCCGCCGGAGATGAGCAGGGCCCTGGCGGGAGCCAAGGGCCCCGTCGTGGTGGACCTCAGAGGGTGTGCCGACGACGACGCGCGGGCGGCCCTGCGATGGGCGGGAGACCTGCTGGGCAAGGGACCAGGTCCCGCACGCAAGGGCCCCAAGGGGGTGGTCCACGACCCCCTGGCGGGCCCCGGTCTCCTGGCCGGAAAGGTTACACGGGTCTTGGTGAGCGAAACGACGGCCCGCGGCGGTGAAGTACTGGCCCTTGCCTTGGCGGGAGGCGGAGCCCTCCTGGCCGGCGGCCCCACCTTTGGCTGGGCCCCTTACAGCCAGGACTTCCCCTTGGAAAACGGTGGCCTCCTCAGGCTCAACACGGCTTACTTCCTCACTCCCCAGGGCGAAGCCCTTGACGGCCATCCCATGCCGCCGGCCATCCCGCTCACCTTTGCCGAAGGCGCCAAGCCTGAGGAGGTTTACCTCCAGACCCTCAAGGCCCAGCCGCCCACTCCCAAACCCGCAGCCGAGAAGGGGGACAAGGCCCAGCCGAACCCGGCGAGCAGCGGCCTCAAGGACCATGGGCGTTAGCAAGGCTTCCTTTCGGGGCAAAGGCAAGAGAGGAGTGCGCCGGGGGCCGGACGTTCCGCTCTGGCTGGTGCTCGTTCTCTTTCTTGCCCTGATTTTCACCGTGTTTCTGAGGTGCCGGGTAACCCCCAAGCCGGAGACCAAGGCCCCCGAGCGTCACGTGGCGAAGGAGCAGGCCCGGCAAGCGCCGAAACCCGCTCCCAAGAAGCGGGTTCACCCCCTGGCGGAGCCCCCCCTGTGGCCTGAGAGCCCTCCCGCGGAGAAGGCCACCCCCGCGCCGCCCCGGCCCCTTCCCCGTGGAGGAGTACGCCGAATCTGCCTGGTCATCGACGACGTAGGCTACCGGCTAGATCTCGCCCAAACCGCCGCCGAGAAGCTCCCCAAGGAAACGACCTTCGCCGTCATCCCTTTCCTTCCCTACTCGGAACCATCCGCGACCCTCCTCCATGACCGGGGGTTCGCCGTCATCCTCCACTGCCCCATGGAGCCAGAAGGTTCGGGCCAGTGGAAGACTACGCCGGGGACGCTCCTGGTGGGCATGCCCGGGGCCGAAATTGAGCGGATCCTGGACTCGGATCTGAAAGGGGTTCCTTTCGCGGAGGGCGTGAACAACCACATGGGCTCCCTCGCCACCACCAACCGCCCGCTCATGGAGGCCGTCTGCTCGGCTCTCAAGGCGCGGGGGCTCTATTTCCTGGACAGCCGCACCTCGGCCCGCACGGTGGCCTATGACACGGCCAGGGCCGCCGGCGTCCCCGCGGCCTACCGGTCCGTCTTTCTTGACGATGTGGACGAAGATGGTGCTATCATCAAGCAGATTGACTCGTGGGCCGCCCGGTCGGAGCGGGAGGGGTCACCGGTGGCCATCGGGCACTTGCGCCCTCGCACCATCGAAGCCTTGGCCTTCCGCCTGCCCTACTGGCGCTCCAAGGGGGTCCGAATCGTGGCGCTGCGTGAGGTGGTCCATTGACTGGCGAGCCGGGCCATGGCGGCATCCCGCCCAAGATCGGGAAGTATCAGGTCGCGAGCGTTCTGGGCCGCGGCGCCATGGGAGTCGTCTACCTCGCCCGTGACCCCCTCATCGACCGGGACGTGGCCATCAAGACCATCGTCCTCCCTCAGGGGCTGGAAGAATTCCGGATCCGCGAGTTCAGGGAGCGGTTTTTACGCGAGGCCCGCGCCGCTGGGCGCCTAAGCCATCCCGCCATCGTGACCATCTATGAAGCCGATGACGGCGCTTCCGGAGGCCCTCCCTTCATCGCCATGGAGTTCGTGGAGGGCCTGCCCTGGAATCACAAGATCCGCCAGCGCACATTCCCCGACGCGGAGCCGGTTCTAGCCCTCGCCCGGGAAATCGCCTCCGCCCTCGACTACGCCCACCGGAACGGCGTCGTTCACCGGGACATCAAGCCCGCCAACATAGTCCAAACTCCCGACGGACACGTGAAGCTCATGGATTTCGGCATCGCCAAAGTTCCCACTTCGGAGCTCACCCGTGAGGGGCAGTTCCTGGGAACCCCGGCCTACATGTCCCCCGAGCAGATCATGGGCAAGCCCGTGGACGGCCGGTCGGACCTCTTCTCCCTGGGCACGGTCCTCTATGAGCTACTGACATGCCAGAAACCCTTCCCCGGCGAGGACATCACGACCGTCACCTACAGCATCCTCCGCGAGGATCCCCGGCCTTCCCGGTCCATCAACGCCGCTATCCCAGAGGACGTGGACCGGATCCTCTTCCACCTCATGGCCAAGGACCCGGACCAGCGTTATGCTTCCGCGCGGCAACTGGTGGAGGACGTGGACGCCTTCATGGCGGGCGCGGGGCTGCCCCACGCGGGGCAGGCACCCGTCCCGTGGGTGGAGTCCAACACCGTAACGTCAGCGCCGCCCGTGCCTGCTCCTCCAGCGGCCTCGCCTCTTACACCTCCTGCGCCCGCGCCCAAGCCCTCGGCCGCCGGCCCGCCCGTTCCCTCCCCGGCTCAGGCGGGCACACCCCCCGCTCCCGCCCCAAAAGGGCAGAAGGCGGCGGTCAAGGCGGACGCTCCGGCCCCGGCCCAAGGCTCGGCCGCGCCTTCTCCGCGGGAGCAGCCCGGGGCCAAGGGACCGGGCCTAAAAGCAGGATGGCTCCTGGGCGGACTAGGCCTTCTCGCCCTCCTGGCCTTGGGCGCCATGACGGCGGCTTTTTTCTGGTTCCGGGCCCGAAGCTCACCCGAGATCCCCTCGGCCGAGGTGCCCGCCCAGCAGGCCCCCCAATCTCCTGCGCCACTTCCCCCGGCTTCAACCACGTCGGCCCCCACGGTAGCGGAACCTCCTGCTCCTCTCCCGCCGCCTAAGCCGAGGCCCAGACCCAAACCGCCCGCACCGCCGCTCGCGCACCCCCTCGCGGCTCCGGTCCTACAGCCCGCCGCTCCGCCCGTCGTGAAACCCCCGGCTCTTGCCCCGGTCGCGTACTCTTTCACATCAGGCACCAAACGGGGGGAGTTTTGGATCCGCGTGGACGGGAAAGAGGTGGCGCATCAGCTCATCAATAGGAAAGGCTCCATCTTCGGGCACGAGACCTTTTCGGGCACCTTCCAGGCACCCGCGGGCACCCACGTGGTGGAGTTTCAGATCAAGACGGAGCTGCAAAACCTGAACGAAAAATACGCCGAGACGACGACGTTTCAGACGGGTAAAGCGAAGACACTCAAGATCGTCATGACCAAGTTCAACAAGGATCTGCGCTTTGAGTGGGGGGGGTAACCGCCTTATCCCGCTGCTGTTCCTCCCGGCCCTCCTGGGCTGCGCCGCCCAGCGCGTGAATGTGGTCCCTCTTTGTTCTGCGGCCTCGTCTTACTCCGCGGCCATCCAGCTCACGGCCACCGCCGGTGGCCGGGGCATGACCGCCTCCGGTGTCTGCGCCGTAGACCCGGCGCGGGGGGGCCGAATCGAGCTTCGGGATCCCTCGGGAGCCACCCGCCTCCTTTTACTCTTCGACTCACGGCGCGCAAGCCTTATGGATGTGAGCCGCGGCTTGGTCTACTCGTGGCAGGCCGCCTCCGCCGGCATGCCTTGGTCCGCCGCCGATCTCTGGTTCATGTTCGCCGGAGGCGCTCCTCCGAAACTCAAGGCGGCACGATCCACCGGGGAGGGCCCGGACCGGGCCACGTGGTCCAACGCCATGGGAACGCTCAGGTGCCAGTTCCTTCCCTCTCCAGATTCCCCCTTGGGATACTGGAATGCACGGTGCGAAGGGCCGGGGCGAGCACGTTTGGACGTGTCGTGGCACGCCTTTCAGCGAATGCCCATTCCCGCCGAAGCCTTCCAGCCGCCCCCCGGCCTCGCCTTCACCGCGGCGTCGGCGAAGGACCTGCTGGAGGGGGCCTCGCCGTGAGCCAGCTCCGCTACCGCGCCCACGCCAAGTTCAATCTGGCTCTTGACGTCCGCGGCGTGCGGCCCGATGGGTACCACGAAATCCGCACGGTCTTGCAAAGCATCGCCCTGTGCGACCTGCTGGACGTCTACCCGGCGGCCTCCGGCCTGGAGTTCACGTGCAGCGATCCCTCCTTGCCCGCGGGAGCAGACAATCTCGTGGTCAAGGCGGCCCTGGCCCTCCGAGAAGCCACGGGCTGCACCAAAGGAGCGCGGATCCACCTTACCAAACGCATCCCCTCCCAGGCGGGCCTGGGCGGTGGAAGTTCGGATGCGGCCGTAGCACTCATGGCCCTCGCCCGCCTCTGGCGCCTCCCCTCGGACCCCGCCGCCCTCATGCCCTTGGCAGCCCGCGTCGGCAGCGATGTGCCTTTTTTTCTCGTGGGAGGCACGGCCCTGGGCGTAGGGCGGGGCGAAGAGGTTTACCCGCTCCCCGATGCGCCCCGCCTCAGGCTCCTCGTGGTCAAGCCGGCCACGGGCATGCCCACGGCGGAGGCGTATCGGCGCCTCGATGATCGGTTGACACAGAAGGACGTTGCGCATAACATTCATGCCATCGTTCAGTGCGCGGTGGATGGCAGGTTTGACGAGCGCCTGCTCTTCAACCGGTTCGAGGAGGTGGCCACAGAGAAAGAAGGGGAGGCGGCGGCTCTGAGGCAGGCCCTTCTGGACGCGGGAGCCAGGCGGGCCGTGCTTGCTGGTTCGGGTTCGTCCTGGGTGGGCCTCTTTCAGAGCAGAGCCCTAGCTCAGGACGCCTACAGGAGGATGGTGCACCGGGGAATCACCGTGGTTCTGACCGAGACCCTGCCACGCAGGGACTACTGGGAGCGCACACTGCCACGCATGGAAAAGGAGACCCCCCCATGAAGATCACCGACATCCGGATCTTTCCCGTGGATGAGCCCAAATTAAAAGCGTTCGTGTCCATCATCTTCGACCACTGCTTCATCGTGAGCGACATCAAGGTCATCGAGGGCAACAAGGGCCTCTTCCTCTCCATGCCCAGCAAGAAGCGGCGGGACGGAACCTTTAAGGACATCGCCCATCCCCTCAACAGCGAAACCAGAAAAATGCTGGAGGACGACGTAATCGCCGCCTACAACGCGGAGATGGCCAAGAATCCCAAACCCGCTTCGGCCGCCGAAGCGGCCGACATGCCCGAGCCAGATTCCCCGATGGAGGCGCCTCCCGAGGTGTCCCCCGAGGCGGTTCCCGAAGGCGGCATCGTCTGAGAGAGGCGATCTCGCGGTACCCGAAAGGCCGGCCTTCGGGCCGGCCTTTTTCGCCGAGCTTGCCGTGGCGGGCGAGGGTTGGTATTCTATGGGTGCCGGCTCGCCTCAAGGAATGTCCTGGGGAGTAGCCAAGTGGCAAGGCACCGGTCTTTGGAACCGGCTATCGAAGGTTCGAATCCTTCCTCCCCAGCC
>JBBIKI010000066.1:0-16141 GCA_037445535.1 Acidobacteriota bacterium | reverse complement strand
CCCGGCGTCGACGACGGGGTGAAAACCTGGGAGGACTCCCTTGCCTGCCTGACGATGGCACGCGAGGAAAAGGTCTCCTCCATCCTCGTCACGCCGCACATCTGGCCGGGCAAGTACCCCAACACGCCCGAAGGCTTGTTGGCGGTCTTTGAGCCTTGGCGGGACCGGGCCCGGGACTTGGGTCTGGACCTGCACTTAGGGAGCGAGGTCTACTTTCTGGGGCACCTGGCCGAGCACTGGGCCAGGGGGACTTACCGCGCCATGGGTGATGCAGCCCGCTACCTTCTGGTGGAGCTGCCCCTCCTCGTGATGCCACAGGGCGTGGCCCAGGGCTTTTACGAGCTCCGGCTGAAGGGTGTGGAGCCCGTTCTGGCCCACCCGGAGCGTTATCCCTATGTGGCCAAGGATCCGAGCCGCCTGGAGCCCCTCGCCTCGGCGGGTATCCCCTTCCAGCTCACGACTCACAGCGTGGCGGGCCTCTTTGGGGGAGGCATTCAGAAAGCCGCCTTCGACCTGATGGAGCGGGGCTGGGTGCACGTGCTCGCATCCGACTCTCATTCTCCCGTGAACCGGGCTCCCATGTTCCGCCAGGCCGTCCGCGTCGTGGCCAATCGTTACGGCACCGAAGCGGCTCGCCGGCTTTGCGTGGACAACCCCCGCCGAATCGTCGCCGGCGAGACTCTACTTCCGGTTCCATGCGAGCGGCCCCAGCGCAGGTTCTGGTCGTGAAGCGGGACGTCCTCGGCCTCTTCGCGAGCCAGCCATCGTCGTGGTTCTCCCGGAGCCGGATCGCGGCCGAGCTGGGCTTGGCGCCGAAGGATCGCAGGAAGCTGGAGGGTGTTCTCGATGATCTCCTGCGCTCGGGAGAGTTGGAAATGGTCCACCGCAAGTACCGCCTTCCGAAAGGCGGCGGCACCGTGGTGGGGGAGTTCCACGCCACCCGGGGAGGTTTCGGGTTCATCACTCCCGAGTCGGGGCCCTTCACACAGGATCTCTTCGTGCCTGCCCGGGACACCCTGGGGGCCTTCGAGGGCGACCGGATCTCGGCGATTTTGGGTTCCAGGCGCCCCGGTGCCTCTCCCGAAGCCAAGGTGGTCAAGGTGTTGTCCAGATCCGAACGGCCCGTGGTGGGCATCGTGCAAGGCGGGTATCTCCTGCCTTCGGGGGCCTCCTTGCCGCCCGTCGCGCTTTCGGGATTCGCCCTCAAGGACGGCCAGATGGCGTGCGCCTACCTGGATCCCGGCGAAGGCCCGCCACGGGCTCGCCGTGTGGAGGCTCTGGGGGCCCTGGACGACCCGCGGACGCCCATCCGGGCCGCTGAAGTCCGTTACGCCCTGGAGACGGCCTTTCCTCCCGCCGTGGAGGCCGAAGCCGCGGCCTTCGGAGAGGAGCCCACGGCGGCCGATTTGGCAGGCCGCGTGGATTTTCGCGGCCTGCCCACCCTCACCATCGATCCCGAGGACGCCAAGGATTTCGACGACGCCCTCTCTCTGAGACCTGAAGGGAAGGGCTTCCGCCTGTGGGTCCACATCGCCGATGTGAGCCACTACGTGCGGCCGGGCACGGCCATGGATCAGGAGGCGCTCCGGCGGGGGAACACCACCTACCTTCCCGGCATCGCGTACCCCATGCTGCCCCACGCCCTCTCCAGCAGCCTGTGTTCGCTCGTCCCGGAGAGGGACCGGCTCACCTTCACGGTGGAGATGACCGTGGACGGACAGGGCCGCGTGCGGGAGGCGCACTACCACCGGGGCGTCATCCGGTCCATGGCCCGCCTCTCCTACGAGCAGGCTCAGGGCATCCTGGACGGGCGAGAGGAAGCGGCACCCGGCGTAGAGGCCCTCTTGCGGCACGCCCTCGCCCTCCAGAAGATCCTCTTCACCCGGCGGCTCTCCCTGGGCACCTTAGACCTGGACCTGCCCGAGGCGGACCTCCGATTCGGCCTGACGGGCAAGGTGGAGGAAGTCCTCCCCACGGCGCGGCTGGATAGCCACCGCATCGTGGAGGAGGCCATGCTCGCGGCCAACGAAACGGTGGCCAGGGAGCTGGTCCGCAGGGACGTTCCGGCGCTCTTCCGCGTCCACGATGATCCCAATCCGCTCAAGCTGGAGGCCCTCAGGCCACTGCTCAACGCCCTCGGGCTGGGTGCCGCGAGCCGGGGCGACCTCTCGGATCCCTTCGCCCTCCAGAAACTGCTCCAGGCCACGGAAGGGCACAAGGCGAGCAAACTCGTAGCCTACCTCGTCCTGCGCGCCATGGCCCAGGCGCGGTACAGCGCGGTTCAGAGCAGGCACTACGGGCTCGGCTTCGAAGCCTACACCCATTTCACTTCGCCCATCCGGAGGTATCCCGACCTGGTGGTCCACCGATGCCTGGCGGCGGCCCTGGGGACGGAGGAAGGCCCGCCCCCCGATCTTGAGAAGATCGCCGAGCACTGCTCCCGCACGGAGCGGGTGGCCGATCTGGCGGAGCGGGAGGTCATCTCCTGGTACCAGATGGCCTTTCTGGCGGGACACCTGGGGGACACCTTCGAGGCCATGGTTCTCGGGTTCACCAAGTTCGGGGCGCGGGTGGAGCTGGTAGACCACCTCATCGAGGGGATGTGCCCCTTTCACGCCATGGAGAACGACTACATCACCGTCAACGCGGATGGCCTGGCCGCCAAAGGCCGCTACTCCGGCGCCGTGATGAGAGTGGGGGACCTCCTCCGGGTCACCCTCGCCCGCGTGGACCGCCTCGCCGGCGAAGCCCAGTTCGTGCCGGAAGGATGGTCTTCTGAGAGAATGAGCCGGCGAACCAACGAGCCCAGGAGCCAACGGCAGAAAAGGCGGCGCCGCTGACCGTCCGAACCTCTTCAGTCTCCGCTGGCTCCTTTCGCCGCGGGATTGTTGGGTCGTTGGCTCGATTCTTTCTTAGGCTATACTGTCTCCCAGCAACCAAGGGGGCCATCATGCGAATCAGAGCCGTGAAAATTCACACCCACCGGGAGATCATCCTATTTTTGAGGAAAGACAGCGAGTTTTGCAGGGCTCAGCTCGCGCCCTCCATGGAGAAGCTGGAGGTGGTCCACGGGGACCGCACCCTCGTGGGCACCCTCGACACGGTGGATACAAGTTACCTGGAACCGGACGAGGTCGGACTCAGCGAGTACGCCTTCGAGGTCTTCGGCCTTCCCGAGGGCACGGAGGTGGAGATCCACCATCCTGAGCCCGTTCGCTCGGTGGAGCTCATCCGCAAGAAGATCCAGGGCGAGGTGCTGGGCCAAGAGGACTACAGGCACATCATTCGGGACATCGTGGAGCACCGCTACTCACGGGTCGAGCTCACGGCCTTCGTCGTGGCATGCGCCCAGGCCGCCATGGAGCGCGACGAGATTCTTTTCCTGGCGCAGGCCATGGTGGAGCAGGGCGAGGTGATCTCCTGGGGCCGCGACATGGTGGTGGACAAGCACTGCATCGGCGGCATCCCGGGCAACCGCACCACCATGGTGGTCATTCCCATCGTGGCGGCCTACGGCATGGCCATCCCCAAGACCTCCTCGCGGGCCATCACCTCGCCCTCCGGCACGGCGGATACCATGGAGGTGCTCTGCGACGTGAATTTGAGCCTGGACCGTATGCGGGCCATCGTCGAGAAGGAGAGCGGCTGCGTGGCGTGGGGCGGAGCCTTCGCGCTGTCGCCGGCGGACGACATCATCATCTCTGTGGAGCGTCCTCTCAACATTGACGCCTCGGGCCAGATGATCGCCTCGATCCTGAGCAAGAAAAAGGCCGCCGGGTCCACCCACGTCCTGGTGGACATCCCCGTGGGTCCCACGGCCAAGGTGGCCACCTTCCGCCAGGCGTACCAGCTTCGCAAGCTCTTCGAATTCGTGGGCGAACACATGGGTATGACCTTGGACGTGATCATTACGGACGGGACCCAACCCGTGGGCCGGGGCATCGGGCCGGTGCTGGAGGCGCGGGACGTGATGGAGGTGCTTCGGAACGATCCGGCGGCGCCCAGGGATTTCATGGAGAAGAGCCTGGACCTGGCGGGGCGCGTCATCGACTTCCATCCCGCCGTGCGGGGAGGATATGGCCGGTCCATCGCCGAAGAGATCCTGAAATCGGGGCGGGCACTGGACAAGATGGAGCGGATCGTGGAAGCTCAAGGGCCCAAGCCCGCCGCGGCCATAGGCGCGCGCGTGCTGGAAGCCAAAGCCGCCAAGAGCGGCCGGCTTACGTTCATGGACAACCACAAGATCGCCAAGTGCGCCAAGCTCGCCGGGGCTCCCACCGACGTGGGCGCAGGCGTGGATCTGCTGAAGAAGGTGGGGGAGCCGCTGACCGAAGGCGAACCCGTCTTCCGCATCCACGCCGAGGAGGAGGCGGATCTCGGGTACGCGTGGGATTACTGGCTCAGGCACCCGGAGACGGTGGGGGTAGAGTGAACGGGTCAACGAGGGAATGCCTGAGTCTATCTCCCAAGGGGTGCCCTTCCCATGAGCCACACTGACGCCACGGCGGCCCAGATCCGCGATCTGAAAATCCAAGGTGCTAACGCCATCGCCAAGTCCGCCCTCCGCGCCCTGGCGGCGGACCTCAGCGCGGACCGGGCCGCGGACCGGGAGGCCCTGGCCCAAACCCTCATCCTGGCTCGTCCCAACGAGCCCATGCTCCGGAACCTGGTGCGGGCTTTCCTCGACGCGGGCGGAGAGGAGGACCACGAAGCCCTGGCCGAACGGCTCCTGGCGCGGGTGGAACAGGAGGAGGCCGCCATCGCTTCCCTTGGGGCGGACCTCATTCAGCCGGGCATGAGCGTGTTCACGCACTGCCACTCGTCCACGGCCACCGGGGTCCTCAAGGAAGCGCACCGCCGGGGAACGCCCTTCAAAGTCCTCAATACGGAAACCAGGCCCCGCTATCAAGGCAGGATCACTGCGGCGGAGCTGGCAGGGGAGGGGATTGAGGTGCTTCACATGGTGGATAGTGCGGCCAAGTACGCCCTGGACGGAGCCGACCTCTTTCTCTTCGGGGCCGATGCCATCCTTCCCAGCGGATATCTCATCAACAAGGTGGGCACGGGCATCTTCTGCGTGGTGGCCAGCCGGTACGACGTGCCGGCCTACTGCGCCACCCATACGCTGAAGGTCGTTCGCGACCACTCGGACGAGGCGGTGGAACAGCGCCCCCCGGGCGAGGTCTGGCCCGACGCCCCCCCGGGGGTCTTGGTGTTCAACCCTGCTTTTGATAAAGTGCACCTCAAGTACGTCACGACGTTTGTCACCGAGCGCGGGCTCATGAAGGACGTCTTGGAGGCGCCGCCGTGGCGGGGCTAGGGTTTGGGCGCCGCCCCCAAGGCGCCCCATGGGGAGGGACGACGCCGTGGAACCGACCGCATACCCTTACATAGCCCTGGGCGAGGATGCCCGGGAAGATGACCTTCTGTGCTCCTTCCGGGTGGAGCCCGCTCCAGGGATCTCCATGGAACAAGCCTGTAACGCCTTGGCGGCCGAGTCCTCCATCGGCACCTGGACGGAGGTGGGCACCCTGCCGGCGGGCCTCCGCGACCGCTTGAAGGCGCGGGTCCTTTCCATCGAGGGCTGCGTAGCCGTCATCGCCTACGGCGCCCAGCTCTTCGAGGGCGGGAACATGGCCCAGGTCTATTCCTCGGTGGCGGGAAACATCTTTGGCATGAAGGACGTGGCCCGTCTGCGGCTGGAGGCCCTGCGCTTTCCGAAGGCGCTGGTGGAGACCTTTTCAGGCCCGGCCCTGGGTATTCCCGGAATCAGGGCAGCCCTGGGTGTTTGCGGCAGGCCCCTCGTGGGCACCATCGTCAAGCCCAAGATAGGGCTGAATCCCAAGGAACAGGCGGCGGTGGTGTACGAAGCCATGGCTGCGGGATGCGACGTGGTGAAGGACGACGAAAACCTCACCTCTCAGGCCTTTAATCCCTTCGAGGACCGCCTCAAGGCTTGCCTGGACGCGGCCAAGCGTGCGGAGGACGCCACGGGGTGCGCCAAGGGCTACATCCCCAACGTGACGGCACCCACGGAGGTCATGCTCCGGCGGGCCGCGCAGGTGGCCCACCTGGGAGGCAAGTTCGCCATGGTGGACATGGTGACCGCCGGATGGTCCGCCGTCCAGAGCCTCCGGGGCGCCAGCTTGGGCCTCATCCTCCACGGACATCGCGCCATGCACGCCGCCTTCACCCGGCTGAGCGGCCACGGCATCGCCATGCCGGTCTTGGCGCGCTCCGCCAGACTCTGCGGTTT
The DNA here is from genome assembly GCA_037445535.1 of Acidobacteriota bacterium. Lineage (GTDB taxonomy): Bacteria > Acidobacteriota > UBA4820 > UBA4820 > DSQY01 > JAKAJA01. Next base: position 9,885 of record JBBIKI010000066.1, on the reverse strand, counting down.
AGACCAGCTCCACGTAGGAACAGCCGTAGGCAAGATGGCGGGGGGTGCGGCGGAGGTGCAGCGCTGCGCGAGCGCGCTCACCGGAACGCCCTCCGAAGGGGGATCGGGGGTGGCCGGGCAGGAATGGGGCGGCGCTCTTCCCTCCATGCCCATCGCTTCTGGAGGACTTCACCCGGGCCACGTGCCCGATCTGGTCCGGCTTTTTGGCACGGACGTCATCCTCCAGTTCGGCGGCGGCATCCACGGCCATCCCGGCGGAACGGCCGCGGGGGCCAGGGCCGCCCGCCAGGCCTTGGAGGCGGCCCTCTCCGGCGTCTCCCTCGCGCAGTTTGCACGGGGCGCAGGCGAGCTGGCGGCGGCCCTGAGCAAATGGAACGTGGAAGCATGAAGGTCCTCCTGATCACCCCCGATCCCGAGATCCGGCGGCTGTTCACGCAGGGCCTCCCCCGCGCCTGGGGCCTGGAATGCGTGGCCACGGCCGAGGGCGCCATGGGGAGCATGGATGCGATGCGTCCCGATCTCCTCGTGGCCGATCAGGCCCTCTCCGGCATGGGCGGCATCGCCTTCTTCCAGCATCTCCACGGACGCATGTCGCCCCCGCCCGCCATGGTGCTGATCACCCCGGGCTCCATGGACGAGACGGCCCACGCGGCCGCCTCGGGGCTCAAGGTCCAGGAGATCCTCCACCGGCCCGTGGACGACGAGGCCGTGCAGCGCATCTACGCCCCATACCGCCTCGTGGATGGCCCCTTGAACATGTCCCTTCTGGAGTTTCTCGTGACGGGGTATACGGACATGTCCAACCGGCAGCTCGACCTGGTAGCGAGCGGCCACAAGATCTCCCTGGTCTTCGGGGTTGGGTATCTCTGGGCCATCTGCCATCCGCTGTTCTGCGCCCGCTACCGCAGCGCCCTGGTGGGGGCCGGGTTCGCCCTCGAGCCCCAAGGGGAGGACGACCTCCTGGACCAGGCCGCCGTGGAGGAACGCCTCGGGCCGTCGCCCCAGCTTTCCGCACTGAAAATTCACACGGTCCTCTCGATCCTCGCCAGCATTCCGCTTCACCTTAACTTTCAGGCACGCATCGCGGAGGTGATCATCCCCGAGGGCCTGATCCCCATGGATATCCCCTCCGTGGTCGTCCCCCTGGTGGAACACGTTCCGGAGAGCGCCTTGGCCGTTCTGCGGACGACAGGACTCAAGGTCCGCCGAGTTCAGGACGTGATCCCGGCGGATCTGCCGATCCTGCCCCATCAGGGGTACATCCTCTCCGTTTGCGAGAAGCCCATGACGGTGCAGGACCTGATCCAGATGGGAGCCGTCCCCGAGTCGCAGATCTTGTCCAGCCTCTATCTCCTCCTCCTGCTCGGCCTGCTTTCCACCGAGCCCGCCGTGGCGCCCCCTTTCCGGCTTTCGGGCCTGGAAGCGGCCATGGAAAGCGAGACCCAGCGCATCCGGCGGCAGACGGCGGCCCTGGAAGGACTCGTTCGCAATTTTCAGCAGCCCGGGAGGAGTCCCTACGACATTCTGGGAATCCCCTCCACGGCCGATGCCCTGCAGGCCATGGAGGCCTACACTCTGATGCAGGAGCGGCTCACCCCTCAGAAAATCCATCCCGAGGTTTTCCACAGGCACCAGAAGGACATCATGCTGCTGAAGGCCAAACTGAGCGAGGCTTTCCTCCTCCTCCAGTCCTCCTACCTCGAGGACAAGAAGGAAGCTCATGAAGGCAGGGGCGCGGTGGCCGGACCAGGATCCATGACGCGTGCCGAGGCGGGGGCGGGAGACCAAAAGGCCCTGCAAAAGAAAGAAGCGGAGAAAATGGTTGCCCTGGCTCGCGACCTCCTGGCGGAGGACAAACACTTCGACGCCGGCCAGTGCCTCAAACTGGCCATCCTCTATGATCCGCTCCTTGCCGAAGCCCACCACCTCATGGGAAAGGTGTACGTTCGCCTCAAGGACGCCAGGGCCAAACACATGGCCGAGCGCAAGTTCCTGGATGCGCTGCAGCTCGATCCGAGGAACATCGAGATCCATCTGGACCTCACGGAACTCTATCTATCTCAAGGACTTGTCGTCCGATCGCGGGCCTGTTTCAACCGGGCCCAGCGCATGGACCCGCGCTACCCCCGGGTGCTGGATTTGAGGGAAGCCGTCAAGCAGGCGGAAAAGAAGTGAGGAAGTGAAGCCCGAGGCGGGGAGGGAGAGCTTGGGACTTGAAAATCCGGAAGCTGGGAGCGGAAAACAGGGAGCCAAGCAACCTGCGCTCCGCGTTCGGCGTTTCCTGCTCCCTGCTCCCTGCTTTCTCCCATTTAGGACACGGGCGCCTCTCAACTCTCAACTCTCGACCTTGTCCCCCTGTCCGCTGTCCTCGAACCCCCCGCCCAGGTTGACCGGTGGAGCGATCCCCCGGTATAATCTAGGCTTATCAGAGGGGGCATAGATGCCTGTACAACCGACCGGTTTGATTTGGCTCAACGGTGAGTTCGTCCCCTGGGGCGAAGCGAAGATCCACGTACTTTCCCACGTGATTCATTACGGAACCAGCGTGTTCGAGGGAATTCGTTGCTATGAGACGCCCAAAGGGCCCATGGTCCTGAGGCTGAAGGATCACATCAAACGCCTTTTTGACTCGGCGAAAATCTACCGGATGGAGATCCCCTGGTCCCAGGAGGACTACTGCGAACTTTGCCTCGAGGTCATCCGCCGCAACAAGATGCGCCAGTGCTACATCCGGCCCGTGGTGTACCGGGGCTACGGCGACGTGGGCGTCAATCCCATGCCGTGTCCGGTGGAATCGGCCATCGCCGTGTGGGACTGGGGTGCCTATCTTGGCCCCGAAGCCCTTGCCCGCGGCGTGGACGTGATGGTCTCCACCTGGAACCGCCCCTCGCCCAACTCCCTTCCCGCCATGGCCAAAGCCGCGGCCAACTATATGAACGGCCAGCTCATCAAGATGGAGGCCCTCCAGGCGGGGTACGCGGAGGGTATCGCTCTGGACGTGAACGGCTACGTGTCGGAGGGGTCAGGAGAGAATATCTTCATGATCCGCAACGGCGTCGTGTACACTCCGTCCTTGGGGCATTCGGTCCTGCCCGGCATCACCCGGGACGGTGTCCTGCGCATCCTGGAGCAGGAAATGCGCATGACGGTCCGCCACCAAGCCATCCCCAGGGAAATGCTCTACCTCGCCGACGAGATCTTCTTTACGGGCACTGCTGCCGAGGTAACGCCCGTGGCCAACGTGGACCGGATTCAGGTAGGCGCGGGCAAGCGCGGCCCCGTCACCGAGGCCGTTCAGAACCGCTACCTCTCCCTGGTGAAGGGCGCTGTGGAAGATACGTACGGCTGGCTGACGCCGGTGGAGAAGTAAGAGCTAACGGCCACTAGCCTCCGAAGGAGCTGTCCATGCATATCAACGACCTGCTCAAGATGGCCATCGATCACGGGGCGAGCGACCTGCACCTCAAGGTCGGCTCCCATCCGGTCATCCGCGTGGACGGCGCCCTCCTTCCCATGGTCGAGAACAAGAGGCTGATGCAAGAGGACACCATCGCCATGGCCTTCTCCATCATGGATGCCAAGCAGAAGGAGAAGTTCAAGACCAACCTGGATCTGGACATCGCCTATTCGGTGCCGGGCCTGGGGCGGTTTCGCGTCAATATCTTCCAGCAGCGCGGTACCGTGGGCATCGTGGCCCGCGTCATTCCCATCGGCATCAAGACCACTCGGGAGCTCATGCTCCCCGCCATCTTGGACAAGATCGCCCAGGAGCAGCGAGGCCTCATCCTGTGCACGGGTACCACGGGCTCGGGCAAGTCCACGACCCTCGCTGCCATGATCGACCAGATCAACTCCACCCGCACGGAGCACATCATCACCGTGGAGGACCCCATCGAGTTCCTCCATAGGGACAAGAAATCCATCGTGAACCAGCGGGAGGTGGGTATCGATACCCGCTCCTTCGCGGCGGCTCTCCGTTCGGCCCTCCGCGAGGACCCCGACGTGATCCTCGTGGGCGAGATGCGCGACTACGAGACCATCGAGACGGCCCTCATGGCCGCCGAGACGGGCCACTTGGTCTTCTCCACCCTCCACACCCTGGACGCCACGGAGACCATCACCCGGATCATCTCCGTCTTCCCGCCCCACCAGCAGAAGCAGGTTCGCCTCCAGCTCGCGGCGGTTCTGAAGGCGGTCATCTCCCTCCGCCTGCTGCCCCGCTCCGACGGAAAGGGCCGCGTGCCCGCCACGGAAGTGATGATCACCACGGCCACCATGCGCGACTGCGTGGAAAATAAAGAGAAAACCAAACTGATCAGGGATTTCATCGAGCAGGGCTACAGCCAGTACGGCATGCAGACCTTCGACCAGTCCCTTTTCTTCCTCTACAAACAGGGCCTCATCACCCTGGAAGAGGCGCTGCGGCGAAGCACCAACCCCGACGATTTCAAACTCAAGATCGCCGGGGTGCACTCCACGTCGGACATGGCCGTGGAACAGATGGAATCGGTCAGTAATCCAGGACAGGGTTCCTCCTCGCCCTTCACGAAATACTGATGGCCCCTCGCTCCTCCGAATCCCTCGGGGCGGACCCGCGCCCTTGCGCGGAGCGGATTCTGGCGCGGCGCGGCCACGGGAGGGAGGAGCTGCGGCGGAAGCTGGTGCGGCGGGGTTTCGACCCGGCGGCCGTGGAGGCGCTCCTTCAGGACCTGGCGGAGCAAGGCCTCCTAGATGACGCGGCTTTCGTCCGGGAGTACGCCCGGCAGACCTTGGGCAAGGGCCACGGATCTTCGTACATCCGGGCCAAGCTCGCCTCGCGTGGTCTTCGGTGCACCGGCCCTATGTGCACGGCGGAAGAGGAATCGGCGTCCCTCCGCGCCTTCCTGGAACGCCGCCGCCTGCGTCCAAGCGCCTTGACCGAGCCAGCGGAACGGGCCAAAATACAACGTTTCCTAAGCAGCCGCGGGTACACACCGGCGGCCATAGCCGCCGTTTTCGAGCCGGGTGCGGGGAACGAGGGAGAAGGGTAGTCTAACAGGTGAGCGGCGAGCGGTAGGCGGCGCATGGCATAGGCATGGCCCCTGGCCGGCAATGCCTTCTCAGCTTACGGCTAACGATTCACTGCTCACGGCTCACGATCTTTGAAAAGGGTTCCCATGACCGGCAACGAAATCCGATCGGCATTCTTGAAGTACTTCGAGGCCCGCGGCCACCGCGCCGTGCGCTCCTCATCCCTCATCCCCGCCGGAGACGCCACGCTCCTCTTCACCAACGCGGGCATGAACCAGTTTAAAGACGTTTTCCTCGGCAAGGAGAAGCGCGACTATAAGCGGGCCACATCCAGCCAGAAGTGCGTCCGGGCGGGGGGCAAGCACAACGACCTAGAAAACGTGGGGCGGACGGCTCGCCACCACACGTTTTTCGAGATGCTCGGCAACTTCTCCTTCGGGGATTATTTCAAGGAGGAGGCCATCGGCTTCGCCTGGGATTTCCTTACACGCGAAGTCGGGCTCGACGCCTCGCGCATGGTGGCCACCATCTTCGCCGGCGAGGGCAACGTGTCCCGCGACTCGGAGGCCCACGCTTTCTGGTCCAAACACTTGCCTGAGGACCGGATCTTCGAGCTCGGCATGCACGATAACTTCTGGTCCATGGGCGACACGGGTCCCTGCGGGCCCTGCTCGGAGGTCCATTATTTCCAGGGGGACCACATCCCCTGCGGCGAGGCGGAGGCCGGCCGCCCCTGCCTGGGCGTGGCGTGCGAGTGCGACCGCTGGATCGAAATCTGGAACCTCGTCTTCATGCAGTACAACCGCGACGAGAAGGGTGCCATGGAGCCCCTGCCCGCCCCGTGCGTGGACACGGGCATGGGTCTGGAGCGGCTTGCGGCGGTCATGCAGGGCAAGTTCTCCAACTACGACACGGACCTCATTCAGCCCATCATCCAGGCCGCGGCCCGCATGGCCGGCGTCTCCTACGGCCAGACCGAAGAGACGGACGTCTCCCTGAGGGTCATCGCGGACCACGCCCGCGCCGGCACCTTCCTCGTGGCCGACGGCGTGATTCCCTCCAACGAAGGCCGGGGCTACGTCCTGCGCAAGATCCTCCGGAGGGCACTGCGCCACGGCAAGAAGCTCGGCCTCGAACGGCCTTTCCTGAAGGACCTCGTGGGCGTCGTGTGCGAGGAGATGGGGGAGGCCTATCCCGAAATCGTGGAAAACCGCAAGACCGTGGAGACGGTCATTCTCATGGAGGAAGAGTCCTTCGCGTCCACCATCTCCGTGGGCCTCAAGCGCCTCCTCGAAGTGACCGCCGCCCTCACGCCGCCCGACGACAAGGAAATCCCCGGCGAGGCCCTCTTCAAGCTCTACGACACCTTCGGCTTCCCCATGGACCTGGCGGAAGACATCGCCAAGGAGCAGGGCCTGGCCCTGGACATGGCGGGCTTCGAGGCGTGCATGGAGCGGCAGCGCGAGCTGGCAAGGCAGTCCTGGAAGGGGGAGATGGACGCGCAAGATTTCCGCGGCCTCTCCGAGGAGGGCATCCACTCCCATTTCGAGGGCTACACCACCCTCCGCGTGGAGGGGGCCAGGTGCCTCCTCATCCTGAAGGCGGGCGAACGGGTGGCCAAGATCGGTCCGGGCGAAGAGGCGGAGCTGGTTTTCGACCGCACGCCCTTCTACGGCGAGAGCGGCGGCCAGGTGGGCGACGTGGGCCTCATCGGCGCGGAGAACGGCGTCTTCAGAGTGACGGACACGCAGAAGCCGGCGCCCTGGCTCATCTTCCACCGGGGCCACGTGCTCACCGGGGAGATTCATGAAGGAGATTCGGCGGCCCTCGAGGTGGACGGGCCCTCCCGCGCCGCCACCATGGCCCACCACACGGCCACCCACCTCCTGCACGCCGCCCTGCGCCAGAAGCTGGGCCTCCACGTGAAGCAGGCCGGGTCCCTCGTGACTCCCACGCACCTCCGCTTCGATTTCCACCACTTCGCCCCCGTGGAGCGCGAGCTCCTGGGCGGCATCGAGGAATGGGTGAATGAAGCCCTCCTCAAGGACGAAGCGGTCCGCACCGAGGTCATGCCTTTGGAGGAGGCCGTGAACTCTGGAGCCATGGCCCTCTTCGGCGAAAAGTACGGCGAGGAGGTACGGGTGGTGAGCGTCCCCGGGTACTCCAAAGAACTCTGCGGCGGTACCCACGTGGCCAGCACGGGCCGCATCGGCCTCTTCAAGATCACGTCCGAGCACTCCGTCTCCGCCGGGGTTCGGCGCATCGAAGCTGTGGCTCACATGCCCGCCTACCGGTTTCTCAAATCGCAGGAGGACATCCTCCACGCGGTCAGCGGGCACCTCAATCTTCCCTTCGAGCGCGTCCCAGGGTCCGTGGAGCAGCTTCTCATTGACAATAAAAAACTTGAAAAGGAAGTGTCCAAGCTCCGCCTTCAGCTCGCCTCGGGCTCGGCTCCCGAGGAGGAAATTCAAGAGGTGGAAGGCATCAAGCTTTTGGTGCGCCGCGTGGAAGGGCTCTCTCCCTCCGAGATCAAGAACCTCGCCGACACCTTGAGAGGCCGCATCCAATCGGGTGTCGTGGTCATCGGAAACAAACTGGAAGACAAGGCCAGCCTCACCGTGGCCGCCACGAAAGACATGCTCGGCCGGATGAAGGCCGTGGACCTGGCCCGCCCCCTGGGCAAGATCATCGGCGGCGGCGGCGGCGGAAAGCCCGATATCGCCGAGGCGGGCGGCAAGCTCACCGACAAGCTCGACGAAGCCCTCAAGTCCGCCAAGGCACACCTGGAGGGGATTCTGAAGAGGTGATGGGGTGACCAGGGGATCAGGTGAGCCGGTGATCGGGTAACTAGGTGATCGGGTGACTAGGTGACCGGGGTCGCCCGCTGTTCGCGTGTAGTGGGTTTGACGGGCGAGGCTGCGGCGGGCCACACGAAGCCCGGCCGCGCCTCGGGAAGGCGGATCTCGCCGCCGAGATTGGCCGCCCGTGCCATGAGGGCGCCCGTGGCCAGGCTCAGCACCAGACAGGCCGTCACGCACCAGCGGGGGACGCCACCGCCGCGCCGGGCAAGGAAGAGCCCTCCCAAAGCCGCGACCCCCGTGACGATGGAGGCGATGAGGGCGAGCAGGGCCGCGTCCTCGTGGGTGGAGATGCGCACCGCGGAGACCCCCGGAAGGTTCTGAACCAGATCGCCCGCGTAGCTCCCCGTGAAGTAAGCACCCCCCGCAGCGAGGCCCGTGAGAACCATGCCCCAAAGCGCCGCCTGACGGACTTCCTCGCTCTTCCTTGCCATACCCCAGACGAGCAGAAGGAGGGCGAACACCGATCCCATCACCGGTACGTGATTGATCATCAGATGCGCATGCGCCCAATTCATTGAATGGCCCCCCAAAGAGAAGGTCGCTTCTTGGCCCTTAGTTATTTCCATCCCCCTCGACATTAGGGTAACACCCTTTGCCCCCACCGCATTTCTGGACCCCGCGCGCCTGGACCCCGCGCGCCTTGGCAATCGCGCCGAACCTGTGTATACTCAATGGTCTGGTCGGGGCGTAGCGCAGCCTGGTAGCGCACTTGGTTCGGGACCAAGGGGTCGGTGGTTCAAATCCACTCGCCCCGACCAAATAAATCCTATAAAATCAGGTAGTTGCAGAAACCTCCGGAACTGGCCTCGGGTCGGTTTCGGACCGATTGCAACTTTTTTGCAACTTGGGCTCCAAAATCGCGACCGCCTCCCTCAGCCGAGAGGGATGGAGATGGGCGTAGCGCAGGGTCATGGTGAAGTCGGCGTGCCCCAGAAGTTCGCGCAGGACAGCTAGGTCCACGCCCGCGCTAACCAGCCTGGAGGCGTAGGTGTGCCGCAGGTCGTGGAAGTGGAAGTTCTCGATGCCGGCTACGGCCAGGGCCACGCTCCAGAGGCGCTTGAGGTTCTCCTGTTTGCCGCCCGCGCTGTTGGCGAAGATGTAGGCTTGCCGTTCCATGGGGCGAGGCAGTTCGTTCAGAACGGAGAGTGCCACGGAGTTTAGCGGAATGCACCGGTCCTTCTTCGACTTGGAACGCGAGGCGGGAACGATCGCGACGGAGTTGCGAAAGTCCACATCGCTCCATCGGAGGCCCAGGATCTCTCCCTTCCTCATGCCGGTGTGCAGAGCGAACAGGACGACCCGCTTCAGGTAGGGCGTGCACACGTCGAGGAGGGCTTCCTCCTCTTCGGGCGTGAGGTATCGGTAGCGCCGGTCGTCTACGCGGAACAGCTTGATGCGCCCAGCCGGGTTGTACTCGCAGAGGCCCCACTCGATGCAAAGGTTGAAGAGCCTCTTCAAGCGGCCGATGATCTCATCGAGGGCCTTCCGCGAAAGCAGCTCTTTCTCCTTGATGCCGGCCAGAGCCCTCTCCAGCTTCTTCTTGGCCTCCTCCTCGCTGGCTACGACGTGGCGATGGTACGAGCCTTTGAAGGACCAAGTCACCTGCCACCGCCCATCGGTGAGCTTTTTGATCCTTCCGCGGTTTCTCCTGCGCGGGGCGAGCGCAATCTCCTGGCGGAAGCGCTCCACATCGCCACCGGTGATCTTGTCCAGCGGCTTGCCCTTGAAATAGCGAGAGGCAAGCCAGAAGCGGGCGGCCCAGATGTCGGTCTGTTGGCCGTTCACGCGCATGTGAAGAGCGCTCCATTCCAGGAAGCGTTTCACCGCATCTTCGAACTTGGTCTTGATCTCCTTTCTACGGTCGAGGTAGCGGCCTTCCCGCATCTGCGTATGCACCTTTTCGAGGTAGGACCGCGCCTCTGTCTTCGTGCGAGCGATGTGCCGGCAGTAGTTCCCCTCAGGGTCCTTGTAGCTCCACTGCCACCGTCCGTCGGGAAGTTGCTTGAGCCCGCGT
>JBBIKI010000065.1:0-16445 GCA_037445535.1 Acidobacteriota bacterium | reverse complement strand
CGCGGAGGGGAACCGGTCGGCGGGGTCCCTTTCGAGCAGGCGGGCCGCGACTTTGGCCAGCCAGCGGGGAACCCTCTTCTCCTTGAGGAGGTCCAGCGGCGGAGATTCGCTGATTTGGCGGCTGGCTACTTCCAAAGCTGAGTTGCCCTGGTAGGGCATGCGCCCCGTGAGCATTTCGAAGAGCATGGCCCCCAGACTGTAAAGATCGGAGGCGGCTGTGGCGGGGCGGCCCCGGATGACCTCGGGAGCCATGTAACCTGGCGTGCCCAGGGTTATTCCAGTTTGCGTGAGCGTCTCGCCAAGGATCTCCCCCTTGGCCAAGCCAAAATCGCCCAATTTGGCCGTGCCGTCCTTAGCGATCAGCACATTGCCGCTCTTGATGTCCCTGTGGATGACCCCTAGGGCGTGCAGGTGCCCCATGGCCTGCAAGACCTGTCCCGCCACGACGGCGGCCTCCTCGCAAGGCAGGGCGCCCTGACGGCGGATTTTGTCTCGGAGGGTCTCGCCCTCCACCCACTCCATGAGGATGGCGGGACGGCCTTCGATGTAGAGGAGGTCGTGGACGGCGACGCAGTATGGATTGGGGGCGCACTGGGCGGCCTGGATCTCTCGCCGGAGACGCAGGAGGGCAGGTTCGTCCGAAAGGACCTGGTCCCAAAGGACCTTGAGGGCGGTGCGGCCGTCCGTATTGGCGTCGTGGACGCCATAGACGATTCCAGAGGCTCCCGAGCCCAGAATCTTTTCGATCCGAAACCGCCCGGCTACCACGTCGCCGGGACGGTACAACGGCTGGAGGCCCCGCTCCACCTGGGCGGGGATGATCGTCCCGCCGCACAAGGGGCACGTGGGCGCCTGATCGTCGAGGGCGGATCCACACCGTCCGCAGCGTGCCATGGTGGAAGTTTACCACGAGATGCCGGATGAGGCGCCGCCTAGGACAGAAAAGCTGAGAGGGGTGCGGCGGCCTTGAGGTAGGCTTTTTCGAGGGCCGCGGGACGGGAGACCTTAAGCTGGCAGTCGGCCACGATTCTTGCCACCTCCACCCGGCTGATTTTGAGCTTGCGCGGGGCCACGAGGGAGGCGGGATCCAGGGCCACCAGGGCCAGGGTCTTCAAGGCGAAGAAGAGGCTATAGGCGAGGAAGAGCCTGATCTGGCGTTCCTCCTCGGGGATCAAGGAAAGGTAGTGCCATGCTCGGGCCAGATGGCTCGCGGCGGCGGTCAGGACTGGGCGCACGGCGCCATAAACTTCGGCGGCCTTCTTCGAATCGGCCAGGTCCTCGGGCCCGAGGCCCGCCCCGTGGAGGAAGTCCGAAGGGATGAAGCACCAGCCCCGGCGGTAGTCGTCGGCCAGGTCCTTCACGATATTGACCTTCTGCAGACCCAGGCCAAATGCCTCGGCGTCCGCCTGGAGCTGGTAGAAGCGCTCCTGATTAATGTGGGGTGAATGGATGAAAAAGAGATCCGTGAGGAGGTAGCCCACCGTCCCCGCGATGTAGTAACAGTACCGGTCCAGGTCGGCCATGGTGCGCAGGCTCTTGATCACGCCCTGTCCCTCTCCCATGCGGCCGCTCCAGAGCACCATGCCTTTGCCCATCTCCGTAACCCACCGCGCCGTGGCCAGACGGGCGGAGGTCCGGCACGACCAAAACGCGTCCAGAACGAGGCCGCCCTCCAGGAGAAGGGCCACGTCGTCTTGGGCCGAGCGGGGTGCCAGGACTTGATCCACCCCAGAGCGCCAAGTGGCTGGGAGGGGGTGCCTATCCGCCAGAGCGTCCAGAACAGAGCTTATGAATTCCCACCGCTGCTCGTGTCCGAGGCCCGGTGCGTCTTCTACGGTGTCCAGGATTCGGCAGAGGAGGTAGGCAACGCACACCTCCCCCCGCAACGGCTCAGGAAGGCCGTCGATGGCCAGTGCGAAGGTCCTGGACACCTTGGGAAGGTGCCGGAAGCAGGCGGACCAAGCCTGGCCCTTATCGGGCTCTATCGTCCTCATGGCGATCATTCTGCCTTAGGGGTGGAGTTTTCTCAATGCGGGGGGCGAAGGAGTAAGAAGCGAAAATTGAAAAGTTAAGAAGTGAAAAGTGAAAGGCCGGGACAGAACGGGCATCGTCTCTAGGGCGCCCACGATCATCGAGCAGGGGCTCCGTCACGAACACGCAATGACGGGGCAGAGTCCGGATCGAGTGGTGGGCGACGATGATTCGCCTTGCTATCTATGCCGATTCCTATCCTGATCACCCACCCGCGTCTCCCGTCTTCCTGCTTCTTTTCAGTTCGCAATGCGCAAATCTCCCATCTCCCCTCCCCTTACTCCCTGTGAAACCCGAGGTCCGCGGGGTTCAACCCCCCCGGGACTTTGATGAGCTTCCCTCCGGCTCGCTCGAAGGCGCGGCGCTCCGCGGCAGTGAGCTGGGCCAATTTGTAGAGCGAAAAGTCCTGTGTCCTTTTCTGCGCGGTGACGTGGCCCTTGGACCAATAGTCGAGCACGAGGGCGCTGTCTCCGCACACTTTCTTCAGTCCCAGTTTCCTGGCGGCCTGCATGGCACACAGGCAGGCCATGAGCTCGCCCCGGTTGTTGGTGGAGCCCTGGGGCAGAAGGTGGGTTCCCCTCGGCGTGAGGTCCTCCTCTGGAAGGGCCAGGTGGAGGAGGGGGACGCCCTGGGCGTCGGTGACGGCGATCTCCGTGCCGTCACCCCGTCCCGTTCCCGAATCGAAGTACAGGGCGTCTTGGGGCAAGGCCGTCCGGGCCTCTTCTTTCTTGGCCGCTTTGTGCTCGTAAGGCGCTCCCGCGGCGAGCCACGCGCGGGCGGCGGCCTCCGTCTCGAAGCCTTTGAAGCGTGCGCTCCGCCCTTTCACGCGGGCCTCGCACAGGGCCCAGGTGCGCACGATACCCTGCTCGCCATCCACAAAAAAGGCGTAGACCTTGGTATTCTTCGAGCCCATGGGCGGGGCTAGGCGCCCGCGCCGTCGGAGGCCGGGGTCATGAGGAGGAGAACCGCGGAGACCGCCGCGGCGGCGATGGCGAACCGGGAGTCCTTGCCGAGTATGGAGAGGACGAGCCCGAAGATGGCCCCCGCCTCGATGAGGGCGGCGGAAAGGATGAGCCTGGTCCGGGGCCAGGGGTTGCCGGCGGAGGCTTGCGCCATCCCCGCGGGGGGGGCGGCCATCCGGCCGGCGACGATGCCGGCGGCCCACGTGGAAAGGGATAGGAAAAGGAAGATGCCGAGGAGGGCAGGATTCCCTGGGGGTTCTGGGATGAGGCCTCTGTTCCACTGCGGGGCTCCCACGACGAGGACGGCCACGACGCCGTAAATCACCACCGACCCGAGGAATGCAACCTTGTGGATCTTATTGACGTCCATCGTACCCTCCCTTCCAATGATGGTCTCAGAGACGGAAGCCCCGAGGCAAGGAGGTGGAGGCGAAATCCGAGGTGGAAGGCGGCCAGGCCGCCCTGCGAAGGAAAGCCACGTCATGCCCCCTTGCTTCCTTCTCCCCGCTTTCCGCTCCCTGCTCCCGCCGTATCATAGGCGGCGGCGATTTCCTGGCGAAGCGCGGGCAGGGTGCCGTCGCCGATAGCTTCCCGGATGCGCCCCATGAGGCCAAGGTAGAAGGTGAGATTGTGGAGCGTGGAGAGGACGAGGCCCGTGGGATCATCGGCCCGGTAGAGGTGGTTCAGATAGGCCCTGGAGACGTGCGTGCAGCCCCAGCAGGGGCAGGCTGGATCCAGGGGTGATTCGTCCTTGACATACCCGGCATTCTTAATGGTGACAGGGCCGCGGGAGGTGAAGAGGCTTCCGTTGCGGGCATGCCGCGTGGGCATGACGCAATCGAAGAGGTCGTATCCCCAGCCGCAGGCCTCCACCAAGTCCAGGGGCGTCCCCACACCCATGAGGTACCGCGGTTTGTGCTCGGGCATGAGCGCGGCGGTGCGGGCCGCCATCGAGCGGAACGTCTCCTTCTTCTCCCCCACGGAAAATCCCCCGGCGGCGTACCCCGGCAGGTCCAGCTCCGCCAGCTCGGCCGCGGACCGGGCCCGCAACTCCTCGAACATGCCCCCTTGAATGATGCCGAAGAGGGCCGTGCCGTCCCGGTGCTGGGCCGCCCTGCACCGGCGGGCCCACCGGGTGGTTCGGGCCGCGGCGGCGTCCGTCTCCTCCCTGGGCGCATCTCCCGGGACGAGCTCATCCAGGGCCATGGCCACGTCCACCCCCAGGTCCTCCTGGATGGCCACGGCGCGCTCCGGGCTTAAGAACAGGGGTGCTCCGTCCACGGGGGACCGGAAGGCGATGCCCTCCTCCGTGACCTTCCGCAGGCCCTTGAGGGAGAAGACTTGAAACCCGCCCGAATCGGTAAGGATGGGGCCGTCCCACCCCATGAACCTGTGGAGGCCCCCCAGATCGCGGATGAGGCCGCTGCCTGGCCGGAGGCCCAGATGGAAGGTGTTGGCCAGCACGATCTCGGCGCCCGCGTCCTTGAGAAGGAAGGGGGGCATGCCTTTGACGGAAGCGCGGGTGCCCACGGGCATGAAGGCCGGGGTCCGAACCTCCCCGCGGGGCGTGGCGAGGATCCCCTTTCGAGCTCCTTGCGAATCTTTGGAACGCACGCTGAAGGCCAGGGTCATGAGTACCCCCCCGCGAGAGGATACCAGGGCTGGCGGGACAGAGAAAGTGTGAGGGTGCGCGCGATGCCTTGGACAGAACCCTCGGCAGCGGGGCAGGCACATAAGTTGACAATAATTCGCTCAAGATATATATTCACTCTTGGCTCAGGCATGTTGCCGGGCCAGACCAAACAGCGAAGGAGGCTCAATTCATGGGCAAAATCATAGGCATCGACCTGGGCACCACCAATTCCGTGGTGGCCGTGATGGAAGCAGGACAGCCCGTCGTCATCCCCAACCAAGAGGGCGACCGTACGACTCCCTCCGTGGTGGCCTTCACGGACAAGGGCGAGATCCTGGTGGGCAAGGTGGCCAAGCGCCAGGCCATCACCAACCCGCAAAATACGGTGTTTTCGATCAAGCGATTCATGGGCCGGAAGTTCGGAGAGGTGGGCCGGGAGATGGAGACGGTCCCCTATAAGGTGGTCCCCGCCGATAACGGCGACGCGTGGGTGGACGTGCGCGGCAAGCGCTATTCGCCCCCCGAAGTCTCGGCAATGGTCTTGCGCAAGCTCAAGGAATCGGCGGAGGCCTACCTGGGAGAAAAGGTGACCCAGGCGGTCATCACCGTCCCCGCGTACTTCAACGACAGCCAGCGGCAAGCCACCAAGGACGCGGGGCGCATCGCGGGCCTCGAAGTCCTTCGCATCATCAACGAACCCACCGCCGCGGCCTTGGCCTACGGCCTGGACAAGAAGAAAGAGGAGACCATCGCCGTTTACGATTTCGGCGGCGGCACCTTCGATATCTCGGTCCTGGAAGTGGGCGAGGGGGTCATCGAGGTGAAGTCCACCAACGGGGACACCCACCTCGGCGGCGACGACATCGACAAGCTCCTCATCGATTGGGTCGTGGACTCCTTCAAGAAAGAGAACAACATCGATCTGAGCAAGGATCCCATGGCGCTCCAGCGCCTCAAGGAGGCCTGCGAGCGCGCCAAGATCGAGCTGAGCCAGACCCTGGAAACGGAAATCAACCTCCCCTTCATCACCGCCGACGCCACGGGGCCCAAACACCTCCAGATGAAGCTCACCCGGGCCCAGTACGAAGCCCTGGCGAACGCCGTCTTCCAGCGCACCATGGAGCCCTGCAAAAGCGCCCTGAACGACGCCAAGCTCACCCCTCAGCAGATCCAAGAGGCGGTGCTCGTGGGCGGCTCCACGCGCATTCCCAAGATCCAGCAGATGGTCCAGAACTTCTTCGGGAAGGAGCCCCACAAAGGCGTCAACCCGGACGAGGTGGTGGCCGTAGGCGCCGCGATCCAGGCGGGCGTCCTTGGCGGCGACGTGAAGGACATCCTCCTGCTGGACGTCACGCCGCTGACGCTGGGCGTGGAGACCTTGGGGGGCGTGGCTACGGGCCTCATCCCGCGCAACACCACCATTCCCGCCCGGCGGAAAGAGACCTTCACCACGGCCGCGGACAACCAGCCTGAGGTGGAGATCGTCATCTTCCAGGGCGAGCGTCCCATGGCTAGGGACAACAAGGTCCTGGGCACCTTCAAACTCTCGGGCCTGCCCCCCGCTCCGCGTGGTGTACCCCAGATCGAAGTCTCCTTCGACATCGACGCCAACGGCATCCTGAACGTTCACGCCAAGGATGTGGCCACGAGCAAGGAACAGAGCATCACCATCACGGCCTCCTCGGGCCTGACCAAGGACGAGGTGGACAAGATGGTGAGGGAAGCCGAGACCCACAAGCAGGACGACGCCAAGCGCAAGGAAGAGGTGGAGGCCAAGAACCAGGCCGACCAGCTCATCTACAGCTCGGAAAAGCTCCTGTCCGACAACGCGGGCAAGGTCTCCGAGGCGGACGCCCAGACGGTCCGGGGCGCCGTGGAGGAGCTAAAAAAAGCCAAGGATTCTGGCAACACGGAGTCCATCCGCAAGGCCATTGACGGCCTCAACACGGCCACTCACAAGCTGGCCGAGGCCATGTACGCCCAGGCTCGGACGACGGAGGGCCAGCCCGGCGCAGAACCCCAGCCCGAGGCGGGGAACGCCCAGGGCGAAGCTCCGAAGAAGGACGGCGAGGTCATCGACGCCGAGTTCGAAGACGTGAAATGACCGCCCGGGGTTGCCCGCCTCGCGGCTGTGCCGCTAGGAAATAAACCCTTGCCGGTGGTACTTTGAACGAGTGGAGGGCCCGGTGGCCCTCCACCCATCGTTCCCTCGGGGAGGCCGGCCATGGGTGCCAAAGGCGAGTCGTTGCGCGAGTTGGTTCAGCTCCAGCGGAAGATGAACCAGCTCTTTGAGGAGATGCTCCAACCGGATCGCTCCCACGAAGCTCTCCCCGAGTACACGTGGATTCCCGGCGCCGACGTATACGAGGATAAGGGCCACTACTTCGTGGAGTTGGAGCTTCCTGGCGTCCTTCTTCCCGACGTGGATCTGGTCTGCGAGGGCAATCTCCTGCGCATCACCGGTGAACGCAAGCCCCTCCTGGAGCTCACCCGGGAAAGCGTGCAGCGCATGGAGCGGTACGTGGGCCCCTTCGGGCGAGAATTCTCCTTCCCCGAGACCCTGGACGCGGCTCACGTGGAAGCGCACCTGAAGGACGGCGTCCTTTGCGTGAAGGTACCCAAGGGCGAGCGCCATTCTATCCGGGTGAAGTGACGCGTAGGCGGGGGTAGGCACCATGCCCAAAAGGGATTTGTACGGCATCCTGGAACTGCCCAAGGGCGCCTCCGCGGCGGAGGTGAAGAAGGCCTATAAGCGTCTGGCGCGAAAATACCACCCCGACGTGAACCCGGGCGACAAGACCTCGGAGGACCGGTTCAAGGAGATCAGCGAAGCCTACGAGATTCTGAGCACTCCCGACAAGAAGAAACAGTACGACGCCTCCGGCACCGTGGGGCCCGAGCCCCAAGCCGGCCCCGGGGTGAATTTCACGGGGTTCGATTTCGACGCCGGACGATCCTCTGGGGGGTTCGACGAC
The DNA here is from genome assembly GCA_037445535.1 of Acidobacteriota bacterium. Lineage (GTDB taxonomy): Bacteria > Acidobacteriota > UBA4820 > UBA4820 > DSQY01 > JAKAJA01. Next base: position 8,844 of record JBBIKI010000065.1, on the reverse strand, counting down.
CTCCTCGACGCCTTCGTGAACGCCGCGCAGGGGCCCGTGGACAGGACGCCCCAGCCTGGGCAGGACCTGATTTACCCCTTGACCATCACCCTCGAAGAAGCCTTCACGGGGCGCAAGGCGAGGATCGCCGTCACCCACACCGTGGCTTGCGCGCAGTGCCGTGGCGAAGGGCGGGTGGAGACCTCTCGAAAGACCCCGTGCCCACAGTGCGGCGGTACGGGCCGGGTTGGTCTCTCTCACGGGCCCTTCTCCTTCGCCCGTCCTTGTCCCGCGTGCGGAGGCACGGGGCGAGACCCGGGGCGGCCCTGCCCGTCATGCGGGGGGACAGGTTCCCGCGAAGCGAAGGACACGGTGGACGTGATCATTCCCCCCGGGGTGGACACGGGGTCCCGGGTCCGGCTCAAGGGCAAGGGCCAGGCGGGGCGCTTCGGCGGGCCTCCAGGCGACCTGTACATCGAAACCCACATCCTTCCGCACCCCATGTTCACCCGGGAGGGGCCGAATCTGAAAGTCAAGGTGCCGATCACCTTCGCGGAAGCGGTGCTGGGGGGACGCGTTGACGTTCCCACGCTCGCGGGCGGGGCCCGCCTGAAAGTGCCCCAGGGTACCTCCAGCGGCCAGGTCTTCCGGCTCAAAGGACGCGGCATGCCCGCCCTCCGAGGCGGCCAGCCCGGTGACCTCCTCGTAGAGGTGGCCGTGGCGGTGCCCTCCGTGGTGGACGAGAAGAGCAAGGAACTTCTGCGGGAGTTCGAGCGGTTGAATCCCGAGAATCCCCGCAGCTATACTGCTTCGGCCAAGGACTGACGCCATGCCGCGACGACCGCCCAAAGAAGAAGGCCGGCGCCTCTATATGATCTCGGCGGTCTCCGAGCGCTTCGGAGTCCACCCCCAGACGCTTCGTCTCTACGAGCGCGACGGCCTCCTGAGCCCATCGCGGACGGAGGGCAACACGAGGCTCTACACGGACGACGACCTGGAGCGCCTTCGCGTCATCCTGAACCTCACGCGTGAACTTGGCGTGAACCTCGCTGGAGTGGAAATCGTCCTGAACATGCGGGACAAGATGAACCTCATGCAGGAGGAAATCAACGCCTTCACGGAGTTCTTCCTTCTGCAGCTCAGAAAACAGGGCGTGACACGGGAGCAGGTCCGGGAGCGGGCCCTAGCCACCATCCCCAAGGCCCGCCTGAAGTCCCTGCTTGACCAACTGGACGAAGGCCATGAGCCCGAGAAATAGTCCCATCAGCGGCGAGGAATCGGCCCTCCTCAAGCGTTACCTGCGCGAGATCTCACGCTTTCCCCTCATCACGCCTGACCAGGAGAAGGAGCTGGGGGCCCGTGTGCAGAAGGGGGATCGCGAGGCCCTGCAGACCCTCGTGGAATCCAACCTGCGCTTCGTCGTGTCCTTTTCAAAGAAATACCGGGGCTGGGGCCTCTCCTTCCAGGACCTCATCAACGAGGGGAACATCGGGCTCATCGAGGCGGCTAAACGATTCAACCCCGAGAAGGGGGTGAAGTTCATCACCTACGCCGTGTGGTGGATCCGCCAGGCCATCATCCACGCCCTCAGCGAACAGGGCGGGCCCTTCCGCATTCCCCAGAAACAGGCCAACCTTCTGTACAACATCCACAAGACCATCGCCGCCATGACGCCCCTGCTCGAACGGGCGCCCACGGCGGGAGAAGTGGCGGACGAACTGGACGTGCCCAGGGCCAACGTGGAAATCCTCATGCAGGCTGAAACCGAGGATCTGCCTCTGGAATCCGGTCAGGACGACGATTCGGACTTCCAGCTCCTGGACAAGATCGAGCAGTTCACCATGCCGCCGGTGGACCAGAACCTCATGGAGGAGTCTTTCAAAAAGCTCCTCATGGGAATGATCAGCGATCTGGACGAGAAGGAGCGCCAGGTTCTCGTTTTCCGGTTTGGACTGGACGGAAGGGAGCCTCACACCCTCAAGGAGGTGGGCGACAAGCTCGGCCTGAGCCGCGAGCGCATCCGCCAGATCGAGACCCATGCGCTCAAGAAGCTCAAACAGAGCAAGAAGTCGAAACAGCTTATGGGCTACCTGAACTGACGGGAGGCGCCCGCTGAAGTCCGGGATGAGGAGATGCCATGAAGCTCATTCCTTCCGCCTCGGCTCCTTTGCCTCATGGCACCATGTTCCCGTCTCCTTCTTACTCCTCATCTCCCCATCTCGAAAAAGGATCCTCCATGCTGAAGCGCTCGATGGTCATCTTCGCCCTGCTCCTCGCCACTGCCATGGCTACGGCCCAGACCGCTCCCGATGCTGAAAGGGCGCAACGGTTGCTGGAGAAGGGAGTGGCGCTCCTGGACGCGAAGAGGGCCGGCGATGCGGAGCCCATCTTGCGTCAAGCGGCCACCGCCGATCCCACGCGGGCCGTGGCCCTGTTTTACCTGGGCAGCGCGGAGATGACCCTGAACGAGTATGCCGCGGCTGCCGGCTCCTTCGGCAAGGCCCTCAGCCTGGACGCCGCCAACCCCGGCCTGGGACGAACCCAGCGGCGGGAGGCCACGGACGGCATGGGTCTCGCGTACTCCTTCCTGCAGAATTTCTCAAAGGCCAAGGCCATCTACCAGGAAGCCGTGGCCAAGGATCCTGGCTACCCGGGTTTCTCCTACAACCTGGCCTGCGTATGCGCGCAGGCGGGGGACCGCACCGGAGCCCTCGCGTCCCTTCGGGCCGCGCTGGCCGCGGACGCCAAGGCGGAATCGGGCCCCACCTTGCCCGACCCCTCCGCGGATGAGGACCTCAAAGCCCTCTGGGGCGATCCCGCGTTCCAGGCCATCCTCATCATGAACTTGGGGCCCCAACCCGACGACGGCCCAGGCGGCAGGCTCGTCCGTGAGGGCGCCCGTGACCTTGCCTCAGGCGACCCCGCGGGGGCGCTGGCCAAGATCGAGGCCGGCCTGGAAGCGGCTCCCGATCTGGCCCGAGGCTGGTACTTTCTAGGAGGAACCCTAGAGGCGCTGAAGCGTGGTGATGAAGCCGCACATGCCTACGGCAAATCGCTTCAGCTCAACGTGCCGCCCAAGGCGGTCCTCTCCAAACCCATGATCCGGTATGCCGGCATGCACTCGGCGGAAGGCCTCATGGCCGCGGGCAAGTTCGACGAGGCGGTGAAGGCCCTCAAGATCGCGGAGGCGGCGACGCCCAACTACGCCCCCGTTTACTACGATCTGGCGCGGGCCTACGCGGGTCTGGGAAATGAGAGTGAGGCCCAGACCGCCCTCACACGGGCCCTTTCGCTGAAGGATCAGCTTCTCCCCCTGGACCCGCCCCTCCCCGATCCTGCCACGGATCCCGCCTTCAGCAAGTGGGCCAAGGACAAAGGATAGCTGCATTGCTGGCGGAGCAAACGAGCTGGAGCATGGCAAGGTCCCAAAGGGCTCGGTGCACGAGTCCCAGGGAGTGTTCCTCGTGGCCCATTCTTGACTTACCCAAACCCGCAGATTATAGTTAGCGTACTTTCAAAGGGGACGCAGACTGTGAAGCGAACGATCTTGGTGATCGACGACAATCCCGATCTTCTCGATATGGTGGACGCCATCTTGTCCGACACGGGGTTCCTCGTGGCCAAAACGGTGTCCGGCGAAGAGGGCCTCAACGTGGCCCGAGCCCTCCATCCCGATCTCATCCTCCTGGACTTGAACATGCCCCGTATGGACGGATGGGAGGTGCTCAAGCTCCTCAAGGCCGACGGCCTCACGCGGGACATCCCCGTGGCCATCTTCTCGGTGCGAACGGACCTGAAGGACAAGATCTTCGGCCTCCAGCGGGGGGCCGTAGACTACATCCCAAAGCCCTTCCAGTACGAGCACTTGGCGGAACGCGTCGAGCGCATCCTGGCGCACGCGAAGTAAGAGAGTCCGCGGGTCCCAGGCCTCCGCGCGCCCACGAATCCAAGAGTCCAAGACACCGCAGGCCCTAGAGTCCGCGAAGCACGAACAATGGCGGTGCGGTTGGCTTGGCCCGCTTGACCCTAGGGGGAGCTCACTCTAGGCGGTGATCTTTCCCCGGCCGATGGCGGCCTTGATGAGGGAGAGGAGCCGCTGGAGCTCCTCTTGGATGGTTGCCACGGCTTCTTCTGGGTCACGAGATTCAGCAACCGCGCTCCGGTACGACACCCGCTTATGAAAGACCACCCGGCCCGACACGTAGACCCTCGCGTCCAGTTCCATGGAGGCTTCAAGGTCTTCAATTTGGATGTGGAAGTCCGTGCCGCCCGCGGGATGGTGGGCGTTGACGCCGGTGATCATGCGCCGAGAGCCAGGCGGTTGGCGAGGTTCTCGGGTAGCCCCGCCTTTCTGATCCGGGCCGCGGCCCCGTCCACGTCATAGGGAACCCTGTGAATCGTGAGGCGGCCCGTTTCCGGCGTGAACTCCGCGAAGGCCGCCCTGGGGTTGCGGTCGCGGGGCTGCCCCACGGAGCCCGGGTTGATGAGATAGCGTGAGCCGGGCAGGAGGGTGAACTCGGCCTCGTCTTTCTTGACGGGGATCATCTCGATGGCCCCGTCCCGCTGTTCGAAGATCATGGGGAAATGGGTGTGGCCGAAGAAGCAGGCCCGGAACGGGTGGCTCTGAAAGATCTGGTAAGCGTCGAAATCCGAGAAGAGATAGGCGTCTTCATCGGGAATGGATCCGTGGGCGATCCACAGCCCGGGCGAGGCCTCCTGAGGCCCCTTGGGCAAGGCGCGGAGGAAGGCCGCGTTCTCGGGCCGAAGCTTGGCGAGGGTCCATTGGGCGGCCTGCCGCGCCGCCACGTTGAAATTCTTGCCGTCCTCCAGCCCCGAGCAGACCTTGTCGTGATTGCCCCGCACCGCCACGAGGCCTTTGAGCTTTCGGATCCGCGTCACCACTTGGTTCGGGCTGGCACCGTAGCCCACCAGGTCGCCCATGCACAGGACGCCGTCGTACCGGCGGCGGTGGACCGTGCGAAACACGGCCTCCAGGGCTTCCTGGTTGGCGTGGATGTCCGAGAGGATTAGAAAGCGCGTCCTGCCCAACCGGAACCCCCCTGCCGGACGACTCACCTTATATCAGGCGCAGGATGGCGTCAACCGTTTCGTCCACCGAAAGCCCTTCCACCCATACGTGATGATGGGCCATGGCGTACCAGCGCTTTCTCCGGATGAAAAGGGCGAAGAGGTCAGGGTCCCTCGCAAGGGGGCGGCGAGGGTCCCGGCCCACGCGCCGCAGGACCTCCGCGAAGGTCAGGTCCAGGTGAATCGTGGGGCCCAGACGCTTGAGGTAGGGGATGGTCTCCTCGTTGAAGCCCCCTCCTCCCACGGCGAGCACCCGCTCTCCCTCTTCAGGCGTGGAGAGGATGACCCGCCGCTCCAGGTCCCGGAAGTAGGGTTCGCCCTTTCCGGCGAAGATGGTGGTGATGGGCGCCCCCTCATGCTCCACGATGAGGGCGTCCGTGTCTTTGAGGGGCCACTTCAGACGCAGGGCGAGGATTCTTCCCACCGTGCTCTTGCCGCTTCCCATGAATCCCGCGAGGGTGACCGTCCGGCCGCTCATGGGGTTAAACTAACACACTCAGGAAAGACAGGCTGTTCTTCATGGTCCTGAGGACACGCCGTGCGACGGGCTTTGCCCGCGCAAAGGCGCTTGAGCGCAGGGGGGAGAGTTCAGTGAGGCCGATCGCAGTGAAGCCGAACGCCAAGAGGGGGGTGCGAAACCCCCCTCTTGGAAACTCGTGGTGGGCGATACTGGATTCGAACCAGTGACTCCTACCGTGTGAGGATAGTACTCTCCCGCTGAGTTAATCGCCCACGAGTTTTATAGTTTATCCGGGGATCTGAAGGCCTGTCAAGGCCCGGCCCAGCCCAAACCGAGCTTCCGCACGTCTTTTGCCCGGCAAAAGGTGTGCTGCTGGCCGGCTATTCTAGAACGCTGTATCCAAATCGCGTGAACGCCGATCACTTCTGTCACGAGCCTTGTATTCAAGCAGTTATATGAGTTTGCCCTGGTCAGCCGGATAGCGAGGTTACGCTCTAAGGTGCACGCCGGTTCCGCCGCGGCGGGGTGCAACGGCCCGGTGGCTCTGCATTTCAAGGGAAACAGCCCGATACGGCACAACACTTGCTTTGCAACACCTACCTATGTGGAAGGAGGGCGAGCATGAGGGGCAGAACCCGAATCGTGGTAGCGGCCGTATTCTTGCTGGTAGCGTCGAGCCTGTGGGCCAAGACGGGCGTCGCATTGGTCCATGGAAAGGGCGGCGCGGATCTGGCCAACGCGTCCACGGCCCTGGCCTACTGGACCAGTCCCATGATCGCGGCGGTGACGAAGAATTACGCCGTGCCTTCCCTGGTCTGCCACTACGACGGCACCCAGTATATGTGGGTGGCGGGCGACCAGGTGGCGTCCCAGATCGCGGCCTTCGTGACCGCCCAGGGCATCACGGACCTGGTGATCGATACCCACTCCTTCGGCGGCGTGGTCGTCCGCTGGATCTTCTCCAACCCCAACCGCAACAGCTCCTACCAGAAGGTGGTCTCGGTGACGCGGTGGGTGAACACCATCGCCGCTCCCCAGAAGGGATCGGAAGCCGCCGACCTGGCGGGAACCCTGTCGGGCTCCTGGCTCACGGGGTGGCTCGTGAGCCTGGTGGGCGAGAACACGGATTCCACGAAGAACTGCCGGACGGACGACATGGCCTACTACAACCAGTACTGGCTCTACGGCACCACGGGGCGGCCGGCCCTGCCTAAGACCTTCTACAGCATTTCGGGCTGGGGCCTGTTCAACGACTGGGCGCACGCGGAGGACTACGGCCTGGCCGCCCTCTCCGCCGTGGCTGGCCTGCCGGGAGACGACGACGGCATGGTGGCGGAGTACTCGGCGGAGGCCGTGGGCACCCTCTGGTTCCGCACGGAGGCCAACCACCACCACAACCGCCGGAACGACTTCAAACCCGTCGGTACCTATCTGTCCTACGACTTCTGAGCGGAGGGGACGACCATGACTTGCCCGAAGACGATCGTGTTAGGGGCCGCCCTGGTGGTAGTCCTTGCTGCGCAGGGAGCCGCCTGGGGGAAGAGCCCCGTTTTCCAGGAGTCGCAAGGCTTCGCTCCCGGCACGCCCTACGCTGCTCCCCAGGCTCCCGTAAACAAGTCCACCCTTGACGCCTTTCTTGTGCAGGCGGACGAGGGCGCCGCCGCACTGGTTTTGAGAGGCCCCGCCGCCGCCGTCGCCATCTGGCCCGTGGGCGTCGCCGTGCCCGAAGAGGGCCTGCGGTTCCTTGACCCCCAAGGACAGCCCTTCCGCCCCGACGGCCGCACGGAGGCCCGGTTCCAGGCGGGCCCCTCCAGCGAGCTGCCGGGGCTGGTGGACCTTCCTCCCACGGCGTCGCTCTTGAAGGTCATGGCCGTCACTCCCGGGCGTTACTCCCTGGACTGGAGTCAGGCCACGAGCGGGGCCAAGGCCTACATGGTGGCGGTGCAGGACGGCTCTTCCTACGAGATGGACGTGCAGATCTCCCGCATGGTGTACGCGCCCGGCGACCGGCCCCTCCTCACGGCGAGGATGTGGGATGCGGCCGCAGGGCGTGCCCTGGCCGGAATGAACGTAAGGGCCTCGATCAAAGCCCAAGGATCGCCGGTGGCCCAGGTTGTCTTGCACGACGACGGCCTGGCACCGGATGCGCTGGCGGGGGACGGCGTCTATTCGGCGGCCCTTCCGCCCGCCGTGGCAGGCCCGTCCCTCACGGACGTGAAGGTGGACGGCGGCGGCCTGGCCGGCGGCCTTCCCCTGCACCGGGTAGGCCACGCCGCCTACGCGTGCGCCTCGGAAAGTGCCGCCATCCAAGAAGCGCGGCTCTGCCAGATGAGGAGGGCGAAGGGCCGCGTGACCGTGCTGTCGGTCCCCGTCGTTGTCCATGCGCGCACTCCTGGCCAGTACAGGGTCCAGGGTCTGCTCACGGGGCGGGACGCGCAGGGCCAGGAGGTGGAGGTGGCCTACGCGTCCACATCGGCTCACCTTTCGAAGGGGGCCGCCGAGCTGATCCTAGCCTACGACGGTGCCGAAGTGGCGCGGGCGGGCGTCGAGCCTCCATACACGCTCAGGGACGTGGCTCTCCTGGATGAAGGCGCCATGACCGTGGCCGACGAGAGGAGCGTTCTGGGGACGGTGGACGGATTCAGGCTGGCCGACTTCCCCGCGCCTCTGCCGGCAGGCCCTGCGCCGGCCAAAAGGGCCGTGCCCGCCGAGTGAAGCAGGTCTGGCATCGATTGAGTCCCATGGGCCGGGCGCGTTGGTGCCCGGCCCATGGCGGTTCAAGGGGCCGGCGACCGTCCTCCACGCCGGCTGCCCTGCGGGCCATTTGCCCCAGGCGCCCCTCGCCGGGCCCCCCGCCTTGCGGCCCCTTTCTCCTTTCCGTAGAATGAGTTGCCCGGCAGGCTCCGTCCGCCGGCCAACCCATTCGGAGGATTCTCCCATGGCCAATAGCATCGTTCCCGTTCCCAAGCCCCAAAACGAGCCGATACTTTCCTACGGCCCCGGTTCGCCCGAGAAGAAGGCCCTCAAGGCCGAACTTGGGCGCATGCTCTCGGAGGAGATCGAAATCCCCCTTCTCATCGGCGGCAGGGAAGTTCGCACCGGCAACACGGCCAAGGCCGTCTGCCCCCACGACCACCAGCACGTCCTCGCCACGTATCACCAGGCGGGCCAGAAGGAAGTGGAACTGGCCATCCAGGCGTCCCAGGAGGCCTGGAAGGAGTGGTCGGAGATGCCCTGGGAGTCGCGCGCCGCCATCTTCCTCAAGGCCGCCGAACTCCTCGCCGGCCCCATGCGCGCCTCGGCCAACGCGGCCACCA
>JBBIKI010000064.1:0-16604 GCA_037445535.1 Acidobacteriota bacterium | reverse complement strand
TCCGCAGCCAGGATTGCTTCGCCGCGGCCTCTTCCTTTTGGACGGCGAGATATTCCGTGATCATTGTCTTTGCCTGGGCATCCGTCATCGTGTCGCAGTTCTTCGCATAGTCCACGATGAAGTTGCTGACCCGGTCCCCGAGCTTCTCCAATTCCGTCCTGTAATCGCGGTACACGGGCCAGAAGGCTCTTCCTTCGTCCTCGGTCAGGCCCAGGTTCGCCGCAACGACGGCTTGCCTTTCGGCCTGGATCTGCCCCCGGGTTACCGCGAGCGCGTCCTGCGCCGAGGGCATGACCAGGGGCTGCGCCTCCTGCGCGCAGACCCAGAATGCAGCGGTTATACCTAGGATTCCCATCAACATTCGCTTCACGTTCATGTTCTCTCCTTCATAACTGACATGCCTGGTCACGCGGGACCTCGCTCGAAAACGAGATTTCCCAGATGGATCTTTCCCAACACACTCTAAGAGGCGCTCCCTCCTGATTGGTCAAACGCCCATTTCACTGGGCTGGCGCTGCCACCGCCCGAGGCTTATAAAGCAGAAAGCCGAGGAGATTGTCTCGGAAGGTCAAGTTCTTGCCGAGGTTCATGTGTTGCTCGCAGAAGAAGACAGGCACAGCGTAAGGGAGAAAAAAGGAGAACTCACCGGACACCTGGTCCTTCCCTTCGGCCAACAAGCTCGACTTGGTCACGACACCGTCGCCCGGATCGTAGTAGATACCCCAAAGGTCCACGCCCTTGGTTGGACGTTTCACGTCTGCCGGCGTGCGCCTCACTCTCCACCGTCCGTTCTCGCGCTCCACCACAAACCCCCTGAGGGTCCGGGCGCAGTCTCCACCCACGATCAGCGTCTGGACCGATGCGGGAACGGGACCGGCCTCCAGCGCGCGGTGGAAGGATGCCGCCTGCGCCAACAGGACGCCGAAGTGCTCCTGCAGAGCGCACAGGTGCCGTGTGGACTCGATCTTGGTGGCCCCACGGTGAGACGACTCGTAGCGTCTCGTGATCCCAGGTGCACTGGCCGGATCGAAGATGCCCCATTGGTTCTCTTTCCAGGTCGCCACATCGTAGATGTCGATCGGAGCCGGCGACCCATCGGGCAGGAAAAGCACGGGCACGGAGGGTGGAGGCATGAGCTCCACCATGGAAGGCATCGTGGCGACGAGGTCCGGGTAGATGCGCGCCAGGCCTACGTGACTCCCTTCTAGAAGAGCGAGCAGTCCCCCGGCAGAGCCCATGTTCGGCGTGCCCATCATGACCAGCTTCCTCACATTTGCCGCGCCCGCGTAAGTGGGAACAGGGCTCCTTTCGTCCAACACGTTTTTGCTGCCATAGAGGATGTAGTACCGGGCGATGAGGCCCCCCATCGAGTGAGTGAGAATATCCACTTTCAAGGTGGGGTCGCTGGATTGCTGTTGAATGGAGGTGACGAGCGCCGACAGGGCTTCGGCACCCGCGGTACAACTCAACCGCCAGTCGTAGCTGAAAGGGAAGAGGGGCGCTTGGGGTAGGGTGCCCTGTCCCGTCACCAGGGTGTAGCCACCATATTCGACGAGGCCCTTGATCCCGCTCTGGTAGATGTCTACGCCACCGATCTCCAGCATCAATTCGTAGCGCATGGGGGGGATCTTCTCCCCGGGATCCACGGGGAGGGCGAGGCGCATGTCCGCGGTGCCCGAGATGACGCCCGTCATACGCCCCCAAATGGTCTCTCCCGATCGCGGGTCGCTGATCCGAGAGCCCATCAGCCCGGGGATCCCCACGAGGGGGGGCCTCCCCGCTCGCCGGCTCGCTTGCTCGTGGTAGAGCATCCCCAGGTCGGGGTGGCGCTGCGAGGAGCATCCACCGGCCAGAAACAGAATGAGCAGCACCAGCAAGAGGCCAGGTACCGACGCCCGCCTCTTTCTACCTGGCGCCGGACACTTTGCGTGTTCATGGTTCATGGTGTTCCTCCTGGGCCCCGGACAATGACCGTGTGCTTTAAGTTCTGTAGCGCGAAAGATATCTCCATTCTGGATTCCTGTTCGCAGTTCGTACCGATGTTCTCCAATTGCCTCGATTCACATCGTCGTTGCGCCACTGACCCCACGTGACCAGAAGTCGATGTCTTCTGGAGTACTCCCCTAGATCAGCGTGCGCCTGCCGTGCATGAAGGTGGCCAAGCGATGCCAATGGTTCTGGGCACCATGCTCCACTCCCGGAAAGGGCCGGGGCCATGGTCGAGCTGACCACGGCCCCGGTGGCGCCAAGAGGCGCCAATAGAGAGGAGGGTAGGAAGAAAGAAAGCGCATTGGCGTCAAGCATTTTGTTCTCCCAGTCGAAATGGTCATCAAGCGATGTGTTCAAAAATCGCCTCTAGCGGGTGTGCTGAGGCTCGCGAATCTCGACAGGAAGCTCGTCCATTCCCCTGTCCATTTCGCGCTGGGGGATGGAACTCATGATGTCCTCGGCAGCGGCAACGATCATTTCCACCGTGGTCTCTAGGTCAACTCGCCAGGTGTCCACGCAGAGGTGAAAGTCCTCGTGGTCCGGCTTCAGGGGCCCCGCGATGCGCTTGATGAAATTCGTTCTTCGTTCTCCGCAATAGGCGGCAACCTGCTCACCGGCTGCTTCGAACTTGATGGAGTGCGCCCTACAGACCTGACGGGTTCTGGCCTCGAGCGGTGCGTGCAGGAAGACCGATAGCAGGTTCGGCTCTTCAGCGAGTACCCAGCGAGCCGCGCGGCCGACGACAACAAGCGGTCCGAGGGCGGGGCTTGCTCTCAGGGGCGCCATCTGTACTGGAAGATCATCGACAGGAAGCGCGTGAAAGGCCTCTCGTCGAACGTGGGGGGCCCCGGACACATGATCGTCGCCCGAGCCGCGGAGGACAGCGCGCATGGCGTCCTGGACCTGTTTGGTGCTTGGTTGCGAATCGCGAACAAGGTCTGCGGCGGCCATCAGCCGCCCCTTGTCGAGGTAGTTGCAGCCGAGCGTCGCTGCGACATGCCGCCCCACCTCGACCTTACCGGCTCCAGTTGTTCCAGAGATTGCGATGATCAAATGACCTTTGGTCGTTGACATGTTACATCTCCCTAACTTGCGCCGTCTTGCATCTGAGCACTGCCCGTCCAGCCCTGATCCGTGAAAGCGATTCGCACAGTGGTCTCCTCTCTCATTCCCCTGCCTCGACGTACCCCAGTGGAGCCGCGCCGCTGTGGCGTTGCGCGTAGTGCGGGCTGTCAGCGTCGACGGGAGGCAGCGAGAGCGGGCTGCGGTCAAGGTTGAGACCGAATAGGCTGGCAACAAAAGCGGCGACAGTGTCGGGCAGGTAGCGTCCCGACATCTTGATTGGCGGCTCGCCGACCGTGACCGTTGGGGCCATTGCGACCAATAGCAAGAAAAGCGAGGCCAGGCCGACATTCGTCACGAGGTGCCCCGCTCTCGTCACCTCGGTATGCTGGCGTTCGGTCCTCTCCTCGTGGAGTCCGCGGCCGAACTCCGATTCGACGAGCTCTTCCCAGGTCGTCAAGATGACGTCGACGAAGAACGTCCGTTGCGCACTCTCAACGTACCGAGGGATGGCGCGACCTACCTCCCCGGTGTCCAGACCCCGGGCAAGCGCTCCAGACCAGTCCGCGGCGAGCAAACGGTCGATGGTGGGGCCGGGCGGCGAGCAGGCCAGCTCGAGCTCGAGGCATACGTCGTTATACGCACCGTGGTGTTCGGATCGGCTGGCCGAGACCACCTGCGGGTGGGCAAGGAGGCTCTCTTCCAGATGGGCAAGGTCCGAGGCCTCGCCGATCAGCTTCGCCCCTATGACGTCATCAAGGCGCAGGTCCTCGCGCGAGAATGACCGATCTCCGTTGCCGATCTCCAGGCATAGCGTCCGCTCAACCTCGCCCAGCAGGCGGGCATGCTCTGCGTCGAGGGTGCCCGACGTTAGGTCCGGCAAGGCCATCCCGGTGCGCCGGCGGACTTCGGGATCAAGAGCCGCGGCGGCTCTGCGGGCGGTCTTGTGGGCGATTCGCGTCAGGTTTTTAAAGCGGACCATGGCCAGCAGGTCATCCTGGCGACCCGAGACCGCGAACAGGTCGACCGGCGTGGTCGGGAAGAACTCCTCCGGCCTCTCACGGTATCGGGCGAACAGCTCGGCCGCGCGGGGTGTCGGGCACCGCCAGCCGCCGGCGATGCGGCGCCGCACCTCTCCCTTCATGCGAAGGTGCTCTACCTTTGGAGTGGTGGCGCTCCCCATGGTCACCTGGCTCAGAAAACTGGTCAGCACTGGCGCGGTCACGAGGGGGTCAATCAGAAACACCTCTGTCACGAAGCAAGCATCATCCTCGTGGACGTCACCCCTGAGCCAGCGCGCAGCGATGTCGAACAGGCGATCACGCTGAGTGAGCGCGGTCAAGTACATGGCAGCACCCCCTGGCCCCGCAGTAGTGCTGGATGTGTGTGGGGCAAACCTAGAACTATCTCCAGGTGCAGCGTTGGCCTGCACTCTCGTAGCCCCTGGCTTCTATGCACCTTCATTCCGCGCCTCCGCATCAAGCCATGCCGTGCCTCTGGGCAGGCCGTCCATTCTCCAGTTCTGATCACGTGTGAACCGCCAAGACGGGGAAGGATGCCAGCTGAATGACGCGGTGCGTCGTTGAACCGAACAGCGAAGGATTCGACGCATCTGCTCCGTGGACACCCATGACGAGCGGGGTGCAGTTAGTCTCTACGCCAAGTGCGAGTATCTGCTGGTAGGGCTTGCCGACCCGCACGAGGGTTCTGTGTTTCGGCAACCTCTGTGGTGTGAGCGGCATGAGCCCTTCGAGCCGGCCCGATGCCGCTGCCATCTTTTCCGCAAGGTCGGTCGGCTGCAAAGGGGCTTCCAAGACGTGGGCGAGGATCAGTTCAGAGTTGCACTCTCTTGCGAGGTAGATGGCGTAATCGAAAGCCCGCTGCGAGTTTTCTGAAAAGTCCGTGCAGAAAAAGACCCCCCCCGCTGGCGTGGAATCCTGAGGCCCGCTAGCTTGACGGCTGTTGCGGGTTGAACCGCGGACGACCAGAACGGGGCACTGAGACTTCCTAAGGACCCGCTCGGCTACCGGCCCCGTCATCAGGAGATCAAGCCCCCTGCGGCCGTGAGTCCCCATCACTAAGAGGTCTATCTGCTCACCTTCGGCGAATGCAAGAATCGAATCCGCCGCCACCCCCTCTCGGGCAACGCAATTCGGCCGCACGCCCATGAAGGGAATATTCATGACGAACTCACGAAGTTCCCGTCGGCTGAGGTCTTGGACGTGGTTGCGAAACTGCTCGTACCCTTCAATGGGTGCGAGACTGAGGGTACTATGCCGCCAAAGCTCGACGACATTCTGGACGTAGAGCTCTGCTCCGAAATGGTGAGCGAGCGACATGGCATATCGGTAGACATCTTCTGAGCATTCCGAAAAGTCGACAGGACAGAGGATCCGCTTTAGCTTTAGCATGTTCTCTCACTCGATGCGCCGGATCTCACCCTTCCGCGACTAGGGCGTGGTACTCGCCCAGCACATAGTTCGGGTGCCCCTCGCCCGTGGAGTTGCTCTTAACCCATTCCTTCAGCTCCTGATCGCCCCTTTCCACAAGGAACTTATGAAACTCGGCGTAGCCTTCTACGGTCGAGAATGAGATGGAGGGGTGGCGCCAAACTTCTACGATGCACTGGATAAACAGGGTGGACTTGTAGCGCCGGGCAATCCACTGGGCATATCCGAAGGCGCACGCAGAGAACTCGGAGAAGTTCACTGGACAAAGAACACGTTCAAAGATGGACATGGTTTCGCCTCAACCCCTCGAAGGACGCGGGGGCGGCCTTGGCAGAGGGCTCGTCGAGAGTGTCAGCTACGATATGAGTCATGCGCCGCCTCCCAATACCTTGTAGAGCTCCACCTGATTGACTTCGCGGGCAAGCCGGACGGAAACCAGGCCGCGTTGAGCCACATAGAGCGATCGCTGGGTGACCAGCACACCCAGGTATCCGTCGATACCCTCCTTGTAGCGCGCTTCCGACAGGCGGTAACTCTCGTCAAGCGCGCTCACCAGAGACCGCTGCGCGTCCTCCTGATCCATTAGGGTGGTCCTTAGGACGAGGGAGTCACTGACCTCACGGAACGCTGACTGGATAGACTTCTCATATTGGGCTACGGCAATATCACGGTCGACCTTCGCCGCCCTGAGGCTTGCCAAGAGAGATCCGCTGGCGAAGAGAGGTGTCACTATCTGCGGGGTGAAGCTCCAGGTCCGCGTCCCGGAGTCGAAGAGGCCGGAGAGTTCGGGACTCATGGACCCCAGGCCGGCGGTAAGGCTGATGCGCGGGAAGAAGGCGGCGCGTGCGGCACCGATATTGGCGTTCGCACCCTTGAGGAGGTACTCGGCTTCCATGATGTCCGGACGGCGCAGTAGGACCTCTGAATGGAGCCCGGCGGAGAGGTTTTTCATCTCTCCCACTTCCGCCAGCGACTTGGGCAAAATGTCGGGTTCTACCTTGATGCCAACGAGCAGATCGAGGGCGTTCTCATCCACGGCGACGAGGCCCGTGTATCGAGCCACATCAACCCTGGCGGCGTCCACCTGGCTCTGCGCCTGCCGGAGGTCCAGGTCGGAGGCGATGCCCACCTCCCGGCTGCTCCGTGTCAAATCGTAGGAGGCCCGCTGCGCTTCTAGGGTCGAACGAGCAAGCGTCAAGTTTTCGCCGTCTGCCGCCAAGGCCAGATAGCTGTCGGCCACGGCCGCCACCAGCGAGATCTGCGCCGCGTTGCGCGCCTGGTCAGTGGCCAGGTACTGGTTGAGGGCCTTGTCCTTCAGGCTACGAACACGGCCGAAGAGGTCCAGCTCCCAAGAGAGCGTACCCACTTTGACGCTGTATTGCTCCACCGTCTGGGCGACGCCGGATGACGACATTTTCTCCGGAAGCCTGTACTTCTGACCGTCGGCTTGGACCCCAACCGATGGATAGAGTTCCGCCCGCTGGATCTTGAACTGTGCTTGCGCCTTCTGAACGTTGAGCGTCGCAACCCGCAAGTCGCGGTTATTGGCAAGCGCCAGTTCGATGACCGACCGGAGTCTTGGGTCGGAGAAGTAATCCCGCCATTGCAGGTCGGATGGGACCGGGACCTCAGGGGGCGCCGGTGTAGAAATGGCACTCTCGGGCCAGGCGTCTGGAACAGGAAGGCCGGGGCGCGCGTATTTGGGTGCCATAGTGCACCCGCTCAGCAGAATGGTGCTGCCGAGAATAATGTTGGCTAAACGTTTCATGTCAGTGCCCCTCCGTTGAGGGTCCGGCCTCTGTGCCGGGAGTTGGCGAAGGTCCTTTCTCTTTTCTGCCAAAGGTCTGGACGACAAGGACGAAGAAGAGCGGGATGAAAAAGACCGCCAGGAATGTCGCGGTGATCATGCCGCCCAGGACGCTCGTGCCGATGGCCTTCTGGGCCCCTGCTCCGGCGCCGTGGGCGATGGCTAGGGGAAAGACGCCGAAGCCGAAGGCCATGGAGGTCATCACAATGGGCCGAAGCCTGAGCTTCGCGGCGTGAAGCGTGGCTTCGATCAACCCCATGCCATGTTGCATATGTGTCGTGGCGAACTGGACGATCAAGATTGCGTTCTTCGTGGTCAGCCCGAGAACGGTGAGAAGGCCGATTTGAAAATAGACGTCATTGGGCATCCCCCGCATCGAAGAGGCGAGCACCCCGCCGATGACACCTAAGGGAAGGGCCAGCATCACGGAGATGGGGAAGGTCCAGCTTTCATAGAGCGCGGCCAGGACGAGGAAGATTGCGAGAAGGGAGGAGGCATAAAGCAGACCGGCCTGGGACTCCGACATGCGCTGCTGGTAGGAGAGGCCTGTCCATTCGGAGCCGACACCGGACGGGAGCTTGGCGACAATCTCCTCCATGGCCTTCATGGCCTCGCCGGTGCTGTGGCCCGGGGCTGCCTCCCCCTGGATATTCATGGCTGGGAAACCGTTGTAACGCTCCAATCGTGGCGACCCGGAGACCCACCGGCCGGCTGCAAGGGCCGAGAGGGGGACGAGGCCGCCCTGCCGGTTGCGTACCATGAGTCGATTCAGGTCACTGGGAAGCATGCGGAACGGGGCGTCGGCTTGGGCGAAAACCCGCTTGACCCGCCCTCCTTGGACGAAGTTGCCGATGTAGGCGCTGCCGAAGGCGGTGGAAAGGTAACTCTGGACCGAGCTGACGGGGACACCGAGGGCGCCGGCCTTCTCCCAGTCGATGTCCACCTTGTACTGCGGGACATCCGCCATGCCGTTGGGCCTCACGCGGGCAAGCCTCGGGTCCTCGGCGGCCATGCCGAGGAGCTGGCCCATGGCTCTAGTGAGCCCATCGTGGCCGAGGCTCCCCCGGTCCTGCAGCATGAAATCGAATCCGGTGGCGGTCCCCAGCTCGATGACCGAAGGCGGGGGGAAAACGAAGACCACTGCCCCCCTGATGCCCGCAAGGGTTCGCATGGCCCGGTTGGCCACCTCCTGCGCCCGGAGATCGGACCGTTTGCGTTGTTTCCAATCCCTCAGCTGGATCCAAGCCATGCCCATGTTCTGTCCATTGCCTGCAAAACTCATTCCGGCCGCTGTCATGCACGAATTAACGGCTTCCTTCTGGCCCTCCAGGAACTCATGTCGGACCTCGGCCATGACCGACTGCGTCTGCTCGAAGGTGGAGCCCGTCGGAAGCTGGACCATGGCCAGGAGAATCCCCTGGTCCTCTTCGGGCAGGTAACCGGTGGGCATCCGTAGATAGAGAAGGCCCATGACCACCACGATGAGGAGGAAAATGGCCAGGAAGCGCGCCTTCCGATTAAGGATGCGTCCGACGTAGGTCTGATAGAGATCTCGATAGCGGAAAAATGCGCGGTCAAACCAGATGAAGAAAGGGCGGAAATAGCGGATGCCCGTTTCCGCGGCCCCGTGCCCCTTGGCCACCGGCCTGAGGAAGGTGGCGCAGAGAACCGGCGTGAGGACCAGGGCCACGATGACCGAGAGCAGCATGGAGGCGATGACGGTGATAGAGAACTGACGGTAGATGACCCCGGTGGACCCAGGGAAAAAAATCATCGGTCCGAAGACAGCCGAGAGGACGAGCCCGATGCCGACGAGGGCGCTCTGGATCTCACCCATGGACTTCCGCGTGGCCTCCCAAGGCGGGAGACCCTCCTCGCTCATGACCCGTTCCACGTTCTCTACGACGACGATGGCGTCGTCCACGAGGAGCCCGATGGCCAGAACCATCGCGAACATGGTCAGCATATTGATTGAGAATCCGAAGAGACCCAGGACGCCGAAAGTGCCCAGGAGAACCACCGGCACCGCGATGGTGGGGATGAGGGTGGCCCGCAGATTTCCCATAAAGAGGTACATGACGACAAACACGAGAAAGATGGCCTCAATGAGGGTCTTCACCACCTCCTCGATGGCCACCCGGACGAACGGGGTCGTGTCATACGGGTAGATGACCTTCATTCCGGGGGGGAAGTACTTCGACAACTCGGCCATCTTGGCCTTGATCCGATTCGCGGTATCGAGCGCGTTCGCGCCCGACTCCTGCCTTATGGCGAGGACGGCGGACGGCTTCCCGTTGAACAGAATCTGAGTATCGGAGAAGTCGGTACCGAGCTCGGCGCGGCCCACATCCCGGATGCGGACGACGGACCCGTCGGAGTTAGTCCTCAGCGGGATCGCCGCAAACTCCTCCGGGGTCACCAGGAGGGACTGCACAAGAATCGAGGCGTTGAGCCTCTGGCCCGGCATGGTGGGGGCGCCCCCGAACTGGCCGGCGGAAACCTCGACGTTGTAAGCGCGGACCGCCGCGACGAGGTCGTCCGAGGTCATGCCGTAATTCGTCAACTTGTCGGGATCGAACCAGAGCCTCATGGCGTAGCCGGAGGTGAAGAGCTCTACCTCGCCGACCCCCGGGACGCGGGCGAGGACCGACTCGACCCTGGAGACGGCGTAGTCGCTCAGGTCGTCCTGGCTCTGGCTGCCGTCCGTCGAGGTAAGACCGACGAGGAGGAGGTAGTTACGGGTGGCCTTGCTGACCTTCACACCCTGCTGCTGGACCACGTCGGGAAGCAACGGCATAGCGAGCTGGAGCTTGTTCTGCACCTTGGCCCAAGCGAGGTCCGGATCTGTTCCCGGGGCGAAGGTGAGGGTGATCTGCGCCGCCCCCGACGAATCGCTCGTCGAATACATATAGATCATCCGGTCGAGGCCGGTCATTTTCTGTTCGATGATCTGGATGACGGTGTCCTCGACGGTCTTCGCTGAGGCACCAGGATACTTGGTGGTGATGCCGATGGACGGCGGGGCTATGGGCGGGTATTGGGAGATCGGTAGCTTGTAAATCGCCAGGCACCCGCCCAGCATCATCGCGATGGCGATGACCCAGGCGAAGACGGGGCGATCCAAGAAGAATTTTGACATGGCGTCCTCCTCCTACTTCACTTCGGCAGCTGGCCGGCCGTTGCCCGTGGGCTTGTCGCTGCCGGTCTGCATGCTGAAAGGGGTGGCCTTCACGGCGTCTCCCGGTCTGACTTTCTGGAGGCCTTCCACGATGACTCGATCACCAGGGGCCAGCCCTTTGGTAACTAGCCATTTGTCACCGATGGCGCGGTCTAGATCGAGCGTTCGTTGCTCAACCTTTTCGCTGGCATCCACAACCCATGCGAACGGGTTACCCTTCGGATCGCGGGCGATTCCCTGTTGCGGAGCAAGGATTGCCTTTTCGTTCGCGCCCTCCTCCACGACCGCGCGCACGAACATGCCAGGGAGAAGGACGTGGTCCGGATTGGGAAAGACCATCCGGAGGATGACTGAGCCAGTGCTCGGGTCTACAGTGACATCTCGAAACTCAAGTGTTCCTTCGAGCTTGTAGAAAGTGCCATCCTCGAGGTGCAACCTTACAAGGCCACGGCTTTCACTTCCCTGGTTGAGACGGCCGCTTTCCATGGCCCGACGAAGGCGCAGGAGGTCAGCGCTTGACTGCGTGACATCCACATAGATTGGGTCGAGCTGTTGAATCATTGCCAGCGGTGAAAGCTGATAGGCGTTCACGAGTGCACCGACGGTGACGCTCGCTCGGCCGATTCTCCCGGAGATGGGGGCTCTCATGGTCGTGTAGGCAAGATTGACCTGAGCAGCGTCCATGGCGGCTTTCGCCTGGGCTGCATTGGCTTCCGCCTGCTGGCGCTGCGACAGTGCATCATCGTAGTCCTGCTGTCCCACCGCGTGCACGGCGACTAGAGTCTTCAGGCGATCTTCCCTGGCTCGAGCGGCGGGGAGGTTGGCCTTGGCCATTTCATAGGCGGCCTTCGCCTGATCAAATGCTGCCTGGTAGGGAGCGGGATCGACCTGGTAGAGGAGACTGCCGGCCTTGACGTCTCCGCCTTCTTCAAAGGCCCGGTTCTTGACGATTCCATTGACCTGCGGGCGGATCTCTGCGACCAGATAGGGAGATGTCCTTCCAGGCAGTTCGGTCGTAAGCAG
This sequence comes from Acidobacteriota bacterium, assembly GCA_037445535.1. GTDB lineage: Bacteria > Acidobacteriota > UBA4820 > UBA4820 > DSQY01 > JAKAJA01. The sequence goes on along the minus strand of JBBIKI010000064.1, from coordinate 5,095 downwards.
AACACGTTCCGGACGAATAGTTACAGTTCCGACTTCGACAGGTCCGCGCGGCGGTGGAGCCCCCTTACACCCGGTCATGGCGGCGATGGCGATGATGAGCCCCATCCAAGCGCCAGGGCTGACGATTGTCCTAGGATGCATGAACCACCTCTTCTCAAAGGCGCAGTTGCTGCGTGGGTTAGCTTTGTTCAGGTTGAATTTCAATGAGAGTCTCCTTTCTCCAGCATCAGGGCGATCCGTCAAACGTGGATGCCCACGAAAATGCGGACAGATTCCGCCCCGGGGTTGATCGAGCCAGTTCCGGCGTTCGAGTAATGGCAGCATGTAAAGCCTCTCTTTGCTCTTGAAGTGATAGTAAAGGACAGGCCGGGACACCCCCGCAGCCGAAATGATGTCGCGGATCGAAGTTGCCTCGTAGCCCTTTTCGGAAAACAAAGCTGCCGCGCTCTGAAGAATACGTCCAGCCGAAGCGGAGGCAATCCCCTCTTCGTTGAGTGAGCCGCTGGCTTTCTGCCCCAGTCGGTTACTGAGGGAAGAGTCTTTGCGGGCAGTAGCGGCGTGCGGCGAGCGCGGGGACATGATCAGGTCCCTCTCTTTGGACGAGAAGGGGGTAGTTCGCTGGAGAGTCGCGCTTCAACAGCGCACTCCGTGACGCCAGGCTCTTTACCCGGAGGACCTGCAGCTTTCTTGGTGGCGATTTTTGCTCGGAGATGGTCGCAAATCTGCTCGAACTCGGCGTCACTTACCGCGGCGAAACAATCCCAAGGAGAAATGCCATTAAGGCTGGAATCCGGCTCTTCCATGAATTGGGCGAGTTCGCTGGGGTCCATTTCGTGCTGAGAGACCTCGATAAGTCGCCAAAGTCGATAGTTGAATTTACTGGCGCGAGAATCCACATACTTCCAATTCATGACTTTTGCGCTCCCGCTTTAAGGTCTATTTTTCGAATTCTTGGATCGACTCGACGAGCGAAATTTTCGAAGATTGAAGGGATCAGCGACAGTACGACCTCCTTTTCAACGGAGGTCAGGGTGAAACCGGAAAATTCTAGTTCCTCCAGCACCCCGGTTCGGTCCCTCTGGAATCGGTGCCGAAACCCGTCATCCGTGACCAGTTTGCCAATGATCAATTCAACTGATTTTTGAGCCACTGTGACCCTCCACCTCGCGTCTATCGCACAACGCGTGCCATGGGGGCAGACGAAAGTGAAAATGGCGTTAATAGCTGAAAGAGGAGGAGTTGCGATGATTGCCGATGTGTTGGCTTGCCTCAAGGCGGCGTCCGATATCGGACAAGTGTCCGGAATCGGTCATACTTATCGCCGCAGTAAGGAACGTGGAGAGAGCTTTAGGTCAAGCCGTGTTTCTGAAGCTTGCGATAGAGCGCGGGACGGGTTATTCCCAGGAGCCTAGCCGCCTGAGAGTGGTTGCCATCCGCCTGTTCGAGCGCCCTGGTTAATCGGTCGCGTTCGCCCTGTTTCAGGTTGACTCCGTCCATAGGGTGGGGGAGTCCCTGACCTTGGGCAGCTGGTTCCCGGTGGGACACCTCCGAAGGAAGATGCTCCAAAGTAATCAAGCCGCCGTCGCAAAGGATCGTAGCCCGTTCGAGGACGTTCCGAAGTTCCCGGACGTTTCCTGGCCAGGGGTATGCGGCCAGAGCATCTTGAGCCTGATTCGATATCCCTGCGGAGGGGCGCCCCACCGTGCCTCCGATCTCCTCTAGGAAAGCCTCGGACAAAGGGAATATATCGTCCTTTCGCTCCCGAAGGGGGGGAGCGGTGATCTCGAAAACACGGAGGCGATAATAAAGGTCCCCGCGAAATTCTCCACGCGCTAGGCTCACTTTGAGGTCCCGATTGGTGGCCGTTATCAGCCGGACGTCTGCCATAAGTTGGCGGGAGCCCCCGACCCTGGTGAACTCGCGTTGTTCTATCACTCTTAAAAGCTTGGCCTGGACAGCGGGACTCATCTCGCCCACCTCATCCAGAAAAAGCACGCCCCCCGCCGCCTGCTCGATGCACCCCGGCCGGGCGTTTGTGGCTCCGGTGAACGCTCCCTTTTCGTGTCCGAATAGTTCTGACTCGAGCAGGGTCTCTGGAAGAGCCGCGCAGTTGATCGCCACGAACGGTCCCTTGAACCTTGGGGATCCGCGGTGGATCATGCGGGCCAGGACCTCTTTCCCGGTACCTGACTCACCGGTAAGGAGAACCGTGGTCTCCGTGGGAGCCACTTTGGCTACCTCGGCGAGAGCGGCCCTCCATTTCTTCGATCGGCCTACCACACGTTTGATGCCTAGGGTGGTTTGCAGCTCTTTTGTAAGAGATTCGACACGCTGCTCGAGAAGCGCCACCCGGCGTTCTTCTTCGGCCAATCTTCTATGAGAAAGGGCCAGACTCACATGGTCCGCCACCCGGCGCGCTACGGGGACATCCTCCTCGGTGTATTGGCCTGGCGTTTTTGAAAGGAAGTTCAGAGTCGATTCAGGCACTTCTTTTAGGTAGATCGGGATACGGAGAATCGAACGAACTCCGAGGGCTTTGGTGATGCGGTTGTCTGCGGACTTGACGTCCCTCGTTAGTCGCACATCGCCGATCAGGTCATATTCCTGCCCCACGGGAAAGCGCTTGTCCCTCTCCAGAGGCAACGAGGACGGCATGCCCTTGATGGGAGTCCCCGAATATGCATCGAGGTTGACTCTCTTTTCATCAGGGCTGATCGATGCGAGCACAAGTAGATCATGAGGTAAGACGCGCGTCACAACTGCGGACACCTGATTGAAGATATCTCTCACATCCAGCACGTTGGCAAGGATGGGGAGAAGGGCGTCGATGGCATCAAGTCGGCGTCGGCGTGCTAGGTCAAGATTCCAGAGCCGTTCGTGCTCAAGCGCTAGGCTCAAGAGGTCAGCGATGGAAAGCAGTACTCGCTCGTGGTCGAGCGTGAAAGCTCCCGAATGAACGGAGTCGATGCTCACAAAGCCGTTCGTCTGGTCCCCTTGCCGCAGAGGAGCGGTAAGCAAAGCGCGAGAACCGCGCGCGAGAAGTTCCCGATCGACAAAGAAGCTCGGGTCCATGATGGCCGCAAGATTTGAGACTCGATGGACGCTGTCCAGGCTTGGGCGGATAGACGGGGAAAAGTCCTCCAATGAAATCGACCTGGGCGGCTCGGCAAGGTCCGATTGAGTATGTGAGTACAATCTTAGGGTTCTGTCACTCTCGATGTGAATGATGGCCATAGTATTCAGGGGAAGCACTTTGGCCGATGCCTTGGCCACCCGCCTGAATACCTCCCGGAGTTCTAGTGTCTCCGAAACGATTCGGGTAATCTCTCCCAGTGCAGTCAGGATGGCATCCTGTTTCACGATGAGTGCCCTCCAACTCGGCCGACCTGAGGCCTTAGACGCATAGGATAACCGAACCCGATGGTCGTCGTCCTGGTCCTACTGTTCGTAGCAGGCAACTTACTTGTCCTCGGGCCGGCGACTATTCTAAGCGCAAATGTTGGTTTACCGTGGGGTAAAGGCATTATTTCGAATGCGCTTCCCTAGTCGCGGGCATCAGCCTCATGTGGGATTGCGGGAACGTCCCTGTCCTTGAGATAGGTTGACAGGGCCTCATCCAGAACTCGTTTCAGCTCCTTCCTTTCCCAGTAGGCCACTGCCTTGAGCTGCTGGACGGTCTCTTCCCTGACGATGAAGGTGGCTCGCGTCCAGCCGGGGCGGAGGCCCTTGGATGTGGTCAAGCCCCTGGGCGGTTTACCGGGTGTACCGGGATGACCGGGACTACTGGGTGGACTTGGTAAGTCGTGTTTACTCGGGTTGCTGGTCTTACTCGGTTGACCCTGAGTACTGTGTTTATCCGGCTTACGCGGTATCTCGGGGTTACCGGGTGGGCTGGGTGGACCCTGTACGTCCTCCGATTGGCCCGCCTCTTCGTCCTGCCTGCCACCGATCCAGCCGAGAGGGTCCTTCTTCTGGAAGGGGTCGGAACCCATGCGGGGTTTGTTGGCCATGGTCTATCTCCTCGCCACGGTTTCTTGGGAAAGGGCCAGGTAGTCCTGGGCCCCGCGGCAGTCAGGCCGGTACTCAAAGATGGTCTGGCCGTAGCTCGGGGCCTCGGCTAGGGCCACGTTGTCGTGGATGAGGGTCTCGAAAAGTTTGTCGGCGAAGTACTCCCGGATCTTGTCCACGACCTCCCGGTTGAGGTTCTTCCGGGCGTCGAATAATGTCCCGATGATGCCCGAGATGGTCAGGTCCGGGTTGAGCCGCTTCCTGACCACATTTACCGTATCGACGAGCTTACTCATGCCCTGCAGGGCCAGGAACTCTGTCTGGAGAGGGATAAAGACCTCCTGCGCTGCCGTGAGTGCGTTCAGGGTGAGAAGGCCAAGACTCGGCGGGCAGTCCAGGAGAACGAAGTCGTACCGTGGTAAATCCACTAGGGCCTCCTTGAGGAGGAACTCCCGGCCGGCCATGGCTGAGAGCGCCACTTCGGCGGCTGACAGGCTCAGTGAGGAGGGGAGCACCTCAAGGCCGTCCCGCTTGACGATGGTCTCGCTGGCGGTGACCTCTCCCCGGAGTACTTCGTAAACCGTGTAATCCAGCTCGTGGCCCTGGATGCCCAGCCCATAGGTCAGGTGGGCCTGCGGGTCGAGGTCCACCAGGAGCACGGATTTTCCCAGCATGCTCAGCCCCGCCCCCAAATTGACCGTGGAGGTTGTTTTCCCCACGCCGCCCTTCTGGTTGATCAAAGCAATCGTCGGCACGCTATCCTCCTCTGAGTAAGTATAGGTTACTCAGTAATCTAAGTCAACTTTAATTACTCAGTAAACACTTTAATCTACCTTAATTCACCGGCTAGGCCAGACCGCCTAGGAAAATTTCCTTTCAAGGGCATTGCAACTAAATCGCAAGTTTGAAAGGCAAAATACGGCAAATCGTGTCAAACGCCTTAAGGAGCCCTGATGCCCGTAAGCCATTGAGTAGTAAAGCCACTTAGACTCTCTTCAACTTGATTCCAAAACCTTAAACTCGTTCCGAAGAGGCTTGGAAAGCGTGTTTACCCGAAAGGGTAACCGGGGTTCGAATCCCCGTCTCT
>JBBIKI010000063.1:16158-17246 GCA_037445535.1 Acidobacteriota bacterium | reverse complement strand
AGGGTGGCGAGATCCGGTTCCAGCCAGGACCGCTCGCGGTTGCCCCCCGTACCGGCCATCATCCTGCCATGGTTTGCCCCGGGCAAGGCCTTAAACTGCGCGATGGCGGGTGGGCCCCCTTGCAGAGGGTCCAAGGTACTGAAGAGAGGGTATTGAAACCGCTGGATGGCGAGGGGAACCAGCACGAGCATGAGGGCGGCTCCCCCGAATCCGGCTCTCGCCAACCCTCCATGCCGCGAAACCAGCGCCAGCGCCATGAATAAAGCCGCCACGCCGGCCCAGAGGAGAAGATCTTTCCGGAGGAGCAAGAAGGCCATCCCCCCCGATTGGTAGTCCGCCCAGGCCAATACCGCATAGGCAACGACGCCGAGCACCGCAAGCCGGATGTCTTGAAGCCTCAGCGCCCTGCGTGCCCCGGCCAGGCTCTGCATCCCAAGCGCAACGGCAAGAGAGAGGCCCATCCAGAAGAGGCTGCGGGCATAAATCCCCGGTACAAGGCCTCCCAGCGAGGTGACACTCCGGGCCAAACCCAGAAAAGGAAGCTGAACGGCGGCGATCAGGCCCAGGGCGAAGAGGAGGAGGGCGGGACGCCCTTTTCGCGAGCGCCCCAATGCGATGAGCCCCAGCAAAGCCAGCGAGAAGAAGACAGGATCAAGGTAGAGTTCTGAATTCGGGTTAAAGAGGGCTCCAAAGGGATAAAAGGGCCGCCCGGAAGGCCCCTGAGATTTATAGGTCGCCGATTCGGCGAGGTTCGCCAGGAGGGGCAGCCAGTGCACCGCCGTGAGCAGGAGGGCGAGAACGCCCGTGACAGCTAGGCCGCCGCCCAAGCTCAAGAGGGGCCGGCGGGCGTCCTTGTCCTGCGCCAGCCACACCGCCGTGGCGTAGATCACCGAAGAAGCGGCTAGGAGGAAGGCCGATTCGGGGTGGCCGCAGTAGACAGCACCCGCCATGAACACCGCCGGGAGCACGGAGTACCTTCCTCCACGCTCAATGGCTAGATGCCAGGACCACAAGAGCCACCCGAACCACCAGTCGGCCCAGGTGTTGTTGAATCCCAGGCACCGGATGGTCCACGGGTTGAAGGCCCA
>JBBIKI010000063.1:0-16058 GCA_037445535.1 Acidobacteriota bacterium | reverse complement strand
GGCACCATGTGCTCGCCGCGGAAGAAGAAGGGGGCGAAGTAGAGGAGCACGGCCGCGAGAAGGGCAATGCCAACCAAGGTCCAGGAGGACTTCGTCATGGCGCCGCCCCCTTTTCGTGTGCAGAGGCAGCCGATGGCGGTGTGGATTGAATCTGGTAGAGGCGGAGGTCCCCAGCCCGCCCCAGGAGAGGGAAGCCACATTCCCTTCTGGTGATGGCGTAATCGAGATGCGACGCGGCTTCTTTCTGGCTCAAGTCCAACATTTCCTCATCGGTGAGTTCGGCCGCGGGGTCCAAGACCAGCCGGCCGCCCGCCCTGTTCACCGCGTGCGCCGCAAGCAAGCGGTGAAACCATCCCTCTGCATAAGCGCGCTCAAACTCAGAAGGTGCTCCATCCTTGAAGGTTACATACGGGCTTCGCAGAGCATCCGCCCTGAACTCCATCCAGTCAGGAGGAATGAGCACTGCGCTGTCCTTGGGCACGCGTTCACGCACCAGGGCAGCCATGGTCAACCGCTGCGCGGCCTCGCGCCGTCTCGCCACTCCCTTCGCTACCCCCGTACCTATTCTAGGCCCATAGAAAGCCCTGATTTCGGCATTGGCGGGAAGGCGAATCCAGGCCACGAGGGCCTGCGGAGGAACGAGCACGACGGCCATGGCGAAGGCGGCAGAAAGAACGAGGGCAAAGGGCACCCTGGACCCCTTCAGCCTTATCAACCGAAGCAGGGCGAAGAACAACACGAAAGCCAAGGCGAAAAGCTCCGCCCCCTTCTGGTGAAACCATTCCTCGGCGTTGAAACCGAAGAGATAGAACAGCAGGTCCCCTCCCCAGAAAATCATCACCACGCCCAGAACGAGGACAATCACGCCGCGCTTCCCCGCCCAGTGGTGTGCGGCCCATGCATTCAAGCGGTGCCAGCCTCCGGCCGCGACGAGCACGGGGACACCCAGAACCGCGAGGGAGAAGTGGCCGGAGAGCCAGCTTCCCGCCACCCAGGCGGCTGCCACCACGACGGGCCAACGGACGTCCTGAAGCAAGGGCGCCAGCGTACCGGCCAAGTAAAGGGCCACCAACCACATGAGGAAGAGGAACCCCCTGAACAGGCAGAGCTGGATAAGGGGAATCCAGAAGAGAGCCGAGGCGAGCCACCCTGCGGCCGCAGCCAGGATGATACCCACACCCACCCAGAAGACGTCGTCCTCCGTACTCCTGGCCATCCCGTGTCTCTTTCTCCAGACATACAGGCCGAAGAAGGCGGCCACATAGACCGCCAAGCCGGGCCACGCCCCGTTCAGCCACAGGTGAGGGAACAACTCCGAATCGGCCAGCACGACGAGGTCGCGCCACTGGCCCGTATACCGCCACTCGCTCGACACGCCCCCCTTGAGCACCAGCAGCGGCAGGACCGCCAGGGCCAAGCCTCCCGCCAGCCAAGCGGCCGATTTCCACCGGCGGCGGGATAGCGCGGCCAGCACCCCGCCCCCCACCGCAGGGACGACGGAAACCAGATGCCCGATTCCCCCCAAGAAAGCGTAGATCCCACCCCTCCATCGCCGATGCTGAAGGACGGCACCGATGACGGCCATGCCGAAGATCGTCCCCACGAGCCTGTGCGTAAAGTAATCGTCGAAGGTATCGTTGGCCACGCCCGGGACGTGGAAGGTGGGAATCCATAGAACGACGGCGAGCCAGGCGGACGGCCGGTCCTCCCACCAGGCAAGGGCCGTCGTGTAGGTCAGCCAAAGGACAAGATAGCTGGCCAGAATGTACAGCAGGAGGCACAGGGTCTGAAGATCCAGGACCCTTGCAAGAAGTGAGACTCCGGCCCACGTGCCGGAAAGCTTGGCGAAGCCCTGTTGTAGAAGAGGATCGTGAGGGAAGAGTGTGGGGTCGTTCCACTTCAGGACGAAGGGAAGATAGAGGGCCTGGTCCTCTTTTCCAAAGTAGTATCCACGGCAAAGAATCGCGGCGCCCGTAGCCGCCAGAAGGGCTCCATGAGTCGTGGCAAGTTCTTTGAGCCTGCGCCCAGAGAGTCCAGGATCGGTTCCGGATGCCCCCTCCGCCATGGTCCGCGTGCTTCTAAACCACCTCATTTCGGCAACGCGCCCTGAGCGGGACTTTGAGTTTCCTCGGAAAGCTGCTTGGCCCGGGCCTCATCCTCCCGCGCTTCGCCGGAGCGGCCACGTGCGGCGGCGATCCGGGCCAGGCCCAGCCAAGCCTCACCTTCTCGGGAACTGCGGCGGAGAGCTTCCCGATACTCCACTTCGGCTTCATCAAGTCTCTTTTGTCTTTCCAGAATCTCCCCAAGCTTGAGGTGCACGAGCTCCTCAGCAGGAGTCAATACCTCCGCCTTCCTAAGATTAGCCTCAGCCTGCGGGATTTGGCCGGCCCGCAGATCCAGCAGGCCGAGGTAATACCATGGCTTTCCCGACCTGGAATCTGAGGCCGCCGCGTGCTCAAAGCTGCGGCGAGCCTCCTGATCGTGCCCTTCCTGCGCCTGAATCCTCCCCAGTTGGATGGAGTAGGCCGCCATCGAAGGCTTCAGGGCGGCCGCCTTGGCGAAGCAGCGTTCGGCTTCCGGGAGGCGCCCCTGACCTTCGCGGACCATTCCCAGGTTGTTGTAGGCTCTATCATCCTTGGGAGACAAGACAATCACCCGCTCGTAGCAGGAGGCCGCCTCCTGCGGCTTCCCCTGCCGTTCGAACAGGTTTCCAAGATCGCCCCAGGCGTCCACGTCATCGGGGGCGAGGCGGACGGCCTCCTTGAACTGATCCGACGCCCCCCGCAAGTCGCCTTTCTTTTGAAGGGCCACTCCAAGCATGGTGTGGGCCAAGTAATTGTCGCGAGTGACCTTGGCGGCATGCCCAAAGAGGGTAACGCTGTCGTGCCACGTGCGTGCCTGGACCCAGGTAGCCGCGCTCAAGGCTACCATCACAAGCATCGCCCCCGCCGTTGCAGCCATCTTCGCCTTGGCCGTGCGCAGGGGAATCTGCGCGACAGCCCAGGCCAGGATGATGAAAATCCCGATGGAGGGAACGTAGGTGTAGCGGTCCGCCGAGGACTGGCCTCCCACTTGGAGGATACCGATGACGGGGACAAGGGCACCGAGATACCAGAGCCAACCCACCAGAACGTAAGGGTGAGAACGGCGAAGCCTCCATGCGAGCACCGTGACCAGAAGGAGGAGCGTGGCGGCGAGGGCGGCCCTGGGCAATGTCACGGCTTGGATATGGAAGGGATAAAAAATCGCCAGGTTGGCCGGGGCGAAGAGCTTGGCGAGGTACCCGGCATAAGAAATAAGGGCGTTTTGACAGCGCATCAGAAGGGGTACCCGCTCGAGCGGCGTGATGGCTCCGTGCTGGGCAACAACGGTAATCGCCACGAAAATCGTGGAAAGGAGGATGAACGGAACCTTTTCAGCTATAAGCCGCCAAGGTGAGAGGACTGCGCGCTTCTCCTTTGGGGCGCCGGACTCTCCCGAAACCCACGCGCTACCCACGCCCATCCTTTCCAGCGGCCAATAGTCCATGAGCAGCATGAGGAAAGGCGCGGTCACCGTCATGGCCTTGGAAAGAAGGGAGCAAAGGAAGAGACCCAAGACCGAGGCGTACCGGCCCGGCGACGGGCGCTTGGCATACGCGGCGTAGGCCAGGAGGGTGAGCATGAGGAAGAAGGTGCTCAGCACGTCCTTCCTCTCCGCGATCCACGCCACGGACTCGGCGTGAAGAGGGTGCAGTGCAAACAATGCCGCCACAAGGGTGCTGGGCCAGAGCGCGCCCGTGGCTCGCCGCAGGACCACCATGAGGAGCAGGGCGTTAGCCACGTGGATCAGGAGGCTCGTGAGGTGGTGCCCCCAGGCGTTCAGACCGAAGATCTGGCAGTCCAGCATGTGAGAGATGAGGGTCAGGGGATAGTAGAACCCCATGTGCAAGGTCGTGAAGGCCCAGCGTAATCCTTCCCAAGTGAGGCCTGCTTGGACGTGGGCGTTCTCGGTAACAAACATGGGATCGTCATAATTGATGAAGTCCGCACCAAGGAGCGGGCTGAGGGCCAGGAAGGTCGCGACCGCCAAGCCAAGGTATGCCAGGAGCGGCGCCCTGAAGAACCTCTCCGCCACGGGCCTGCCGCCCATCCTGCTCCCGGCAGTGCCGTCTTTCGAGGGGCCCGAAGCGCCGGGATCCATCAATTTTCCCATCCTTTTCCACCTGAGGCGGCCAGCAGATCCACGCGAGAGGGGCGTGGCACCACCTTCGGTCTAATGAGGTTCCAGGCGGCGGCCGCTCTCCAGGAAAAGGCGGCTCTTGAGCAGTCCAGCTCGGTTGGCCCGGAATGAGAGAGCCGTACCCAGGACGCCGAACCCGTAGACGACGCTGCGGTGAAAATTGATGGATGAGGCTTCATCCATGTACCGCGTAGGGCATGAAATCTCGCCGATTCTGAAGCCGAATTGGACGGCCTGGGCGATGAGCTGATTGTCGAAGACAAAGTCGTTGGAGTTCTCTCCCAGGGGGAGGGTTTCCAGGACCTGTCTGGAATAGGCGCGGTATCCCGTATGAAATTCCGAGTACTTGGTGCCGAGGAGCAGATTCTCCAGGAGGGTCAGGCTCCGGTTGGCGACGTACCTCCACCACGGCATTCTCCCGCCTTTCGCGCCGCCGCCGAGAATGCGGGAGGCAAGGACCATGTCGTACTCGCCCGAGGCAATCATCCACGCCATGGCCCCGCACAATTTCGGCGAATACTGGTAATCAGGGTGGACCATGACCACGATGTCGCCTCCAAGGCCCAGAGCCGTCCTGTAGCAGGTCTTCTGGTTGCCGCCGTATCCCAGGTTCTTCTCGTGCTGGATCACGTGGGCCTTCAGGCGCGCGGCGAGTCCGATGGTATCGTCCTGGCTCCGGTCATCCACGATGACGACCGCGTCGATGATTTCATGGGGTAGGTCGTCGTAGGTGCGGAGAAGCGTCTTCTCCGCGTTATAGGCGGGCATCACCACCACGACTTTGAGACCCTTGATCACCCGCACACCTCCTCGGCCCTTTCCTTGGTCAGATCCCAATGCAGGCTTCCACTTTAGGCCTCCCCTAAGTCCAGCGCAACTTGGGGCGGGGGGATGAGAATCCCGCACGGCGCGCGCCCGGCGGCGGCGCAGGGATTGAAGCTACGCACTCCGCCTCCGCCAGAGCGTATAGGCGCCGTTGGTCCAGACAGGGAGGTAGTTGGCCTTCACATAGGCGGCGGCGGGATCGCCGGGATCGAGGGGGAACGCGTGGCTGAAGCCCCACGGGACAGAGCCTCGGTCCAGTGCGTTCAGCCAGGTTTTGACCTGCCTCACGCTGTTGTAGGGCGGAGAGGTGACCATAAGATTGAAGGGAGTTGGGTTGGGATGCTCCGTCAGGAAATTGACCATGGGGATATAGCCCCAGCAGAAGGCGGGGGCTCCCGGGGGCACCTCGCGGCCGATGGCGTTGATGAATTCCTGAAGGGCATTGGCCTGGCGGCCATCGAAGGTTGTGAGGCTTCCCGCAGGTGCGGAAATCGTGTACTGCACAGAAGTGCTTTGATGCCAGAGACCAGCCACTCCGAATGCCCCGAAGACCAGAAGGCACAATGAGGCAGCCCCTCGAACGGCGAGACGTGCCCAGCGGTGCCGGCCCTCCCAAAGCCCATCGGCGGCGGCGGCCGCCAGCAGCACTAACCCGGAAGAAGCCCAGGTCAGGTTCATGAGCGACCACCGATGGGCTGCGCACCCCAGGAAAGCCGCCCCCATCGCTACGAGAGCCCCCGCGAACGGGAGAGAAGGCCACCGCGCCTTCAAACAGAACACACCTCCGGCTGCGGCCAAGAGGGGCAAAAAGCACAGCAGCCCGTAGCTGAGGAGCGTCACGGAGATATAGAACGGGTATGCGCTAAACCCGCTCCACGTAAGCCCCCGGACGATGCCGCTCCACCCTCCCGCGGCGGCCCACATGCTGCCCTGCCCACCCCTGTATTGAGTCAGCGGGAAAACGGCCCAGTCATACCAGAGTTGGCCAAGAGATACCCTAGACAAGAGAAGGGCCATCGCCGCAAGCCCTGCAGTGCAGACACTACCCATCCAACCGAGGCTGAGGCGCAGGCGGTGGAGAGGCGGAAGGGTTGCAGGGAGAAGAAGAGTTGCTGCGAGGAGGCCATAGATCCCTTGGTCCTCAAGGCTCAGTACCCCCCCCACTGCCAAGGCCCCGCCCACTACCATCCAGACCGTTCGGCCCGACCGGATCCCCGCGAGGAGGCACCCCAGGCAGGCCAGTTGGCAGAGATCCACCAACCAATGGTGGCTAGGGAAGGGCCACGCACCAACACCGAAAGGGATAAGCGCGGAAAGAGCCGCCGCCCGGAGCAAGGGGCTTCGAGCGAGCGCCCCAGCAAGGACGTATACCAGGGCGATCAACAGAAGGCCGTACACGAAGCCCAGAGATCGATCGGCTAGGACAGAAGGGCCGAAAACATCGAAGGTCCAACTTTCGATGTAAAAGCTCAAGGGCGTTTCGATCTGGAAGAAGTCGGCGTTGGGAGTCTCTCCCTGTGAGATACGCCAACCTCCCATACAAACGGCACCTTCATCTCCCAGGTAGATGCCCTTGTTGATGCGAACGGAGAGGAAGGCCACGGCGAGCAGGCACACGAGGAGGGGAAGGCTCTCGTAGGCTCGCCTGCGAAGGCGCTGGCCAGGAGATTCGGTGCTGGCGATGGTGGAGGTTGCCCCGTCCATGCGGGGTCATTGTAGCAGAGAGAGTCTTACCTTGAATGGGGCACGGACGACGGCTCACCGGTCTCCTTCGCGGCCACCGTGCAGACCACGAGGGTGCGCATGGGGAGGAAGGCGTAGGGAAGGCTAACCCAGCGGAGGGGGTTCAATCCCGCCAGGATGACGATCCGCCGGAGGGTGTCCCGGCTCATGGCGTGGAGGTGCCATTCCTCGTCCATGCGCTGGGACGGCTTGTAACTCCAAAAGAGAAGCCGGTCGAGCTTGAGGCCGTAGACCACGGCCTTGAGGCGGTTGATGAGGACTTCGTTGGGAGCGGTCACCACGAGGATGCCGCCGGGAGCGAGCATCCTGGCGGCCTCTTTGAGGACGGCCACCTGGTCGGGGACGTGCTCGATGACCTCCGTGAGGCAGACCGCGTCGAAGGCTCCCGCCCGGAAGCCGAGATACTCTCCGTCGGCTAGCGTCAGCCGGGCTCCACCGGCTCGCTGCCGGGCCTCGCGCAGGGAGGCCATGGAGATGTCCCCCCCGGCGCAAAAGGCGAAGAGGCCGCTGCGCACCGCCTCCGCAAGAAAGAACCCATGCCCGCACCCCACCTCCAGAAAGCGCCCCCCGCGGCCGTGGCGGCGCAAGGCGCCCAGGATGTGGCGGAATCTCGCGTGTTCAAGGACACGGATGACGGAGAAGCGGTAGTATTTGGCCGGATCGTACCGGCGGATCATCTCGTCGTTCCAGGCGTAGTAGTCCCCCCGCGTCGCGAACCTGGCGGTTGGATCATCGGTGGGGGGAGGGGTTCCGCCGGGCGGCCTATCGTTCACGAAATCTCCTCGAAGCGGCGGAGGCGGGCAGGCGGCCTGCTGGCCGAGGTAAGTAGAATACCAGGCCTACGAGGCGGCTGGAAGAGGAGGGAGGAAGAAATGGAGTGCGGCAGCGCTGCTGCCGCGGTTTTCCCGGCGGGAGCAAGCTCCCGCACTCCGGAGCTTCGCGGGCGGGGGCGCCGGCGCCACGAGAGCGGCCTCTGAACGCAAAACGGGCCGCGGCGTCAGCCGCGGCCCGTGACTGGTTATCCTTAAAGCGAATCAGGGCCTGGAGGGCGAAGCGGGCGCGGGGGCGCCGGCGGCAACCATGCCCATACCTGTAGAGATGTGGGTCGTGGTGTCATCGCTGGAGGCCATGGCGTGGACGGGATACGTGGCGAAGAACTCCGTGAATTGAGCCATCACGGCGTAGGCTTTGCCCCAGGTCACGATGCTGTCGGGTTCAGGCGAATAGTAGGGTTGGCCCATGAGCCGGAGGATATGCACCAGGTTGCCGTCATTCATCTTGGCGGCGGGATCCCACATCCCGGAAAGGGGGCTGAGCCCGAGGCTGGAGAGGAACGACCCGGCCGAGGTGGGTGTCCACCCGCCAGCGGGGACGGGGGCCTTCAGGTTTGAGGCAAGCAGCACCGCGAAATCGCCCTGGCTGATGGGATCGTTCGTATTGGCCGCCCAAAGCAGGCTGCACGTCATCAACGCGAGACCCGCGAGCATGAGAATCATGGTCTTCCTGATCATCGCCTAACCCTCCTTGGCCTACGTCTAGCTCAGAATGTAGAGCACCCGTTCCGGGCTGTCAATACCCTTCTGGACATACCCTTCTGGACTTCCATGGTGTGCATCCTACGCTCAGTCCAGGTATCTTCGGCTCTGGCGTTTACCTCCGACCATCTCCTTCCAGCCTCCCACTTTGCCCATGATCCAGGGCAACCGCTTGGGCTCCGTACCTGTGGAGTAGTAGTAGTGATTATAGTAGTAATAATCGTAATAGTACGAGCTTTGGGTCTCTACCGCGTTGAGCACGACCCCAGCGATGTGGATGTTCGCCCGATTGAGGGTAACGAGAACCCGCTCCAGAAGGGGTTTTTGTGTCTTCTTGTACCGGGCCACCAGGATGGCCCTGCTGGACATGCCGCCCAGGATGAGTGCATCGGAGATGGACAAACACGGGGGTGAGTCAATAATGACCCAGGCGTACTCCTTCTGGAAGCGCTCCAGCAGGTCCTTGAAGCGCTTCATGGAGAAGAGCTCGGGCGGATTGGGGGGGGTGGGGCCCGAATAGAGCACGTAAAGGTTGGGTTGAGGCCCGGCCACGACGTACTCCTCGATGAGGGCGCCGCGCTCGGCCAGATAGTTGGTGAGGCCTTTCACTCCTGGCGGGGCCCTGAGGACGCGCTGGATGCTCGGTTTGCGCAGGTCGCAGTCCATGAGGAGGACCCGGTCACCCGCGGAGGCAAGGGTCTTGGCGAGGTTGGCCGCGACGCTGGTCTTGCCTTCCTTGGGGCTGGCGGAGGTGACGAGGATGATGTTCTGATGATTTTCGGCGCCGAAGACCAGGGCGGTCCTGAGGGTCTGAAAGGCCTCCGCTCCCACCTTCTCGGTGGCGGGCATGAACTTGGGGACCATGGTCAGCAGGGGGACCCCCATGCGCGTCTCCAGATCCTCCACGGATTTCACGGTGGTGTCCAGGTACTGCCACCCCACCACGCTCCCCACCGAGAGCATGAGGCCGAAGAGAAGCCCCATGAGGAGGTTCATGCGCTTGTTGGGCTTGACGGGGGCGCCGGGGGTCTGAGCCGGTTCCACCAGACGGATGTTGCTTGAAAGGAGAGAGCTGCTCACGTTCAGCTCGCGCATCTTGTCGTAGAGCAAGTCCATGTACTTCTTGATGGCGGCGCTGCTGGTGTTGAGGCCTTCGCCCTTGGAGGCCCCCTCCACGAACTGGAGGCCCTGCCGGCGAGCGTCGTCAAGATCCTGCATGAGGTTCGCCTTCTCGGCGCGGAGGGCCGCGAGCTGGTTCTTGTACGTGCCGAGGACGATCTGGGCTTGCTGGCTGATACGGTCCTTCAGCGCCCTGATTTCCTCCTGCTTCTTGAGAACGTCGGGGTGTTTGGGGGTGAACTTGGCCAGGAGGCGGCCCAGCTCCCGGTTCAAATCATTGTACTGCTTGGCGAGATCTTGCACGGACGGGTCCTGGGCCACGGCGGGGACGCTCAGCGGGTCGCCCCCCGTTCGCTGCCAGCTTTCGAGCTGGGAGGCGATGGCCGCCACCTCGCTCTCCTTCACGCCCACCTCCGTGAGGCGCTCGCTCAGGGAGCCGATCTGCTTGTCCAGGATGTCCTTTTGGTTCTGAGGGAAGTAGGAGCCGGACGCTTCGAGGGAGTTGGTCATGGTGGTCTGCTGCCGGGAGTACTCGTCCTGCATCTTGCGCGCCTCGCCCAGCATGACGCTGTTGGCCTTGGAGATGTAGTCGAGGGCGTCCCGGAGCTGCTGGTCGGCGTACACGGCGGCGATGGTGTTGGCCCACAGGGCCACGTCGTCCTTGTAGGGGGCCATGACGGTGATGCGGAACAGGGCGCTGTCCCGCATGTTGTCCACCTTGGTCATCCCCGCCAGAACCGCCGCAGGGTCCTTGCTCCCTTGAAAGGCCGGATGGTTCTGGAGCTTGAGGCGGTCCACCACTTCCTGCATGACGGTGCTGCTGGTCATGATCTGCTGCTGCGAGTTGTAGAACTTTTCCTCTTCCATCCAGGAGCTTGCGCCCATGGGGTTGAACCCGCTCATGGGCTGGCGGCTGTAGCTCTGCACGTAGACGGTGGCCGTGGCGGAATAGATGGGCGTTGCCAGGAACGTGTATAGGGCCACGAGGATCACCACGGCCAGGGTGACTCCGCCGATCCAGAACCTCTGGTCCCAAAGGATCTGAACCCAATGGAGGAGGTCCAGGTCCTGGGCGGGGGCGAACTCCTGCTGAAGGGGAGGGGACTGGGCGTTGTCGGGCACTAGAAGAACTTCCTCTCTCGAACCACGACCTGGTCGTTGGGGAGGAGGGGGACGTCGGGGGCTTTCCCCCTTTCCACGTCTCCCGCATCCACGTGGATGACTTTGGTCTTGCCTCCGCTTTCCCTCAAGATGTCTACTTTGCCCTTGTTGGCCCAGTCGGTGAAGCCTCCCGCGCGGGTGATGGCCCTCAGGAGGGTCATGTCGCGGCTGTAGGGAAAGGGCCCGGGGCTCTTGACCTGCCCGTTCACGTAAACCGATTTGATCATCTGAACGTTGATCACGTCCTGGTCCAGCACGTAGATGTTCACCCGTTCGCTGTTCCCCGTGAGGAGCTCCTCCTTGGAGAACACCTTGCTCTGGAGCTGGCCCGCGGAATCCCGCCGCTGGATCTCCACGTCCCCCGAGCTGTCCGTGAACCCTCCGGCCTGGCTGATGGCGTCCAGCACCTTAAAGGTGCCCTTGAGGGGGATGCGGCCCGGCATGCGGACTTGGCCCAGGACGTTCACGAAGCGGCTCCCGTACTCGATGAGCTGAATGCTCACCTGGGGTGACTTCACGAACTGGGCGAGCTGGTCTTCAAACTTTTTCTGGAGCTCGTTCACGGAGAGGCCCTGGACGAGTACCTTGTCGAGAACGGGGAAGGTGATGTAGCCGGCCGGGTCCACGGTGACGGTCTGGTTCATGTCCTCCACGTTGTAAACGGTGATCTGGAGCTTGTCCCCTGGCCCCAGGGGATAGGCCGGGGGCGTGTCCACAGCGAAAGCGTCTCCGCTACCGCTGGGCCGGGGGCTATTGCCCATGGACCACTTGATCTTCAAGACGTTGCCTTCCCAGGTGACCACGGGCCCGGCGCTTAAGGGCAATTCTATGGCTAATCCGCCGGAGGCGGGCTGGATGACACCCTCCAGGCCCTTGGGAACCTTCACGCCTCCAGCGGTTGAGAAAAACCACCGGACCGTATCCTTCCCCACATCGTTCCGGACCACGAGGGCCATCTCCGACGTGATGGTCACGTCACCTGGAGCCCCCGTGATGGCCGGATTCGCCGTGGCCGCCCCGGCGGCCAGAGACGCGCCTAGAACCAAAGCCCCAAGCACCAGGAGTCCGAAGAAGGATGATCGCAGACTACGACGCCGCATGGGTCTCCCCATCAGAGGTGAATTACTATAAACCACGGGAGTTCAAAGCGCATTTCCACGTCACGCGAAAGAAAGAAACCGGGCGCCCCATGACGCGGCGCCCAGTGTTGCCGCTTGTGCCCCGGGCACTACCAGCCGAACTTGGCCTGCACGGCGATGCGGTTCTCCGTATAGCTGTAGGGCCGGTGGATGCCCGTAAGATCGTAGTATTTGATGGTGCTGTTACGGTCCTCATACTGATAGTTGGCCTTCAGGCTAAACTGCTTGCTGAAGTGGTAGCCCAGCTCGGCATAGGCGCGGTTGATCTTGTCCTTGCGCGACTGTCCCCCCGTGAGGAGGAACTCGTAGGTCGTGGGGAACATGGGGCCGAGGGGGTACATCTCGGTCATGTCCGGATAGGCGTTTTCCTGGTAGTGGTAGCCCGCGGACCAGTAAAGGTAGCGGGAGACCTGATGGTGCAGCGCAAGCTCACCGCCCGTAGTGGTGTAATAGTTGTTCACGTTGTAGGCCGACTGGTAGGGCATGCGGTTCAGGTCGAGCTGGACCTGGAAGAACTCCGTGGCACTGTAGGTCAGGCCCGCGTCGGCTACGAAGCCGTTGAAATTGGAGAAGGCGTTGTCGAACTTCAAGCGGGACCAGCCGGCCTTGGCAAAGCCCGTCAGGCGGCTGCCCAGCGCTCCGTCCACGCCCGTGAGGACTTGCACAGAGTTGTATTTCTTTCCGTCCACGTTGGTGTACAGCGCGTAATCCCACACCTGGGCGTCCGGCGTATTCTTGAGATACCGGCCGTCCAGGAGCCAGACGGCGTTGGGCCTGAAGCTGTATTTCCACACGAGGCCGCCGCCCGCCTGGTGATAATCGAAGAAGGGGCTTCGGTACACCGTGTTCACGTCCGTGAAGTGGACCGTGTTGTACAGCCCGTATACCCCGATGGTATGGAGCTTGCTCACGGAAAAGTCCAGGCCGGCCCTCAACGCATTGTTGTTGAAGGGCGTGTTGCTGTAGTACTGCTCGCTGCCCGGATCGAACTTGCTCACTTCCTGCACACCGCGGATGTAGTTGTCCTGGAGGGTTAAGGTCGTGGTGCTACCAAGCTTGAAGACGCCCTTGATGTCCGCCGTGTACGTGTCGTGAGTGGCGAGCTTGTAGTTGTTACCGTAGTCCTGGTACTGGTACCCCAAGTCCAACCGGAAATAGCTCTGCTGGAAGGGAAATTCGAACCCAACTGCGGGACGGATAGACCAGAAGTGGCCGCTGACGTTCCCAAAGGGCATGGACTTATCCTGCAAATACAGGTTGTCCGTATGGGTATACACCGCCTCGATGGACGGGTAGAACACGGCGCTGCCCATGGGAATGCCGTCTCCCGCCCAAACCGAGCACGCAAACCCGGCCGCGAATCCCACGGCAAGCACCTTCCTCATATTCATTCCTGCCTCCTCATCACTCCAAAGGCTAAACTGATACACCTTATATCTTCATTTTTATAGCGCCTTTATGCAAGCCTGTCAAGGGCATGGCCACCATTCCGGGGTGCTCGGCGATGAGACATGGAGGTGGAGGTGGAGCATCAGCCGAACCCTTTCGGGGGGCGGAGCGGCGCGGAGCCCTATATTTGGTGCTATATGGCCAAGGTACCACTGAGTATAGGCCCACCACCGTCCTCCCTGAGAGCAGGTGTCTGCTTGCGTTTCAGTAACGCTCTCGCCCGCGGTTTATTTCGAGAGCGGGGGATAAGGAAGAGCTATTGGAGATTTGGGATTGAAAAGATAAGGTCGCTTGGGGCACAAAAGGCATTCTCCGTCACGGCTCAACGCTCACCTCCCCCGTGGCGCAGGCGCACCGGCCCGCGGTCCTTTCCCCTGAATGGCGGGCGAGGCGCCCGCCCCACAAACATGGCGGCCGGATCTCGCATAGGCCGCTAGGGCTTCACCGACGCTCCCCACTCCTCCACCAAGGCCCGGCGATAGGCTTGGGCGTCCCACCGCGTACGGTCCATCTTCCAGTATTCGCCTGAAAGGGCCGCCGCGACGTCCGGGAACCGGTCATCCACCGCCTTCACTCCCACCCCCAGCGCTTCCCGAAGGCGGGAATCCAGGAGGCCTTCTCGGAGGGCTTCCCACTCCACCGTCTGGATCCGCGTGCCCCCTGGCCCGTTCTCCACGCAGACGTCGTGGCGCAGATAGGGATGGCTCCAATCGGTGTCCGCCTCCGTCCCCGCGGCGTAGCAAAAGACCCAAAAGCCCGAGAGGCCGAAGGCGTGGGAGAAGATTCCGGCCCAGACCCGGTTGAAGAAAGGGTCCTCGCGAAGGCCTTGCACATAAGTCCATCGGCCTTTCGCAAGCCCTTGGGGCCCGGCCAGAGGCACGAGGTTGGGATCCAGGGCGTAGCCGTCCAGGACCTTGGCCAGGCTCAGGGAGTTGGGCCAACAGAGGGCGGTCCATGCCTTGAACCCCCGGGCCCGAAGCTCAGGAGCCATGCGCCGCACGCGGGCCAGGGCTTGGGGCGAGGTGGGTTCGTCCACCGTGTAGGCCCAGGCCCCGGCGACGGCCTTGAGCCCCGCCGTATCCATGGCGAAGGCGCCGTCCATGCCAGCCTCCTTGGCCGCGGCCACGAACCGCTCCCAGGCCGGCTCGCCGGGGGTATAGCAGGTGGCCGCGTTGAAGCCGTGCTCTGCCATGTCCCGCAAGTCACGTCCCCAGCGGGCCTGGCCCGTGCCGAGGTAGTACATGCCGGCCACCCTCCGAGTAGGCGGCAAAGGGGGCGCCACCTCGATCCTCCACGCCAGCTCGCCCAGGCGTCGCCCTCCCTCCGTGACGTGGATGGAGGAGGCCAAGACACCCGGGGGCGTGCCCGACGGCACGCGCGCCCGGAGATAGACCCTCGTGGGCCAAGGGCTCGGGGAGAGCCCCGAGGCGACCTCCGGGAAAAGGCGCTCGGCCACCAGCACGTCACCGGCTCCCGAGGCCACACGGGCCGGGAAGAGCGCGTCCTGCTCCTCCCGGGTCCCCGCCTGCCACCAGAAGTCCACGCGGAAGACTTCGGCGCCGGCCAAAGGCCCTGACACCGCCACGCGGATGGGACCGGCCGAGGCGGGGCACTCGATCCACGCGGTGACGAACTCGCCGGCCGGCGAGGCCTCCTGGCAGGCGGGGCGGCCGGCGCCGTCCGGAAGGAAGGGCCTCACCTCGAAGGGAACTAGGGCTTCAGGAGAAGCGAGGGGCGAGGGGAAAGAGGCGGGAATGAGGAAGGACGGCCCGTCCCCGCCCCAACGGGAGGAGGAGGGCTCGGGAGAGGACGCGTTGAGCACTTCGAGGGACATGCCCCCGGCCGTCAGCTTGCGGCCTCTCAGGGCCGAGAGCCGGCACATGTCCCCCGCCTTGAGGCCGAGGACGCTCCAGGGGATCAGCCACTCCCCCGCCCACGTATGGCCGAAGTGCGACCCCGCGGCGGACCAGCTCAGGTCGGACAGCCCCGACGCTTCGCCCTCATCGCCCAGGGACACGATGCGCCCCTCGGGATCCAGCACGAAGAGGACGTCCTTCGCTCCCTGGACCCGGACCGCCATCCAGTCTCGCAGCAAGACCTGGCCCGGTGGTGCGGGAGGCATGGCAGGCGTGGGCTTCCGCCCTGCAATGGAAGGTGGCGAGGGTGGCTGCCCCATGGGGAAGGCAGGCGAGGGCGCCTGCCCCACGGCCCTTGTTCCCCCCAGGCACACGGGCTCCGTGGAGAGGATGGCCACATAGAGGCCGTCCCTCACCGCCAGGGCATAGGCGCGCACGCTGCCGTCCCGCGCCCCAGACACGGCGTCGTATTGGAGCAGGGGCGCCGCCCCCAGCAGAAAGGCCTCCCGAGGGTCCCCGTCCACGTGCACGGCGTAAGGGGAAGCGGGCAGGGGCCGAGACGCGCCCAGGACACCCGCGCTCAGAAGGATGGAAAGCACGGCACACAGGCTTCGAATGATGGCTGGCCTCCTAGGGTGATTGTACACCGGGGGAGGATGAAGAAATTGAGAATTGGGAAAGAAAAGAGCAATTTGGGATTTCGGATTTGGGATTTGGGATTTAAGGGCAAAAAGGTCGCCGTGGGAGCCGTCGCCGACGGCGAAGTGGCGGGCGAGGGCGGCCACAGAACGGGGAGATTGCTTCGCGGTGGCCCTTCGCGGGCAGGCCTCGCAATGGCTGCATAGGACGGCGGGCGAGGCGCCCGCCCCACGGCTCACCGCCCCACAGCTCACCGCTCACGGCTCACCGCTTGCGGCTCACGGCTCACGGCTCACCTTCTTCCCCTCGAATCTCCTTTTAAGCCTGATTTGATCTCCTCAATCTCTCCTCCGTGTCCTCCGTGTCTCCGT
>JBBIKI010000062.1:0-17857 GCA_037445535.1 Acidobacteriota bacterium | reverse complement strand
ATCGCGGAATTTGGGAGGGAGGCCACCCTCCTAGGAGAGCCGCGGGGACCGGGGCCTACCCGCAGAGGGCTACCGGGATAGTGGCTGTTGTATGATGAGGATCTACGGAGGAGCAAGCCATGGCCGACTGCCTCTTTTGCATGATCGCCACCGGAAAGATCCCGAGCAAGAAAGTGTACGCCGACGACCGCTACTACGCGTTCGAGGACATCAATCCCCAGGCCCCGACCCACGTGCTCGTAATCCCCCGCATGCACATCACCACGCTGAACGACCTCACTCCCGCGGATGGGCCGCTCATGGGGGACATGCTGCTCCTTGCCGCACGCATCGCCAAGGAGCGCGGCCTGGGCGAGCGGGGGTACAGGCTCAACTTCAACTGCCTGGAGGACGGCGGCCAGACGGTTCCCCACGTGCACGTGCACGTCATGGGCGGCCGGCCGTTCTCCTGGCCACCGGGCTAGACGGATGGCGACGGAACACGGCATCCTTCAAGCCCTCTGGGGAGAGGTCCGGCCCGCCGTGGAGGCGCGGGCCGGAACCGACGTAAGGCGATTCGTGGCGGTCCTCAAGCGCCGCAAAACGGCGGACCTCCTGGCTCTCATGGCCGAGACGCTCGCGGGGCCAAGTGTGCAGGAAGCAGAAGTGTTGCGATCTCTCGCCAAGCGCGCCTTGGGGCCCGGCGCGAAGGGGCTCCCTACGGACGCCCCCTCGCTCCGCCGCACCATATGGAGCGAGCTCAGAGAGCGCTCCGACCCGCGGTGGGCCAACTGCCGCCTTCTCCTGGACGATCCCCTCCCCGACCGGGTCTGGCTCTTCAGGCACGGGCGATGGATCTTCTATCGCTGGCTGGCGGGACGCTTCAGCGGGGCTACCGTGGCGCAGGTAGAGGAAGAGGTGGATGCGGGCAAGCTGTCGGCCGCCGAGGCCATGCTCATCCTCGGGGTAGGCGGGACCGCCTATCCCAATCCGAAACTCCTCTCCGCCCCCGCAGACCCCGCGCCAAAAGCCTCCGGATGGACGGATTAATCCTTCCCGTGCTAGACTTTAGCTTCAGCCTGATGGCGCTGGAAAGGCCGAGTGCGGCGAAATAAGGCCCTCCAGCGGCGCGTTGCATCCTCTTACGGGCAGGTGACATGGCGAGCGCCTTGAAAGTCCTTACGTTCCAAGTGGGTCCCCTGGAAAACAACAGCTATCTGGTGTGGGACCCCGACCACCACGACGCGGTGCTCGTGGATCCGGGCATGGGGAGCGAACCCATCGAAGAGGCCATCAGGGAGCGGAGCCTCACCCTGAAGGCCATTCTCAACACCCACGCCCATTTCGACCACACCTACAACAACGGCCTCTTCAAGGAGGTTTTCGGGTGCCCCCTCATGCTGCACGAGGGTGATCTGGAACTCCTTCGAGACATGTCGCGTCATGCGGCTCTGTTCGGGTTCCCAGGCCGCACCAGCCCCGATCCGGACATCTTCCTGAAGGACGGAGACCCTATCCCCGTGGGGGGAGGAACCCTCCGCGTCCTTCACACGCCTGGCCACACGCCCGGCGGCGTGTGCTTTGCCGCCCCGGGGCTGGTCATCAGCGGCGACACCCTCTTCGCCCAGTCCGTGGGCAGGACTGACCTTCCGGGCGGGAACTACGACGCCCTCGTCCATTCCATCAGGACGTCGCTCTACGCCTTGCCCGAATCCACGGAAGTTTACCCGGGCCACGGCCCGGCGACCCTCATCGGCTACGAAAAACGGCACAACCCGTTCGTGAAAGGGGCAGCCTCCCTTGTGCTCTGATCTGGGCGCCTGGTGGGCGGCCCGCACCCTGGAGGCCCGCCGTGTCCTCAACCCTTCCTGAAACCATCCCGCTTCAGCGGGGTATCCTGTACGGACCCGTTCTGTCGCGGCGCCTGGGGCGCTCGCTGGGTCTGAACGTCCTGCCCGGCGAAGTGAAGGTGTGCTCCATGAACTGCCGCTACTGCCAGTATTCCTGGACGGGGATGCTCGCCATCCAGCCGGCCCTCTTCGCCGCGTATCTCCCCTCCCGCGAGGCCGTACGCCATGCCCTGGAGGAGGAGCTGAAGCACCTGGCGGGGGCTGGCGCACCGCCCGACACTATCACCTTCTCGGGCAACGGGGAGGCGACCCTCCACCCCGAGTTTCCGGCCATCGCCGCGGACGTGGCGGTCCTGAGGGACACGTACGCTCCCGCGTGCCGGACGGCCATCCTCTCCAACAGCACGACGGTGCACCGGCCCTCCATCCGGGCGGCCCTCGGGCTGCTTGACGACCCCATCCTCAAGCTCGATACGGCCCGGGAGGCCACCTTCCGGTCCCTCAACGGGCCCGCCAAGGGAGTGACCCTGGCGGAGGTGGCCGATGGTTTGCGGGCCATGGACGGCAACCTGATCCTCCAGGCGCTGTTTGTCACGGGTTCCGTGGACAACAGCACCGACGACGAGGTGGCGGATTGGATCCGCCTCACGACCGGCATTCACCCCCGGAGCGTCCAGATCTACACGCTGGACCGCGGCCCGGCGGACCGGGGCTTGGCCCCCGTCCCCGAAGGGCGCCTCCGGGCCATCGCCGCCGCGCTTCGGAGCGCGGGGCTTGACGCATATGCCTTCATCTAGATTCACCGCAAGTCCCAAAGGAGGGATAGGCCCATGACGGCCTACTACTGGATCATTCTGGCACTGCTCCTTGGCCTGGGAGGAGGAATCCTGGGCGGATGGCTTCTGTGCAACAAGCTCGGCGTCCAATCGGTGGCTAAGGCGCGGGACGAAGTGCAGCGCCTCCTGAGCGACGCCAGGACCCAATCCGAAAACCTTCGAAAACTGGAGATCGCCAAGGCCCGGGAGCAGTGGTCCTCGGAGCGCTCCGAGATGGAACAGGAGTACCAGAAGCGCCTCGAGTCCGTGAAGAACATTGAACGCGCCATGAACCGCCGCGACGCCCAGCTCCAGCGGGTCGAGCGGGAGCAGGAGGCGGCCGCGGGCGCCCTCAAGGAGCGTGAGGACGCCATCGAAGCGGACCTCCTAGCCCTCGAAGCCAAGCGCGAAGGGATGAAGGATCTTGAGGAGGAATACAACCAGCGCCTCGAGCGGGTCTCAGGGCTCACGGTGGAAGAAGCCAAGAAGCAACTGGTGACCAACCTCAAAAGCGAAGCCGAGCACGAGGCGGCCAACCTGATCCGCCAGATCAAGGAAGACACCCAGCGCACGGCGGAGATGGAGGCCCAGAAGATCATCACGCTTGCCATCGAGCGCGTGGCCACGGACCAGGTGGTGGAGCGCACCACCTCCATCCTCAAGCTCCCCGACGAAGGTATCAAGGGACGCCTCATCGGCCACGAGGGGCGAAACATCAGGTACTTCGAGGAGCAGACGGGCATGCAGCTCCTCATCAACAACGACGACCCGAACACGGTAGTCATTTCGGGCTTTAACCCCGTCGCGCGCGAGATCGCCCGCCAGTCCCTCGAGCGCCTCATTCAGGCCGGCAAGATCCATCCCCGCAAGATTCAGGAGGTAGTGGCCAAGGCCGCCAAGAAGGTCCAGCGCGACATCCAGACCGCGGGCGAGGAGGCCTTCGCCGCCCTCAAGCTCGATCCGCCCCACGCCGAGATCATCAAACTCGTGGGCAAGCTCAGGTACCGCACTTCCTACGGCCAGAACGTGCTGAACCACGCCAAGGAGGTGGCCGAACTGGCGGGAAGCATGGCCGCGGAATTGGGGCTGGACGCCACCATGGCACGCCGCGCGGGGCTCCTCCACGACATCGGCAAGGCCATCGACTTCGAGAAGGAAGGTACGCACCCCGAACTCGGCGGAGAAGCCGCCCGCAAGTACGGTGAGCACGAGGTCGTGGTGAACGCCATCGAGAGCCACCACGAAGACGTGGAAGTGATCCACCCCATCTCCATCCTCGTGGCCGTGTGCGACGCCATCTCCGGCTCGCGCCCCGGCGCCCGCCGCGCGTCCCTGACGGACTACATCAAACGCATCGAGACCCTGGAGGGCATCGTCAACTCCTTCGAGGGGGTCGAACAGAGCTTCGCCATCCAGGCGGGCCGCGAAGTGAGGATCATCGTGAAGACCGACGTGGTGAATGACGACCGGCTCCCCTTCCTCACCTCGGAAATGACCAAGAAGATCCAGGACGAGATGGACTACCCAGGCCGCATCCGGCTCACCATGATCCGGGAAATGAAGGCCGTCGAATACGCCGGATGAGGGCCCCCGGAAGTCGTGATCCCGTGATCTGGCACAAGGTGATCGATCACCCGATCACCTGATCACCTGATCACCGGCGTCTAAGGAGCAACCGCCCCCATGCAGATTCCCGATTCCGCCGCAGCCGCCATCGGACGACCCGGATCATGGCTCCCGCGCGACCGGGTGCGCGACGCGGGGCTTCTCCCGCTCGTGGACAAGGTGGAGGCGGGCGAGCGCCTCTCTTTCGAAGACGGCGTGACGATGTTCCGCTCGAAGGACATCCACACCTTGGGGGTCCTCGCCAACCGCGTGCGCGAGGCCAAAAACGGCGACGCGGCCTACTTCAACGTGAACCGCCACATCAACCACACGAACTTCTGCATCTCAGGGTGCACCTTCTGCGCCTTCGCCCGGAAACCCGGCCAGGAGGGCGGCTACCGGCTGTCCCTGGAGGAGATCGTCCGCAAGGCCACGCCCGAGCCCGGCCAACGTTGGGAGGAGATTCACATCGTGGGCGGCCTCGACCCCAAGTTCTCCTTCCAGGACTGCCTGGAGATGCTCCGCGCGGTGAAGGCCGCCAACCCCTCGGTGCACCTCAAGACGCTCACCCTCGTGGAGGTGGACTATTACGCCAAGCGGGAAGGCAAGAGCCCCGCGGAGATCCTCGCGGCCATGCGCGAGGCGGGCATGGGATCGCTCCCGGGCGGCGGCGCGGAAATCTTGGGCGAGGAGCTTCGCAAGAAAATTTGCCCTCACAAGATCAGCGGCGAGCGCTGGCTCGATCTGGCCCGTACGGCGCACCAGATGGGCATCCGCACCAACTGTACCATGCTCTACGGCCACCTCGAAACGGTGGAGGACCGAGTGGACCACATCCTGCGGCTCAGGGCGCTCCAGGACGAGACGGGGGGCTTCATGTGCTTCATCCCCCTCCAGTTCAACAAAGCCAACACACCCTACGCGGACCTCCCGGACGTGACCGGCGACGACAACCTCCGGACCCTGGCTGTCTCGCGCCTCCTCTTCGACAACATCGGCCACATCAAGGTTTACTGGGTCATGGTAGGCCTGAAGATCGCCCAGGCGGCCCTGTGGTACGGGGCCGACGACGTGGACGGCACGGTGGTGGAGGAGCGGATCACCCACGATGCTGGAGCCGTGACACCCGTGGGTGTCGGCTTGGAGACCCTCCTCCACCTCATCCGCCGGGCGGGCCGCGTGCCCGTGGAGCGCGATTCCGTCTACAACGCGAGGCAGGTCTTCGCAAGCCTAAAAGACCCCAGCCAAATCTAACGTCGGCCCCCACGGCTCTCCCGGCGCCGCACGCGCGACCGAAACCTATGTATGGATAGGCCCTAAAAGGAGCGAGGCCCCGAGGGGCCTCGCCGCCGCGCCTTAAAAAAGGAACGGGTGGAGAAAAGGGAGGACGCTGTTACCTTCGATGTCGGCCGCCGCCGCCGCCAGAAGGAGCAGGAGGAGCGGAGCGAGCCCCGCCGCCACCCCCGCCTGAGCGGAACCCTCCACCCCCGCCCGAGCCTAGGGACGGGCGGCTGGGAATGTAGCGTGGGGCGGAAGGTGCCCCGCCGCCGCCACCCCCGGACCCAACGCTGGGGTAGCTCCGTGGCTCGCCGCCGCCCCAAGAACGCTGGGGAGCTTGGCGCTCGGGCACGTACCCTGAATACCCGCCCTCGCTGTAAGACCGCTGCTGGGGCTGGATGGGCTGGCGGTACCCGCCCGACGGATTCGGAGCGCGCGAGTAAGGGCGCACCTCGCTCTGCGGCAGGGGCTGGCGCGGTTGCTGGCTTTCCTGCAGCGACCGGTTGTTCTGAAGGTTTCCGCCGGCACCCTGCGGTGAGGTCCAGCTTCGCCCCGCGGTGTCTCGACGGCCGGGCACGGGTTCCACTGGCGTGCGCGGACCGCGGGAGAGGCTTCCCCGGTCCTGAGATTGGAAGTTCCGGCTTGAAGAAAGGTTGCTGCCCCGTCCCACGGAAGGCTCACCCCGGCCCACCCTGGAATTAGACAGATCCCGCTGTGAGGGGTTCTCTCTCGGCATGCCGTTCCTGTCGCCGGCCTGGATGGAAGGATAGGCGCGGCGGTTCAGAGAGACGGGGTCCGTGAGCCTGGACCTCAGGTCGCGTGAGGAGAGACGGCCATCCCGGAACTCTCTCGCGTCACGGGGGGAGAGATTCAAGGACCCCGCGGCGGTCAGGTGAGAGCCGCGGGGACCGCTCCCTTGAAGGGTACCGGGGCTTCCCTGGGCCCGCGGGTAAATGGGTTGGGGCGGCGGAGCGTCCCTGTGGCGGACGATGATCGTGTTGATGTTGGTGTTGTAAATGTTCCCCACGGGACAGCTGTACCAACCTCCGGGGCCCCAGAGGGGCGAACCCCAGTAGTCCAGAGGACACCAGCCGAGCCACCCCGCGTCGCCCCACCAGAAGCTCACCCACGCGGGGGCGAAGTACGGCATGGGGCACCATCCCCAGCCGATGCCCGCTGAGAAGATCCAGCGCCCGTAGTGGAAGGGCGCCCAGCCCCACGGCTCGTAGGGCACCCACGTCATGCCCCAGGAGTTGTACGCCCACTGGCCGTCCGTGTAGGGAGCCCAGCCGGGTCCCACGTCACTGGGGCACCACACGTAACCGTACGTGGGCTGGTAATTCCAACTGCCGTAGGAGTCCAAGTCCGAAGAGTAGGCCGACAGGTCGCTCGGCAGGTACTGTCTGGAGAGGTCGCCCCCCCTCAGTGGTGCCACGTTCGAATCCCTGAATTGCATGAGGCCCGCGGGTAAGGTCGTGGAGTTCATTGGGGCGAGGGGAGGATAGCCGTACTCCGCGTAGGTCATTAGGCGCCCGTTCAGGGTTACCGACTGGCCGGCGCTGGCTACGGCGCAGGAGCCTTCCACGCAAACGGCGCGCGTGCGGTCCACGTTCTCCACGTCAAGGAGGTAGAGGCCCGCTCTGGAGGGGCTGAGGGAGGCAGAAGGCGTGGTAATGACGTAGGAGGTCATGGCCGGGCTCCAGGATTGCACGTCCAAGAGCAGGTTCCCTTTCCACAGCCTGAGCCGCAGGGCCTTCGCGGTCCCCGCGGCCTGGGCGGGCAACCGGTCGATCTCGATGCGGGTGGAGCCGTCCAGGTACAGGTGGTTCCCGTCCTGCATGAGCAGATCCACGCGGCCATCACTGTCAGTCCACAGCGTATCTCCGTCCATGAGGGGGAGATTCCGAACGAGAGCCTGGTTTTGGCCGCCGTTGGCGGGCTGCAAAGTCCCGCTCCCGCTGATGGCCCGGACGATCGTGTAATTTCCATAGTCCTGGGCTCGCGCAGGCAAGGGAGCGAGCCACACCGCGGTGCCCGCAACAGCGGCGATCCAGAAGGCTTTGGCGCGTTTCATGGCAACCTCCAAGGCCCTCTCCACGCAACGGCCGTGCCACCTGGGAGCTTTGAAACGTGCTGCAAACAAAGGGCGTTCATGCCGCGCCCCGCGCCCTATCTGTGTTCAGGACAGACGCCTGTCCGCCCTCCCGGACAGGTTGGCTCCTGCAACGCGAAAAAGGGGAAGGAGTGGTCCCCTTCCCCTTACGAAGTGCCTGCCTAATTTCCGCCTATTTGCCGCCGCGGTTGATGTCCACTTCCACGGGAGCGGCCATCATCTCCTGTTGTGCCGAGGAGATCTGCCCCTGGAGACCAGACAGCTGGTTCTGAACCGACCCCAACTGGGCCGACACGCTGTCAATTTGGCTTTGGATCCGCTGTTTGTCGTCGTTCTGCGGGCTCTGGTTGTAGCTGTCCTTCAAGTCCGAGAGCTGCGTCGAGAGGCTGTTCTGCTCCTGTTGAAGGGACGACTGCTGCTGCATAAGATCCGCCAGCTTCGCTTGCGCGTCGCTCCTGCTTGCGCTCGGCTCCGCTGGTTGGGAGCCATTCTTGACAGGGGCGCTTCCCGCCGCAGGCTTGGAATTCGCATCGAGCTGGCCCTCGTTGGCAAGCCGGCTGCGCTTCTTGATCACGTCGAGCTGGTCCTCGCCGATGACCAGGGGTTTGGCAGCCGGGGCCGCGGAGACCTCGGGAGCCCGGGTCGCCGGAGCTGAAGCTTCCGTGTTCAGGCGGTCCGTGGCCGCCTGGTCCACTTGCTCCGCCGGAACGTAGAAATAGACCCCGGCCTTGGTGAAATACGCCATGCCGTCTTTAACGAGCATGGCATCATCGGAGGTGATCACCTTCCCGTCTCGAAGTTGGATCCTATAAGCGGCCTGCGCCGCGAGGGTGGCCGAAGCCATCAGGAGGAAGATCAATGCCATGCGCTTCATGGGTTAACCCCCTTTCTCACGGTGAGTATGGACCCCCGAACCAAGACCGTCAAGTGGCGGCCGCGATTCCCCCGCTGGAATTCCCTTGCCCCCGAAAGGCTGTAAGAGGTGGGTCATAATTGACACACAAGGGCCCAGGCAGTAGTCTTCCCTTCAGTGGAGGTCATGTGTCCCAGCTAACCCGAGAAGCCTGGCGGGCCTATTTCAAAGGAAATTATCTCCGGGCCGGGGATTTGTACAAGGCCGCGGGGGAGCGTGAGAAGGCGGTCAAAATGTATATGAAGGGCGGCGACCTCCGCGCAGCCGCCGACCTGGAGGAATCCCTGGGAAGGATATCCCCCGCCGTGGATCTCCTTCTCCGTGCGGGCGACCCCGCCTCCGCCGCGGAGATTCTCAGCCGGCACGGCCAATACGCCAGAGCCGCCCAGATCATGGGTGAGACGGGAAACCGGGCCCAGGCGGCGTTCATCGCCCTCAAGGGAGGCAGCTCTCAGCTCGCGGCCCACTACTTCGAACAGAGTGGCCGCTACATGGAGGCGGGCCGCCTGCTGATGCAGGAAGGAAACGTAGGCAAGGCCCTCCTCCTCTTCGAAAAAGCCCTCAAGCAGACCCCCGCTGACGAGGCCCTGACACCCTCCGAGCAGCTCCAGAACCGGGAGCTTACGGCGGAGGTGGCGCGCTATTTCGAACAGGGCCAAGCCTACACCAGGGCCGCGGAGGTCTACGAATCGCTCCACCGGGATATCCAAGCGGGCCAGTGCTGGGAAGCAGCCAAGAGCTACACCAAAGCCATGGAGTGCTACCGGCGTGGCGGATCCCCGGACCGGGTTGCCTCACTGGCGGAAAAGGCCAAGGACACGCCCCTCGACCTTCAGGCCGAAGCTCTCGCGGCCAAGGGAGAAAGTGAGGAGGCGGCCCGCCTCTTCGCGCAAGCAGGCAAGAAAGACCGCGCCGCCGCCCTCTTCGAATTGGCGGGCAATCTGCCCGGGGCGGCGGAGCTGCGGCGGGAGATGGGCGACTACGAGATGGCGGGGAACCTCTTTTTCAGGGTGCAGGCCTACCTTCCCGCCGCGGAGTGCTTCCAGCAGGCCGGCCTCCACGGCATGGCCAAGCAGTGCTTCCTCGCCGCCGGCGATGCCAGCGCCGCCAGCCGGATGGCGTTCGAATCGGGCGAGTGGGAAGAGGCCGTCGACTTGTCCGCTGGCGAGGAGGAATGGCAAGGACTCCTTCAGCGCCTCCAGGCCCTGCCCAGCACGGCGGCGGACCCCGTGAGGACGAGCATCCTCAAGTCCCGGCTCTTTCTCGCCCTAGGCCAGCCGCGGCTGGCCCTCACCTGCCTCGAAGGCTTGCCCGAAACCGGGGGGGACTCCAAACTCTGGCGCCTCTATGTTACGGGGCGGGCTCGCCAGGATTTGGGGGACCGCGATGAGGCCGCCGAGCGCTACCGCCAAATCCTAGCCATCAACATGGCCTTTTTAGACGCCAGGGATCGCCTGGAGGACGTCCTCAGCCAGCCCTCCGGACCCGAGAGCGCGGGCGGCGGGCGGTACCTCCTGGGAAAGTCCCTAGGTGAAGGCCGATACGGTCTTTGGCACGAGGGCCGCGACGACTCCCTGCACGTGAGCGCGCGGATTCTCGTGGCGCCCTCGGGAGGGCCCGCGGGAAAGCTCGCCGACGACCAAGAAGAGGTCCAGCGCACGTTGGGCCTGAACCATCCGTCGGTTTTGGCCTTGCGGGATCTGGAGACGGACCGGCGCCGGGTGCTCCTGGTTTACGAAGCCTTCGACGGCCGTCCCCTCGCCGACTGGCTGCGGGAGGGTTACCACCCGGCTCCGTACGCCGCGCTCGACAAGACCAGGCAGATCCTGGAGGCCCTCGCTGAAGCCCACGCTCGCCGCCTCCTCCACGGACACCTCTCTCCCGATTCGGTCTTCATGGACTTGGACGGACGCGTGAAAGTTCAAGGCTTCGGGCTCGTGCACGGGTACGAGGATCTGCTCCTCGCCTTACCCTCCGACCCGCTGGCCCTCTACCTGCCGCCCGAGACCCTCCAGCACCAAAACCTCTCCACGGCCAGTGATATGTACGCCGCGGGCGCCCTGCTCCTCCACCTGCTCTCGGGCAGCCCGCCCGGAGGGACCGAGGAAACACCCCGAGCGGCTTGGGACAGGGACCTCTTCAAGGGCCTCTCCCTCAGCACCACCGTGAAGGATTTCATCCGCCGCATGCTCGCCCCCGACCTGCTGGACCGGTACTCCAGCGCCAGCGAGGCCCTGAAAGACCTCTCCGCGCTGGAACTGCCCCCGGGCTCCGTCATCGCGGGACGCTATGAAATTCTCGATGAGCTGGGGCGGGGCGGCATGGGCCAGGTTTTTCGCGTGAAGGACAGGGACCTGGACGAGGTAGTGGCGCTCAAGACCCTGCGCCGCAGGCCAGATATGGACGAAGCCGCGCGCGCACGCTTCCTTCGGGAGATCAAGCTCACCCGCAAGATCACCCACCCCAACGTGGTGAGGGTGTTCGATCTGGGCACATGGCGGGACCTGACCTTCCTCACCATGGAGTACATCCCAGGCCGGACCTTGAGCCAGTGGATTCGGGAAGGCGAAGGCCGGAAGGCGACGCTGCGCCAGAAGATCCAGATCCTTCGCGGCATCGCGGACGGCCTGTCGGAG
Source organism: Acidobacteriota bacterium (assembly GCA_037445535.1). Classification (GTDB taxonomy): domain Bacteria; phylum Acidobacteriota; class UBA4820; order UBA4820; family DSQY01; genus JAKAJA01. Next base: position 6,668 of record JBBIKI010000062.1, on the reverse strand, counting down.
GCCCATCACCTGGGCATCGTTCACCGAGACCTCAAACCCCAAAACGTCATTCTGACCCCCGCGGGAATCCCCAAGCTCCTGGATTTCGGCATCGCCTACGAAGCGCTGGGCGACATGGATCTCACGGGCGAAGGCCGCTTCGTGGGCTCGCCCAAATACGTCTCCCCGGAGCAGATCCAGGGCCAGCCTCTGGACGGCCGGTCAGACATCTACTGCTTCGGCCTCCTCTGCTACTTTCTCGTGGTGGGCCAGGACCCCTTCACGGGGGACAATCCAACGCTCATCGTCCTGAAACAGCTCAAGGAAGAGCCCGTGCCGCCCTCCCGGCTGGCCCGCCTCCCCGCGAGCCTGGAGAATCTCATCCTGTGGTGCCTGAAGAAAAACCCCCAGGAACGGCCCGCCCAATTGGCCGAGGTCGCCAAGGTCCTCAAGGAGATCGTATGAGCCGCACCTATGTCCTGGACACCAACGTTCTGCTCCACGACCCGCGCTGCATTTTCCGCTTCGAGGAGCACGAGGTGGTGATTCCCATCTGGGTCATCGAGGAGGTTGACCGGTTCAAGCGGGAGGTCACGGAGATCGGCCGCAACGCCCGGGAGGTCTCCCGCGAGCTGGACCGCCTGCGGCTCAAGGGGCCCCTCTCCAGCGGCATCGCGCTCGAATCCGGGGGGACCCTCCGCGTCGTCGTGGAGGAGCTCGATCCGGTCCTGCCGCGCTCCATCCGGGAAGGGAGCGCCGACAACCTGATCCTCGGGGTGGCCCTGGCCTACAAGCGCCAGGGCAAGGACGTGGTCTTCGTGACCAAGGATACGAACCTCCGGGTGAAGGCCGACGCCCTGGGCGTGCCGGCCGAGGATTACGAGACGGACAAGGTCCACGTGGAGGAGCTTTACGGCGGCTGGCGCACCCTCACGGTTCCCCGCAAGACCCTCGACGCTCTGTTCTCCAAGAAGGCACTTCCGTGCGAATGGGACCTCCACCCCAACGAGATGGCGCTGCTGGTGGACGAGGAGAACCCCTCTCACACGGCTCTCGCCAAACACGTGCCCGCGGAAGGCATCCTGGCCCCCGTGGAGGAAACCAAGCCGCTCTGGGGCATCACCCCGCGCAACAAGGAACAGCGGTTCGCCATCGACCTCCTCCTCAACGACCAGATCCCCCTCGTGACCCTCGTGGGGAAGGCCGGCACGGGCAAAACCCTCCTGGCGCTGGCGGCGGGATTGAACAAGGTGAGTGATCAGCAGGTGTACCAGCGCCTCCTGGTAACGAGACCGATCTTCCCCATGGGCCGGGATATCGGCTTCTTGCCCGGAGAGCTCGAAGAGAAGCTCAAACCGTGGATGCAGCCCATTTTCGATAACCTCGAGCTCCTGCTCAACCTCTCCTACAGCAACCGCGGCCACGACGCCTACCGTGAGCTGGTAGACCAGCGCATCCTCCAGATCGAAGCCCTCACCTACATACGCGGGCGCTCCATCCCCAATCAGTACATGATCATCGACGAGGCTCAGAACCTCACGCCCCATGAAGTGAAAACCATCATCACCCGCGCGGGAGAAAACACGAAGGTCGTCCTCACGGGAGACCCATACCAGATCGACAACCCTTATATCGACAGCTCCTCCAACGGGCTGACCTACGTCGTGGAGCGGTTCAAGGGTGAAGCCCTGGCGGGACACATGACCCTCTCCAGGGGCGAACGTTCGGATCTGGCCGAAATCGCCGCGAACGTGCTTTAGGGGATGAGGAGATGAGGAAAAGCCCGGCGATCAGCGATCAGCCGTTAGCTCCCGGCTCCCGGCTCCCGGCTCCCCGCTCCCGGCTCCCCGCTCCCCGCTCCCCGCTCCCGAAAGGCAGTGCCATCAACGTTGACCATGAAAGCCGAAGGTAACCGGGTGAGGCTCACACATCGCGCCATGACATCCTTCCTTATGCTCCTCCTCGCGGCCCTGCCCGTCCTGGCCGCGGGCGGCCCCTTCGTGAAGGGCCTGGTCTGGCGCTACCAGGACCAGGACCTGGTGGTCTCCTTTGCCGTGGGTTCGGCCTTCGACCGATCTGACCTCAAGGAAGCCATCATGTCCACCCGGCCCGTGAGCCTGACCTTCACGGTGGAGGTGCTCAAGCACCGCTTTCTGTGGTCCCCCAGGACCGTGGTACGCCGCAAGGTGGTCCACACCGTCCAATACGATAACCTCACGCGCCAGTTTGCCCTGAAGACCAAGGTGAACGACGAGGTGACGGACGAGCGGGTGGTGGGAACCTGGGACGAAATGGCCAAGTACATGGAAGAGGTGGTGGACCTGAAGGTCACGTCCGTCGCCAACCTGGACCCCTCCGAAGGCACCTACACGGTGAGGGCACAGGTTCACGTCCTGGACGATTTCGCGCTCTGGATCATCCCTTGGGACGTCCAGACGCCCTGGGTCAGCCAGACCCTTTCGACGCCATGAGACCGCACCTTTCCCCCAGGCTCGCCATCATCCTCGTGGCCAGCGCGGGTCTGGCTCTCGTGGTGGGCTTCATCGTCGCGACGCGCCACCAGCAGGACTCCTCTGGCCTGACACCCGCGGGCAGCTTCCTCCTCACGGCCCTCTCACTCGCCAACCTCCTTCTCATGACCGTCCTCCTCTTCATCCTCTTCCGCGAGCTGGTGAAAGGCTTCTTGGAATGGCGGCGGTTGCGGGAGGGAGCCCGGTTCCGCACGCGCCTCCTCACGGCCTTCGTCCTCCTGGGGCTGCTGCCCTCCCTGCTTCTGTTCATCGGGGCCATCATGCTCATCGAATCCACCGTGGACCGATGGTTCAGCTCACCCGTCAACAGCCTCGCCGCGGCGGGACAGCAGCTCGTGGACGAATCCATGGACCTCGTGAGGGACCAGACGTACCGGAAGGCCCAGGCCCTCGCCTGGCAGCTTCGGCAGGTCTCCCCCGGGATGCGCCCGGCCCTCGCGGCGCAGCTCTGGAACGCCGGCGACCTGGACTCGCTTGGCCTGGTGGCCCGCGACGGCACGTTCCTTCTCAAGCTGCCGGCCAAATTTCCGGAGATGAACGCCTACACGGCCGGCAAGATCTTCCAGCCCGGCGGACTGAAGGGATGGGTGGACCTGTCTCCAACCCCCACGGTCCTGAGCGGGGTGGTGGTGGACCCGCAGCTCGGAGTGGTGGTGGGCGCGACCCTCCCCCGCAAGCTTTTCGAACGGGCCCGGTTCATCGCCGAGAACAACCAGCAATACCTCCAGATAAGGAGCCAGCGAAAAGCCCTCAAGACCTCCATGGTGTCCTCTTTCCTGGCCCTCACCCTCCTGGTGACGTTCGTGGCCGTCTGGGTAGGCTCCCGCCTCTCCCGTGAGATCAGCGTGCCCCTCCAGCTTCTTCTGGAAGGAACGAAGGAACTGTCCCGGGGCAACCTCTCCCACCGCATTCCCTACGACGCGAGGGACGAGATCGGCACGGTGGTGGAATCCTTCAACCGGATGACGCGCGAGCTGGAGGTGAGCAAGAGCGAGCTGGAGCTCAGCAACGCCGAACTGCGCCTCACCACCGAATCGGCCGAGCGCCGCCGGCGGCACATCGAGACCCTCATGGAGACGCTCAACATCGGCGTGGTCTCCACGGGACCCGACGGGGAGATCCGCACCCTCAACCCCAAGGCCCGGGAGATCCTCGGCGTGGAGCGCGGCCAGTCGCTGCGAAGCGTGGTGTCGCGGCCCGAATGGGCCCCCGTGGGAGCCATCCTCGCGGGCCTGCCCCAGCGGCCGGTCTTCAATCACGAGATGACCCTCAACGCGCGGGAAGGCCAGATGATCCTTTCCGTGTCGGCGACCCCCATGAGGGACCCGTCCGGCGACGTCTTCGGCAACCTCATCATTCTGGAGGACGTGAGCCAGCTCTCCCGTGCCCAGCGCATCGCGGCATGGCAAGAGGCGGCCCAGCGCATGGCCCACGAAATCAAGAACCCCCTCACGCCCATCCGGCTCTCCGCCCAGCGCATCCATAAGAAGGCCCTGGAAAAATCTCCTGACATGGAAGCGGCCGTGATCGAAGGCACGGAGGCCATCGAGCGGGAGGTGGAGGCCATGATGAACATGGTGAACGCCTTCTCGCGCTTCGCGCGCCTCCCGGAGCTCCGGCTGAGGCCTTCGTCCCTCCCGGCCCTGATCCGGGACACGGCCTCGGCCTACGAGACGGCCTCGGCGGAAGTCCGATTCAGCCTGGACATCCCCGGCACTTTCCCCCCAGTGCGCATGGACGTGGAGCACATGGGCCGCGTCTTCAAGAATCTGTTCGAGAACGCCCTTCAGGCCATGGACATGGCGGGCACGGTAAGCATCTCGCTCCGGGAGGACGAGGGCCGGGCCGTGGTCACCGTGCGCGATACGGGCCCGGGCATCGATCCCGAGGACCGGTACAAGATGTTCCTCCCCTACTTTTCCACTAAGAAAAAGGGCACCGGCCTCGGCCTGGCCATCGTAGTCCGCATCCTGGAAGAGCACGGGGGAACCATTCACGTGGACGAAGGGTACACGGGCGGCGCCGGCTTTGTGGTTTCGCTACCGATCTGAGGAGTCGTGACCATGCCTAAAGGCCGCATACTGATCGTAGACGACGAGTCGGGCATCCGAAGCACCTTGAGACAAATCCTCCAGGACGAGGGCTACGCCGTGGAGGAGGCCGCGAGCGGCGAAGAAGCCCTCCCGCTGGCCACCCACGGGGACCACGAAGTGATCCTCCTGGACGTTTGGCTCCCGGGCATGGACGGCCTTCAGGTTCTGGCCAAGCTCAAGGAAAGCGCCGTGCCGGCGGAGGTCTTGGTCATCTCGGGCCACGGCACCATCGAGACGGCCGTGAAGGCCACCAGGCTCGGGGCCTTCGATTTCATCGAGAAGCCGCTCTCCCTCGACCGCGTCGTTCTGACCGTGAGCAACGCCCTCAAGAAGCGGCGCCTGGAGGAGAAAAACCTCATCCTCCAAGAACGGATGCGCGAGGAAATCACGCTCGTCGGGGAAAGCGAGGCCATTTGCAAGCTCAAGGACCAGATCCGGCGCGCCGCCCCCACGGCGGGCCGCGTGCTCGTCTACGGCGAGAACGGCACGGGCAAGGAGCTCGTGGCTCGCCTCATCCACGCCTACAGCGACCGCAACGACGAGCCCTTCGTTGAGGTGAACTGCGCCGCCATTCCCACGGAGCTCATCGAGAGCGAGCTCTTCGGTCACCGCAAGGGCTCATTCACGGGCGCCATCGAACACAAGAAAGGCAAATTCCTACAGGCCGACGGCGGGACACTTTTCCTGGACGAGGTGGGCGACATGAGCCTCACGACCCAGGCCAAGGTCCTCCGGGTTCTCCAGGAGCAGACCTTCGAACCCGTGGGGGGAACCGAGACCCTTCGGGTCGACGTCCGCGTCCTGGCGGCCACCAACAAGAACCTGGCCGACGAGATCATCGCCGGGCGGTTCCGCCAGGACCTTTACTACCGCCTCAACGTCCTGCCCATCATGGTGCCCCCGTTGCGGGCCCGGGCCTCCGACATCCCCCTCCTGTGCGGCTACTACCTGACGTTCTTCGCCCGCCAATACGGCAGGCCACCCAAGGTTCTCGGGCGGGAGGCCACGGAAGCACTCCTGCGGTACCCCTGGCCGGGCAACGTGCGCGAACTGCGGAATCTCATGGAGTGGATGGTTATCATGGTCCCGGGGAGCGACGTGGGCGTGGGGGACCTGCCCATCGTCACGGGACAGATGCCCGCTTCGTCCCAGGAAAGCGGCCTGCCCTGGACGGGCCCCCTGAAGGAGGCCCGCGAGACCTACGAGCGGGAGTTCATCAAGCGGGCCCTTGCCCGCCACGCAGGGAACGTTTCACGAACGGCGGAGGAGCTTCAGATCGAGCGGCGCCATCTCTACCGAAGGTTGGCAAGCCTGGGGATGCAGAAGGAGAGCGACCATGGTCATGATCAATAGGGCCACGAAGGAGATCACCTTCAAAGTCGTCTATTACGGCCCCGGGCTCTGCGGGAAAACCACGAACCTCGAACACATCTACGCGTCCACCCACCCTGACCGGAAGGGCAAATTGCTCACCGTGGCCACGGAGACGGACCGCACCCTCTTCTTCGATTTCCTGCCCATGGAGCTGGGCACGATCCGGGGCATGAAGGTCCGCGTCCAGCTCTACACGGTCCCCGGCCAGGTTTTCTATGACGCCACCCGGCGCATCGTCCTCAGAGGAAGTGACGGCGTGGTCTTCGTGGCGGACGCCCAGGCCGTCATGATGGACGCCAACGTGGAAAGCCTGGAGAATCTCAAGGCCAACCTCAAGCTCAATAGTCTCGACCCGGACGCCATCCCCCTGGTGTTCCAGTACAACAAGCAGGACCTCCAGGGCCTCGCTCAGATAGACGAGCTGGAGGAGCGGCTGAACTGGCGCGAGGTCCCTTCCTTTCCTTCCATCGCTATCACCGGTAAAGGGGTCAGCGAAACCCTCAAGAAGATCATCGAGCAGGTGATTCGTAAAGCCCAGAGCCAGGATGCCCGCTTTGCCCCGGCCCGGGACGAGGAGGAGCACCAAGGCGAACGATCCCCCGCCCAGGCCATGGAGCCGGCCCTTCCCCCGCCGCCGCAGCCTCCTCAGCCTCCTCAGCCTCCTCCGCAGGCGGCCCCCGCGCCCGCGCTC
>JBBIKI010000061.1:14947-17976 GCA_037445535.1 Acidobacteriota bacterium | reverse complement strand
GTGCTGGAGCGGCCCGGGACTCACGGGAACGTGGACAAACTCTCTGACGCCGCCGACGCCGGACTTTGAGGGGGGGACACGATGTGGCAAAAGCGTTGGTTCCGTTGGACCGTCCGAATTCTGGCACTGGTCGCCTTGGCGACCCTCGCGGGAATCTTCTATCTGCGCCTGCACGGTGAGAACGAACTGGCCGAAGCCCGCAAGGAGTTCGAGGCCAAGGTGGGGCCGCTGGATCCGGCGGCCTACCAAACCAAGGCACCCCAAGAGGAAGAGAACGGAGCCGTCTGGCTGAGGGCCGGTGCCCGGGCCGTGGTGATCTTTCAGCCGGAGCGTGCGGGTCTAAAGTCCCTCGCGGAGACGCCCTCCTCGCGCTGGACCCCGGCTCAGGTCGCGCAGTTCAAGGTCATCCAAGAGCGAAACGCACCGGCCCTCGCCCTTCTGGACCGGGCAGCAGGGACGAAGGTGTGTGACGTGAGCGCCGTGCCTGGGGCAGAAGATCGATGGGGCATGCCCTCCATCAAGGCGGCCCGCCTGCTTGCCGCCGACGCCCGAGAGGCCGCGAGCCAGGGAGACGTGGAACGATTCTTCAGGCGCGCCGAAGCCCTATCGGTTTTGGCCGCCGCGGCCGAGCGGGAACCGGAAACCCTCATGCTCCTCGTGGGTTCGTACGCCGAGCGCCTCTTCTACATGGTCCTTCAGGAAGCCGCCGGTTCCCCATCCCTGGACAAGGCCGCCGTGGCGAGGCTCGGTGGCCTTGTCCCGAAGGTGGCATTGATGGAAGTGTGGCAGCGGTCCCGAGGCAAAGAGATGGCTGAATTCGAGGCCCGGATGGCGAAGGGAACGGAGGAGGACTATCTGGGGATGAAGCCAAGCTGGTCCGCTCGGCTCAAGGAGTGGATCCTCGGCGATCTGGACCATGCCGCCTACCTGCGAATGTGGTGCCGGGAGATGCCGTGGACACTCGAACCCTGCGGCCTTCGGTCCCCTTCGCCGCCTCCGCCGCCAAGGACCCTCCTGATGGGCGCCTGGTCCACCATCGGCTCCATTCAGACACCTAGCTTGTCGGCCGCAGCGGGACGCCTTCAAGCCACCCTGGCGCTGAGACAGATGGCCCGCCTGGGGCTGCAAATCCGCCAGATGGGCCTGGAGGCCGGCGCCTATCCCTCGGCTCTGGCCGCCTTCCCCGACGCCCGGGTCCCCGATCCCTTCACCGGGAAGCCCGTGCAGTACACGGTGCACTCCGACGGTTCGGCGACCCTGGCGATCCCCGATGGCGATGCTCTCTACCGGAAGATCTCGCTGAACAAGAACCTCGTCCTCGGGGCGTCATGGACTCTTCCTCCGCCATCCCGCGAGGCGAGCCGGCGGAAGTGAAGGCGGCTTGCCTCCACGCCCCCGGCGAGATGGGCTCCCCGGGCCGCTCTCATGCCAGATCCGCGAGGACTTTCTCCACGTGGCCCTTGGCGGAGACCTTGGTGTAGGCCTTGAGAACCTTGCCGCCGGCGCCGATGATGAAGGTGCTCCGGATGATGCCCAGGTAGGTCTTGCCGTAGTTCTTCTTTTCGCCCCAGGCCCCGAAGGCCTCACAGAGCTTGCCTTCCGGATCGCTCAAGAGGGGGAAGGTGAGGCCCTGCGTCTCGATGAAAGAGCAGTGGGATGCCTGGGAATCCTTGGAGACGCCCGCCACGGCGAAGCCGCGCCTCTTGAACTCCGCCAGGTGGTCGCGGAAGCCCTGCGCCTCCAGCGTGCATCCCGGCGTGTTGTCCTTGGGATAGAAGTAGAGGACCAACCCCTTTGGGCCCGACAGATCAGCCAGGTTTCGGACCTTGCCCGTCTCGTCCGGCGCGGAGAACGCCGGAATTTTCTTGCCCTCGCTCAGCATTCAACCCTCCTCAATCCCTTTGCTTCATGCGGCGATGAAACCAGTATAACCGTAGGGCGGCGGGGATTCTTCCTGCGCGTCTGGACCGCCGGGCGATGTTACCGCCAGTGCCCAGGGACCCAGATCCATCCGCCCCGTTCCATGGCCCAGTGTCCGTCCACCCAAACGGTTGCCCGGCGGGGACGCCGCTCGTAGTGCCCGGGGAGCCAGACCCACCGTTCGTTCCAGCGCCAGCATCCGGCTATCCAGACGAAGGCAGGTCCGGGGGGTGCCGGGATCACTTCACCCCGGGGAGGAGGAGGGGCTTCTCGTACGACCACCGCGGCCGGGCGGGCGGTGACGGCGCAGGCCGCGGAGGTGGCCAGCAGAAGGGCAAGGGAAAGGGGCCGCAGGGTGCGCATCAGCGTGCTCATGGGTCTTCTCCTTTCGGGCGGCAGGGAACATGCCCAAGGAAGACATAGACGCGGCAATCCCCGCGGAGGTTTAATGGGGGCGGGATGTGGCGAGTGAATCCGGTTTACGCCTGCGTGAGAGGGGTAAAGGTGAGCGCCTCCAATTCCGGCCTCGTGGTGCTGGGCTGGGCAGCGGGGCTTGCGACGGCCCTGCTCCTCCTGGTGCCGCTGGCGGCCCTGGCCGTGGGCGCCGTCGTGGTGCTCAGGGGAGGCGGTCTCCTAGAGGCCCAAGGGACTGAACTTGTTGTGGAAGCGGCCAGGATCGTGCTCGGCCGCTGGCCCCTGGTCGTGGGTTTGCTGATGGGATGTACGTTGTGGGCGGGCCTCGTCCTCGCGGGCTACTTGTACGTTCAGGCGGGCCTTTGGGGTTGTGCCGTGAGGGCCCACCGCCAGGGGCCCCCCGGGGACATGGCCCTGAAGCCGCGCCTCGGGGCTTCATCAGCGTTTGAAGTCTTCACGTTTCGGGTTTTTTGGGGGGAGATCCGCGCCCACGGTGGGCGGGTCGCCGCCGTGGCCACCGCGTACTCCCTAGCGGGGATGGCCCTGGTCCTGCTGTTTGCGGCCTGGGCCGCCGCCTGCGTCTGGCTGGCCTTGAAGGGACCCGTCCTCCTGGCCCTGGGGACGGCGGGGATCATCGCCGGCCTGGGATGCCTGCTCCTGCTTATCCTGGCCGGGTCCTATCACTACCGCTTCGC
>JBBIKI010000061.1:6085-14847 GCA_037445535.1 Acidobacteriota bacterium | reverse complement strand
GCGTGCGAGCCAGCGGGTAGGGATAGATCGGGAGAACGGGAGAAGGGGAGAAAACTCGAAACGAATGAAGGGTGAGGACACCGCACCCTAGCCGGGATTCTTCTGGGCCTCCTGCTCCCGGCTCCCCGCTCCCCGCTCCCTAGTTCTTCCCAAACCCCCCGAGCCACCTGAGCCACGCCACGCGGCGGGGGTTTCCGTAGACAGTCTGGACGTAATATTCGTTGGCGGCGCGGCGGGCCATCTGGACGAAGGCCGGGTAGGGGTGCACCGTCTGGGAGATGTCCATGACCTTCAGCCCCATGCGCACGCCGAGCACCAGCTCCTGAAGGAGTTCGCCCGCGTGGGCGCCCACCATGTGCGCGCCCAGCAGGCGCCCTTGGTGGTCCGTGATGACCTTGGCCATGCCGCCCGGCTGGCCCTCGATGACCGCCCGGTCCAGGTGGTCGAAGTCGTAGCGCAGGACGCGGTGGTCGATGCCTCGCTCCCTGGCCTCCGCCTCGGTGAGGCCGCAGTGGGCCACCTCCGGGTCCGTGAAGGTGACCCACGCCACGGCGCGGAAGTGCATGCGCTCGGGCCAGAAGGGCAGCAGGCGGCTGCGCACGATGTTCTTGGCGCAGACGCCAGCCTCGTGCTCGGCCATGTGGGTGAACTGGTAGAGGCCATTGCAGTCCCCGATGGCCCACACGCCCCGGGCCGTCGTGCGCATGGCGTTATCCACCTGGATCCCCTGGCGGTCGTACGCCACTCCCGCCCGCTCCAGGTCGAGCCCCTCCACGTTGGGCGCCCGCCCGGTGGCCACGAGGATCTCCTCCGCTTCCACCGTCTCCTCCTGTCCGTCCTTTGTTTTCAGCACGAGGGCTTTGCCCGCGGAGGTCTTCATGGCTCTGACCGCGCGCCGCTCGCCCAGGAAGCGCGCCCCCTCGGCCCGCAGAAGGCGCAGCAGATAGTGGCCCGCCTCCGGCTCTTCCCTGGGAAGGAGGCACGGGTTGGACTCCACCACCGTGACGGCGACGCCCATGCGCTGGAAGGCCTGGGCGAACTCCGTGCCGATGGGGCCGCCGCCCAGCACGATCATGGACGCGGGAAGGCGCTCCATCTGGAGGGCCGTGCGGCTGTCCAGGAAGCCCGTCTCCGTAAGGCCCTCGATGGGCGGTGCCACGGCGTGAGCCCCCGTGGCCAGCACGATGTGGCGCGTGCTCAGCACCTTGCCATCCAGGCTGATCTCATGGGGCCCCAGGAGCCGGGCCGGTCCGAAGGCGATGGCCACGCCCTGTCCCGCGAGGCTGTCCTGGGTGTCCTGGCGCGTGAGGGTGGCCTGCACGTCCGTCACGTAGCGCCTGGCCGCCGCGAAATCAAAGGTCACCTTCCCGGCCGAAATACCCAGCCGGGAGTCATTGCGCGCTTCCCGGAGGCGCCGGGCCACGTGGAGATACGCCTTGCTGGGGACGCAGCCCCAGGCGATGCAGTCGCCTCCCAGGGCCTCCTTCTCCACCAGCAGAATTTTGGCGCCCAAATGTCCCAAGGCCTTGGAGGCGGCCAGTCCCGCCGCGCCCGCGCCCAGAATGATGGCGTCGTACTGAGGCATGAGCGCCCCGTCCTTCCCTCAACGCTACGGCAGATAGGCCTAGGTGACAAGGGGGAGACGCACGTCCCGCGGCCCAGGCCGCCGCGTCAGTCCCTGTCGAAATGCGGCAGATCGTCGGGTATGGGGATACTGATTTCCACGAACCCCGCGAAGGCGCCGTTCATGAACCAGGGGAGCTGGTGGATGATCTTCTTCTGTCCCTTCTTGCGGATGGTGTAGTGGTTCGGAGCTTGCCGGTCGTACAGGTCCAGGGTCTTGGTGCGTGCGGGTTCGGGATGACAATCGAAAACGCTCGTACCCAAGAGCGCCGCTCCGCCGTCCTCCTCAAAGGCCTTGAGCGACCGGTTGTTCATCTCCACGATCAGTCCCTGCGCGTCGGTGACCGTCACCGCCACGGGAAACTCCTTCACCCAGATGCCGTTCTCGTGCGCCATGTGCCGCCCTCCAGCCAAAGGGGAGTATACCCGGAGTGCGGGCCCGGCGCCCCGGCCGTATACTTCAAGGGTTCAGGGGAGAAGCCATGGCGCGCGAAGGGAAGAGGCTGGGCGGCGAGGGATGGGGCGTGGTGAAGCGCTGTGCCACCTGCGGACAGGAGGAGAGCACGTGCACGTGTCCGCCCAGGGTTGTGGAGAGCCTTCCCCCTCAGAAGCAACGCCCCAAGTTCCGCCTGGAGAAGCGCCGCGGCAAACCCGTTACCGTCATCACCCATCTGGCGCTGAACGAGGCCGGCCTGAAGGCACTTGCCTCTCAGCTCAAGAACCGGCTGGGCACGGGCGGGACAGCCAAGGGCGGGGAGATCGAACTGCAGGGCGACCACCGCGAGGCCCTGGCCGCCGTGTTGTCCGAGCTGGGGTTCAAGGTCGCGGCCAGGTAGGCGGTGAGCAGCAAGCGGTGAGCGGGAACGGTGAGATGAACGCCCTTTGCGTCTCGCGTCTCGCATCTCGCGTCATCGCCTCAGAACCTTCTCCCCACGGTGAGATAGAGGATGCCCTGGTTTCTCGGCGCTTTGCTGAACGCGAGGTAAACGGGTCCCAGAAACGTGTCGGCGCCCACCATCAGGGTCGTGGAAAACCTCAGGCCGGTCCAAGATATGTCTCGCGAACTCGTCCACACGTTGCCCGCCTCCTGCCAGAGGCCTGCGTAAAGGCCGCCGCCCAGCCCCGGGGACAGATGCCCGATCTGCCGGTAGTAACCCAGCCGCGCCAGGCCCATGTAGGGGCCCCTGAGCTGCCCCTGGCGGTAGCCGGAGAAATTCAGGAGGCCGCCGGTTTCGAACCAGTCGTAGACCGGCACATCCGAGCCCAGGCTCGAGCCGGCGTTCACGTGGAGAAACCAGGTGTTTGGCCCCAGGCTCGCGTAACCGCTCCAGAAGGCCTGCACTTTATCGTACGACGTTTCGGACCCCAGGCCCTTTCTGGCAAAAAAACCCTTGAGCATGAGGGTGGAACCCTGCCTAGGGAAGAAGGGGTTGTCCGTCGAGTTCAGGTTGAGGCGGGCCGAAACGGCAGCCACGCGGTAATTCAGGTCGGGGTAGTCCGCCGAACCGGCGGAGACGTTGGCCCGCGTATTGCCTCGCCTCAGGCCCACGCGGAATTCTCCCGCGAGGCCGAGCTGGGCGCCCAGATCCAGCCCCGCCACGAAGGAGTGGACGCCGTACTCGGCGGTTTTTCGCTGGCCCTCGTAGACATTCTCGAGGGTGTTGTCCCAGTCCAGGCTGGGTGCAACGAACCATTGCCCGTAAGCCCCCAGGGGCTGATAGAACTCCGACAAGAGCCGCCGCCGCCGTCCCACCTCCACGTCGTTGCGCCATTCGGCCCCGAGGTGATTGGCCGGCCTCACGTCCAGGCGGGCGCGAAGGTCCGTGTACCCGTTGCCCTCGAAATCGTCCTCCACGTTGAGGGCCGCCAGCAGATAATTGGGTCCCCATGATTTCTCCTTGGCCTGGATGACGATGCCCTTCCGGGTGCCCTCCACGACAGCACGGTAGGTGACCGATTGGAAATCCCCCGTGCCGTTGATGAGATCCAGGTCCCGCTCCAGGACCTTGGGATCGAGAGGCAGGCCAGGCTTGGTCCCGATGCGGTTCAGGAGGGTCTGGACGTTACCCCGCGTGATGCCTTCGACGCGGACGAAGTCCAGGGGCCTCGGTGAGGCCGGGGGCACTTCCCATCCGCGCAGGGCCGCCATGCGCCGCGCGTAAGCTTCCTCCGGCATGGCGTACGCCTTGAGCTTCCCGGCCATGGCGAGACCCGCTTCGTATCCCCTCTGGATGATTTCGTCCACCTCATTGAACTTGGCGGAGCTGATGCCCGTGAGGTCCGGTTGAATGACCACACTGGCAAGCTTGAGGTTCTCTCGGACGTTGCGGTCCATGCTGATACTGATGGCCTGCTTGGAGATCTGAAACACCGATTTGAGCTGGGAGCGGTCCGCCAGGGGCGTGGCGATGTTGACGGCGATGACCACGTCGGCCCCCATGGCTTTGGCCACGTCTACGGGGAGGTTGTCCACGAGGCCACCGTCCGCCAGGAGACGGCCTCCGATCTCAACGGGGGCGAAAGCCCCGGGTACGGACATGCTGGCCAGGATGGCCTGGGACAGACTGCCGCGCGAGAGGATCACGGGCTCCCCCGCCACCATGTCCGTGGCCACGGCCCTGAAGGGGATGGGGAAGCGGTCGAAGTCCTCCTCGCCCGCGGCCTTCAAGGTGAAGGTCTCCAGAAGGACGGACTGCTTCTGCCCCGAGAGGAATCCCCTGGGAAAGTTGATGCCGTTCTGGCTGATGCCGAACTCGAAGACCGGAGGGTAGGTTTGCCGCTCTTCTTTGCGGCGGAACGGCAGGTCGTGGTAGGGAGCCTGGTCTGTGAACACCTTGTTCCAGTCGATCTTGCGGAAGAGGCGGGCCATGTCGCCGGGGGAGAGCCCGATGGCGTAGAGTCCCCCGACGATGGCACCGGCGCTCGTGCCTGCGATGACGTCCACGGGGATGTGCTGCTCCTCCAAGGCCCGGAGGACGCCCACGTGGGCTTCGCCGCGGGCGCCGCCTCCGGAGAGGGCCAAGCCGATCTTCGGACGGTGCGGGGCCACCGCGCCGCACGCGGGAGACGCCGGGGCGGCAGGGGCCTCCTGCCCCGCGAGGGGCGCCCATGCGATAAGGGCTCCCAAGAGCACGAGACACGGGCCGGCGGATGGTTTCAAGATCCCCTCCCAGGATGGTGTCAGGACGTGCCCGAAGGTTTTTCGAGTCCCGCCTGGTCCAAGGCCTCCAAGTATAAGGCGGCCAAGTCCAGCCCGCCGCGGCCTTTGGCGGCGCAGGCCACGAGGCGGTCGCGCAGGAGGCTCGCCAGCGGCAAAGGCGTCTCGGCCTCGCCCCCCGCGTCCAAGACGAGCCGCTCGTCCTTGAGCGCCAGGGCGAGCTTGAAGCCGGGCGGGCCGAACCGCTGCTCCACCATGGAGCGCCCGTAACCCTGGAAGACGGTGCCCGGAAAGAGCGTCGAGACGATCATCTCGTGGAAGGCGGCGGGGGCGACCCCCTGTTTGCGCGCCAGCACGAGGGCCTCCGAGAGGGCCTCCACGGCGGAGGCGATCATGAGGTTTCCCGCGAGTTTGGCGGCGTGGGCGGCGCCGGGATCTTCCCCGAAATCGAAGATGCCTTGGCCCATGGCTTCCAGCAGGGGACGGACCCGCACCTTAGCGCCGGCGGGACCCGAGCAGGTGATCCAGAGCTTGCGAGCCGCGGCTGCTTCGGGCCGCCCGAAAACGGGGGCCGCCACGTACGTCACGCCCCGGATCTTGTGGGCCTCCGAGAGCTCTCGGGCGGTGCGCGGGGCGATGGTGCTCATGGAGAGGTGGATGCCCCCGGGCCCAAGGGCGGCCAGGACGCCGCCGTCCATCACCTCCCGCACGGCGGTGTCGTCCGAGAGCATGGTCACCAGGACGCCTCCGGCCGTGGCCGCCAGCGCCGCCGTAGGGGCCAGGCGAGGTCCCAGCGATGACAAAGCTTCGCTCCTGCCAGGGGTGCGGTTGTACACGGCCAGGTCCGGCACCGCCGCCAGCAGATGCTCAGCCATGGGCCGCCCCATGGCGCCGAGTCCCACGAATCCAACCTTTTCCGCCATGGGTATCCTTGCCTCCCGGGGAGTGTCATGGTAGGTCCGCCGTGTTGGAAAAGTCAAAGCGCGCCCTGGCAAACGCTGGTGCTCTGCGGCCTCCGGCCGGCCCCGCCCTTCCTAACTTGCTCTCTTACCCGGGTACGGACATGCCCGCCTCAAGGGGCACTCGCCGCAGCGGGGTCCCACGGGGCGGCATACGGTCTGGCCGAAGGAGACGAGGAGCCCGTTGATTGGGATCCACCAGCGGCGGGGAAGGGCCGAGCGAAGGACGCGCTCCGTTTCGTCGGGCTCCGAGGTGGCCACGAATCCCCACCAGTTGAGGATGCGGTGCACGTGGGTGTCCACGCAGATGCCCGGCGTGTTGAAGCCTTCCGTCAGGACGAGATTGGCCGTCTTTCGGCCCACCCCCGGCAGGGCGAGGAGGGCATCAAGCTCTGCGGGGACCTGCCCCTGGTGCCGCTCCAGGAGGAGGGCCGCGATGGCCTTGAGGGAGCGGGCCTTGGTCTTGTAAAAACCCACCGGCTTGATGGCGGCTTCGAGCTCGGCCGCGGGAAGGTTCAGGAGGTCCGCGGGGGTGGGGGCGAGGGCCCACAGGCGATCGAAGGCCCGCTCGGTGACGGCGTCTCTCGTCCTCAGGGAGAGGACCGTGGCCGCCAGGATGGCGAAGGGGTCCGGCCGCGTCTCGCGGATGCGCCCCACCACGGGCTCTTCTCGTCCCTCCTTCCAGGCCACCAGCTCCGTGAGGAACCGGGAGAGGCTCCTCGCGGAAAGCGGCTCCGCGGGCCTGGGCCACCGGGACTGGGGCGGAGCGTTGTTGCCATTGCCCCGGTCGTTGCGTTTGACTTTGTTCCCCCTCTCCCGCTCGCCAGCTCGCCCGCTCATGTTCTATCGCCCTCCCGAAGGCCTGTCCTCGTCAAACGCGGAACCTTGGGCCAGGTTGACCCACACCGGCTCCGTGCTTCGGCGCGTGAGCATGATGGCCCAGTCGCCCCTCAGGTCCCGCGCCACGGAGCCGAAGAGGAGGCGGTCTTCGCTCTCGGTGAACTTCTCTCGAAAGACGTGGCCGAAGTGGGCGGTTCCTTGGCGGAGGACAAAGGCGGGGAAGCGCACGCCCCTTGGAGCGGCCAGGTCCCGCAGCCGGACCGGCGCAAATCCATCCTTGGCGAGGACTGCCTCGAACTCGGGTGTCAGGTCACGTCCCTCCCAGATGAGTTCGTGCCGGGAGCGCTGCAGGCGGCCCGACGCCAGATCTCTCAGGGCGCCGAGGACGTCTTCGGGAACGGGGTTCGCGCTTGCCATGGCCTCTCCGTTCAAGGACGCAAGGATACACCCGGCCGGGCCGGGGAGGGAGCCGTCAGGGAGAGTGGCGCGATTTGATCCCTCGCCTAGGAGGCGCGGGGCGCGTATCATACAAAGGGTGTCATCTCATACGGACGATCCGGGCGGACCTCAGGGCCCGGCTCGCAGGGAGGGTATGCCATGAAGGCCGGACGTATCTTGATGGCGTTGGTTTCCATGCTTCTGTGCGCCGCCGCGCGGGGCCAGGCTCTAAACGGCACCTACCGGCTCATCCAGGACAGCGACGGCGTGAAGCCCAAGGCGGGTGCCACGGTGGACATCACCTTCACGGGCGGTACCTTCACCCTGCGCGCGGTCCAGCCCGGCGAGACGGTGGACGACCACGGCACCTATGCCCTCCATGGCACCACCATGACCATGGAATTCGCGGAGCTGGATAAGGGCTCCCAGAGCGGGCCCTATGCACTGGCCGGAGGCATCCTCACGCTGCCCTTCAAGATGTTTAGCAAGGGGCCCGGTGCGTCGAGCTGGAAAGCGGCGTCCTCGTCCAGTGGCGGGGCAGGCCCGGGAGGCGGCGCGGGACCGGGCAGCGGAGGCAAGGGAACGGGGACGGGTGCCGGTTCGGGCGGAAGCGCGGGCAGCGGTTCCGGCTCGGGTTCCGGCTCCGGATCAGGATCGGGAAGCGGCTCGGGGTCGGGTTCCGGACGTGGATCTGGGTCGGGTTCTGGCAGCGGTTCGGGCTCGGGTGGAAGCCAGGGCTCGGACCGGGGCTCGAACCAGGGGAACGGCTGGGGCGGCGGCGGGAACAACGGCGGGCGGGGCACCACGCTGGCCGATAGGGACCCGAAATTCGCCCAGATGGTGGGGCTCTGGACGGGCCAGGGCAGCAGCTACGAAGTGCGCTTCCGGGCCAAGGGCAAGATGACCGTGGCCGTGCTCCACGCCACCGTCTTCACCCTCTGCGTGGCTCCCGACGGAAGCGTGACGGGCCTGGGCACGGTGGTCTACGACGTGGATCCCAACCTCTGCGGCATCGCGGCCCTGGCGGCCCAGGTGAACCAATCCATTGACATGATGAATTACGTGATGGACTTCTGGAAGTACGGCGAGATGGCGGGGAAAATCTACAAACAGTTCCTCGTGACCGTGGCCAAGGAGGCGGGCGAGAAGGCCGCCGCCCTTTCCGCCAAGGCCACCCTTAAGGCCGCCGCCAAGGCGGGCTGGAAGGTCACCTACGACGATCTCTCCAAGTGGTGGAAGAGCCCCCTGGAAAAGATCGGCAAGGAGATTCGAAGCAAAGAGCTGAAAGGGAAGGCCGCCAAGCCCGACAAGGGCTGCCCCGACAACGGCACTTCGGTGGGCGGTTTCGAGCCCGGGTACATGCCCGGCATCATGAACGTTCCGGGCGTGACCAAGGTCCAGTACAAATACAAGGGCCTCAAGGACGGCCCCGAGGTTCGCATGGTCCACATCCGGGGCAGGGTAGAACCCAGTTCCGATGGCTACCTCATGCGGCTGGAGCAGGACGGCGACGTGCTGGAGGGCGACCGCCAGCTCTGGATCCAGTACACCGTCAACTACGTCACCGAGAAGAAGCCCTTCCCGTGCTGGTCTCCTTTCCTCAAGGGCCCTGGACGGATCACGGGCGCGGGAGAGGCGGCCTCCGTGGCGTTCAAGGAACAGGGGACGCATCGCAACGGGGTCAAGCCCTGGCAGGAATACATCTACGTGTGGGACGCGAAGCGGCTTCCCGATCCGTGAGGGCC
>JBBIKI010000061.1:0-5985 GCA_037445535.1 Acidobacteriota bacterium | reverse complement strand
TCCGAGCGTGCGGCTGAACACTACCTGGCCCGCGCTCTTGGGCAGGCAGGTGGAAGCCTCACCATCAAGGCGCGGCGCGGCACCCTCGCGGGAGGCCTCGATCTTGAGGGCGTGGACCTTCGAGTTCCCCCCAACCTGTCCTTCACCGCCCGGGCCATCCACCTGCGGCTTTCCCGTTCCGCTCTCCTGGCTGGAACCCTTCTGTTCAGGGACCTGTCGCTTAAGGATCCCGTGCTCGATCTGACGCTTGGGGGCGGAGGGGCCGCGGAGGGGCGGGGCGGCCTGGCTCCGTCATGGCTCAGGATCTCCGCGCCGCGAGTGAAGGTCGCGGGGGGGCGGATGACGGTGCGGGGCCAGGGCGCCTCCGCAGAGACTCTCACTGTGACGGGTATCGGGGGACAGGCGGACCTCTCGTTCTTCATGCAACATCTCTCCGTTCGGGCCGGGTCCCTGGATCTGGAGCCACCGCGGCCCGCGCCGCCTGCCCTCCATGCTTCAGGGAGCCTGGACGTGGCTCCGGGCGGAGGGCGCTTCGACCTGATCCTGGCCACCCCCCGCTCTCGCGTCCATGGCCGGGGCGGCTGGAAGGCCGAGGGGACGGGGTTCAACGCCCGGATGGAGATGGCCCCGCTGGCCCTGCGGGAAGCGGCGGAGGGGTGGCCCGGCGCCCCGGACCTGCTCGTGACGGGGACCGCTTCCGTGGAGGGAAACGCCTCGTCCCTGACCTACACCGCCACGGTCCGCGCGGACGGCGTGGGGCCCGTGTCGTCTTCGGGCAAGGTCTTGCATCGCGCCGGGGCGTGGGAGCTTTCGGGCGATTGTTCCACCCCCGGGGCATCGCTCGCCGCCTTCTGGCGGACCCCAAAAGGCAAGGTGGCCAAAGTGACGGGCGCGGGGACATGGTCCCTTCAAATCCGGGGAGGAGCCTTCCAGGACCTGGAGGCTTCGGCGGACCTAGGCCGGTCCTGGGTGTGGGGGCTGCCTCTCGATTCGGCCCAGATTCGGGCCCGGGTGACTCCCGCGGCGGTGACCCTCTTGGGAACCTTCAACTCACCCCTTTCCGGGCCCGCGCGAGGTTCGATGGCCTTGGACGTGCCGCACGCCGTTTGGCGCGCCGAAGCTTCGGGCCGGGCCGTCCCCCTGCCGGGCCTTTTGAAGGCTTTGGGGCTGGAGCTACCCCTTCCGGGCGCCGTCCATGTGCCGGAGGGTCCATGGGCCGTGCACCGGTTCACGGCCGAGGGCCGGGGTGGCCAGACACGGATGGAGGGGGAAGGGACGGACCCGTCGGGCACCGAATGGACGTTCTCCTTCGGGCCAACCCCCGGACCGGGCTCCACGCTGCAGATGGCCTTCTCCGGCTTGGACCCGAAGGCCTGGGGGCTGGCTCCCCACGGCCGCCTCGCGGGCCACGCCCTCTACACACACACCGGCCCTTCGGGGGGCACCGTGGACCTTCGCATGGACGAGGCGGAATGGGGCGGTGTCGTCTTCAAGCCGTTTCAAAACCGCCTTCACTTCGGCGCTGGAGTCGTCGGGCTGGAGGCCGTGACCCTGGATACCTCCGCGGGGCGGGCTACGCTCCAGGGCGAGCTCGGCCCCGGTGGTGCCGTCGATGCCCGCCTCGATGCGAGCTGCCTCACACTCTCGGCCCTGAAGCCTTTCCTGGGACCGTCGGTGCCCGCGGGGACGGTGGATGGGTCCGTGCACATCAAGGGAACACATGACCATACTGAGGCTCAGGGGCGCGTCGACGTTACGGGCCTCACCCAGGGCGATCTCACCGTGGCGGAGGTCCATCTTTCGGGGCGCTGGGATTCGGGCGGAAAAGGCTCCGGCTTGGGCCTTTCATGGAAAGATGCCGTCTACGGCGGCCAGCCCATCGGCGGGGGGGAGGCCACGGTGAGCGGCGGGCCTGAATCGGTCCAAATGATGGTGGAGGGAGAATGGGGGCCTGGGCACCGCGTGGCCGTTCACGCCGCTGGGCGTCTGGGCCTCAAGGAAGGCCACCTCCTCCTGAACTCGGGCCGCGTGGATGCCCTCGACCGCACCTTCCTCCAAGACGGCGAAGGCCATGTGGACTGGGACGCCGAAAGCCTCTCTTGGTCGGGCCTCACCCTCGCCAAAAAAGAGAGCCGTTTGAGCGTCTCTGGCCACGTGGGCCTAGGGAATGCGAAGGCCTCCGTACCCATCTCCGGCACCCTGACAGCACGGCACGTTCCCCTGGGCCTTCTGCCCTTGCCCAGGACGGCCGGCTCCATCGGGGGCTTCCTGGACGCGGAGCTGGCCTGGTCCGGGAGTGCCTCGGTCCCGCACATCGAAGGATCGGCCCGCGTGACGGAGGGGTCCTACAGGCTCCCTGACAGCGACTACGTCATCGCCCCCATCACGGCGCGCCTCCGGGCCGAGGGGGACCGTCTTATTCTAGAAGGGGCCCATGCCGCCACGCCCAAAGGCGGAGAGGGGAACGCGAGCGGATTTGTCCGGTTCAAAGGCCTATGGCCGCAAGCGTTCAAAGTCTCGGTGGCGGGGAAAGCCTTTCCCTTTGTCATCGGACGCAACATGGACGGCAAGGTGGACCTTCAGGCCACCCTCTCGGGCACCCTCCTCAAGCCGGTCCTGGAGGGCAGCGCCCTAGTGCTCAAAGGCCGGATCCAGCTCCCCGAACTGGAGCGGCGCAAGCCGTTGCCCGAGTCGGTGACGTTCACCAACGCCCCTCCTGGGTCACCCTTCGCTTCGGCGGAGAAGAAGGGGCCCTCCGTGGTAGGCCCTCTGCGGGGCTCACTCTTACTCAAGAGCGACGGGGGGCTCTGGGTGAGCAGCCGCAACCTCCTGGCCGAACTTTCGGGGGCCCTCACCCTCCGGCTCACGCCCCAAGGTCCAGCCCTCGACGGGACCCTAAACATTCTCCAGGGCCGGTTTCTCTTTCAGGGCCGGAAATTCGACCTGGGCGAATCTCGCGTGACCTTCGACGGTGGCACGGACTTGACGCCGTACCTCTTCGTGACGGCCACCTACAAGGTTCAAGACACGGACGTAGAGGTTCACCTCACGGGCCGGGCGAACAAACCCCAGCTCAGCCTTACCTCGTCCCCCCCCATGGATCAGGCCGACATCCTCTCCTTGCTGGTCCTGGGCCACACCACCAAGGGGATGAGCCCCGGGGAGGCGCAGTCTTACTCCGGGGCCGCCGCGGGGGCCGTGGCCCTTTACGGTGCCTCGCCCCTCCTGGACGCGGCCAAGAGCGCCCTGGGCCTCGACTCCATGGTGATCGGCGTGGGGCCCAATCCCCAGGTGGGGTTCAGCAAGTATCTGGGTGACAAAACGGTGCTGGAGTACCAGCAGACCTTCGGTGCCCTGCCCGAGTGGTGGGCCAACCTTCGGTACCAGATCAACACCCATCTCAGCGTGCAGACCGGGAGCAGCAGCAAAGGCACCACCGGCATAGACCTCTTCTGGGAGCAGAGGTACTGATGGCGCGCCTGCGTGCCGCCTTCTATTTTGCCTTTGTCCTGCTGGCACTCTCCGCGGTCTCCGTGGCCGGCAAGGCGGGGGACACCACCCGAGTTCCCGTCCGGTTGGAGGGCGTCTCGGCCTTCCCCCTCAGAGACGTCCTGGCCGCCGCGGGCATCCAGCAGTCCGTCGTGGGCCGCTTTCTCAGGCATCCGCCCAAGGTGGAGCGAGGAGATGTGGAGGCGGAGGCGGAGGCCGTGCGCCTTTTCTACCAGCGCCACGGCTATTTTGAAGCCGCGGCTTCGGTGGAACCCGCCAAGAATGAGAGTCCCGCCGTCATTCGCGTGGCAGAGGGCGAGCCCTGCCGCGTGGGATCCGTGGCGGTGACCACGGCCGAGGGGACTCCCGCCGGGGAGGCGGACACGGCGGTTCTGGAGCGGGGCCTCCCCATTCAAAGCGGCGAGGTGTTCTCGGTGGATCACTATGAAGGAGCTGCGGACGTCATCGCCTCCCGCCTCAAAGAGAACGGACGCCCCTTCGCCGATGTCGCGCCCGCCGCGGTGGTGGATTTGGCGGCCCATTCGGTGGCCGTCACCTACACGGTCAAGCCGGGCAGCCGGTACACCGTAGGCGCCGTCACCTTCGCGGGAGCTGACACTTCGGAGGTCCGAATTTTGCGGCGGGCCCTCGCCTTCGGTCCCGGCGACGTCTACCGGCAGTCCAAGGTGGAGTCGAGCCGCGACGCCCTGTACAAACTGGGCCTCTTCGAGTCCGTCACCTTCGTCAATACGCCTGGCAAGGCGCCGGGCACGGTGGATGTTCTGGTGCGGCTGAAGGAGGGCCGGCTCCACAGGATCCGGCTGGGCGCGGGGTACGGCACGGAAGACCGCCTCAGGGGCCAGGTGCGCTGGGAAACCCTGCGCTTCGCGCGGCACACCTTGCTCCTGGGCGCCGAGGCCAAAGCATCCTCCATCGACTCCCGGCTCCAAGGCTACCTTCGGCGGCCGTACGTCTGGGACAGCAAGACCACCTTCCTCTCCGATCTCACCCTGGGGCGAAAGGTGGAGCAGGACTTCCGGTACGGTTATGTCAAGGCCCAGGCCGGTCTCCAGCGCAAGGTTGCGCCTCGCCTCCAGGGGAGCGCGTTCCTGGTGCTGGAGCGGGTTCTCCAGTTCGCGCCAGACCAGACCCTGGACCATGCCATCAAGGCGGGAGCCCGGGACATCGCCACCATGGCCTCCGTGGCCGCTAACCTCACTTACACCACCACGGATGCACCCCTGGATCCGGCCCGCGGCGTCATGGCCAACCTCTATCTCGAACCGACGCAGGTGATCGGCGGCGGGGGGCTCTTCTTCACCAAGGCCATCCTCGACGGCCGGCAGTTCGTGGGTTTGGCGCCAGGGTGGGTCTTGGCCTTCCGATTGAGGGCGGGAGGGATCTTCGCCGGCGCCAACCGGGGAGAAGTCCCGCTCACCCGGCGTTTTTACGCGGGCGGGGCCAACAGCATCCGGGGCTACGCCTACAACAGCCTAGGCCCCCTTTCGGCGCAGGGTGCCCTCGTGGGAGGGGCCGGACTGCTCGAGAGCTCAGCGGAGCTGCGGTTTCCGCTAAAGGGGGGCCTTCGGGGCGTGGCATTCTTGGACGCGGGAAACGCGACCTCCGCGCCCTTCAAGTTCTCTCAGGGCTGGCTCCGCGCGGGCACGGGGATGGGCATCCGCTACATGACCCCCGTGGGACCTCTGGGGCTAGACCTGGCCTGGCGTCTCAAGAAGGATCCCCTCAACCCCTCGCCCTACCAGGTGTACTTTTTCATAGGTTACGCGTTCTGAGAGCCGCGAGACGCAAGAGGCGAGACGCGGGGCGCGAGCACCCCCTCTCAGGGCGGGGGCAATCGGTCCGTGAAGATGGATTGCCTGTCAGCACCTAGGTAAACGGGTCACCCGGCGAGCGGCGTTCTTTTGGTAAAAGAAAAGGGCGGGACGTTCGCCCCGCCCTTCTTTCTGTGACTCGTTGAATGTGTTACTTCGCCGCCTGCGCCTTGAACCAGGCGGTGGGCATGGACTTGGGCCGCTCGATGGCTTCGCCCCACGCGCGGGCGACGACGAGCTGAGAGGCCATACCCATGGTGCGGCTCACGGAGAACAGCACGGTGTAGTAGCTGAACTCCTTCATGCCGAAGTGATAGAGGAGGCTGCCGGAGGCCGCGTCCACGTTCGGCCACGGATCCTTGATCTTCTGGACCTGCTTGAGGACCTCGGGGACCACTTTGAAGACGCGGGCCATGGTCTGGTAGGTGGGGTCGTTGGGGCACACCTTGGCGCCGAAGGCGTGGAAGGCGTCGAAGCGCGGGTCCGTGATGCGCAGGACGGCGTGGCCGTATCCGGGCACCACCTTGCCGGCGTTCAGCGTGTCCTGGGCGTACTTGGAGAGCTGCTCCTCCGTGGGCGCGCCGCCGAACTTCTGCATGGTCTCCAGGATCCAGTTCAAGCACTCCTGGTTGGCCAGGCCGTGCAGGGGGCCCGCCAGGCCGTT
>JBBIKI010000060.1:0-18600 GCA_037445535.1 Acidobacteriota bacterium | reverse complement strand
TTCACTATTTCCACTTCAACGGCCGCCCCGGCCACCACCACCGCCGCCGCCGCCGCCACCGTTGCCGCCGCTTCCTCCGCCGTTACCACCGCCGCCACCGCCGGAGCCGCCCCCCGGCCCGCCGTCTCCCGCGCCTGAGCCCGCGCCTCCGAAGGACCCCGGTTCGCCCCCCGCAAGTCCTCTGCCGAAGCCCGGCCCGCCCATGCCTCGGCCCGCGCCAGGCCCCATGCCCGGCCCCCGCAGTCCGGCCTCCTGCGCCCATTGGCGCATGAGGACAGAGGGTTTCCCGCCGGCCCCGAGCTGGCGGAAGAGCTTTTGGAGGACGTCCGCGTCGGGCAGGCCGCATCGGCGGGCCACGAAGAAGGCCGCGGGCAGGCGCCGGATCTCCCCGTCGGAGAGGGACGGCGGCACGGCGCCCAGGAGCATGAGAGCGGACCGGTCCCCCACCCTCATGGCCCGCAGGTGGGCGAGGACCTCCGCCCCCGCAAGGACCCTCGAGAGCGAGTCCGTGCGCAGCGCTTCGCGGACCAGGGAAAGATCCCCCGCGGTCAGGACGCCCGTGTCGAGCGTGTCCGCCAGATCTTCCACGGGGCTCCACTCGTAGGCGGCCGGATGATCGCCGGCCTCCTCCCGAAGGCCCTTGGCCCGCAGATCCTCCACCAGAAGCCGCGCGGCGCGCGTTTCCTCCACCATGCGGTCCGCGCGCTGCTGAAGGAGGCCTCCCGGGGCCCGCTTGGCGATGCACTCCACCACGCGGCCCGTGTAGCGCTCCGTGGGAAGGCCTTCGCTGCCGAGGCGGTCCAGGCCAGCCAGCACGGGGATAAGGTCCGATTCGGGCAGCCGGGCGCGCCCCGCGGCGGCCAGGATGCGGCCCATGTCCGAGGCCCGGGCGGGCGGTTCCTGGGAGAGAGGAGCTAGTGTCCCGAGGGCCACGAAGACCAAACCAGCGAGAAGCCGCCCAGCGATTCGCATGTTATAGCCTCAATACGGCATTCTCGTTGCCCATGCCGTCCTGTTCCAGTTCAAGAGCGTTCGGATCCGTTTCGAAGTGGCTTCCGTCCACGAAGTACATGTACTCGTACCGGCCTGAAGCCAAGCTCACTTGCACCGACCAGGTCCCGTCCTTGCCTCGTGTCATGGGGGTCAAGGCCGGATTCCAGTCGTTGAAGGTTCCCACCAAGGATACGGACTTGGCCTTGGGGGCATAGAACACGAAGGTCACCGTAGCGGCGTGGAGGGCCGGAACCTTGCTGAGCGCCACCAGGTGGGAAGGGGACGGCCCGGAAGTTCGGGACGTGCCGCCTACCCGCCTGAGGGCCACCAGGCTCCAGATGCCCGTGAAAATGCCAAGGAGCAGCAGGAGGGCTGCCGCCCGGTAGGACCAGATCACGGCGGGGCGCTCCAGCCACGCCTGAGCTCGCGTCCACGGGGACCTTCGGGGCGCGGGAAGGTCATGAAGGGCCGCCGTGACGGACGCGGCCAAGCCCGCCGGGGGCCGGTCCGGCGTGAGCGCCCGAAGGGCTCTCACGATACCCTCGTCCTCGTCGTGGATGCCGCCCCCGTCCATGGATCTCATGCCAACGCTCCGAGGGGTTCGGCCCCGGCCATGCACCGCTTGAGCAGGGCGAGCCCTCGCTGGACCCGCATCTTGGCCGCCGACAGGCCCACCTTGAGATGGGACGCCACTTCCTGGAGAGAGAGGTCTTCGTGGTACCTCAGGAGGAGCGCGGCCCTCAGGGTCACGGGCAGTTTTTGAAGGCACACGCGGAGTCTGGCCTCTTCCTGGGCCGCCATGAGATTCTCCTGGGCGCTTGCCTGGGGCGAGGCCGCCTCGGCCGCCTCATCCTCCAGGGGCCGTTCCCGCTCCCAAGCCCTGCGCCGCCGCTTGCCCGCATCGTAGCAGACATTCACGCAGATGCCGAAGAGCCAGCTCACGAAGCGTGCCCTGCCGTCGAACTTGCCCAGGTCCCGGTAGGCCCTGAAGAAGGTCTCCTGCACGATGTCCGAGGCTTCACCCTTCCCGCCGGCCATCTTGTAGGCAAGGTTGTAGAGGGCGGGGGTGAAAGCCTCCACCAGCGGGCCGAAATGGTTCGGTTCGCCGTCCAGGACACGATCCAGGTGCATCTTCACCTCTCGCTCCTCCATGGACCCGCCTCTCAGCCCTAGTATTTCCCGAATCGGCCGAAAGGTCACCCACCTCCGCTTCCCTTGCCCTTTCCCCGCGATGACCGGTGGGGGATGAGGAGGCGGGGCGCCGGGGCGAAGCTTCCCGGCGCCCCGCCTTTAGACAGGCCGGCGGCCGCGTGCCCTACGTCCGCGCCTCGCGGCATCGCGGCCCCCGGCCAGGGGAAAGAGGGGGCCAACTCAATGCAGCCAGAGCGGAACTCCCTGGTCATTCCGGAATTGGAGAGTGTCGCCGGTGGCCGTCTTGGTCACGGCGAAGGCCACCCACTGCCCCTTGCACAGCGCCATGCTGATCGTCACGGCGTCGCCCTGCTGGAGGATGAATCCGTTCTGCTCCATGTACCAGAAGGGCCCCAGGGTAACCGTGTACTGGGTGCCGTCCATGGCCTGGAGGGTGACCGAGTTCGTGTGGGTCCCGAGGCCGAGGTTCACGGCGGTGAGGGTCCCTTCCACCTGAATGAGGGTGGCGAGGTCCACGTTGAGCCCCGCGCCATATCCGCCGTTGCGAGCACCGTTGCCCCCGCCGTTGCCATGTCCCTTCTTGGCTCCCGTCCAGAGCGGCAGCCCTTGGTCGTTCCTCAGGAGGATGGAGGTTCCGCTGGTGATGTCAGTCACCTCGAAGGCCACGACGCCGCTGGCGGTGGTGGTCTTGAGACAGCCGGCCACTTTAGCCGTGACCTGATCCCCCACGCCCAGGGCGAAGTTGTGGGCCACGAGGTACCAGTAGGGCCCCAAGTTGACCTGCAAGGCGCCTTCCTCATTGGAATTCAGAATGAACCCTGGATGGCCCAGCCCGTAATCCATGGCCACGGATTCCACAGTGCCGGTGACGGTCCTGAGGGTGGAGAGGTCCGCACCTCCTCCCTTCTTCGCCTTGCCGGCAAAAGCCATCGTCGCTGCCAAGAGCGCTACGCCCGCTATCGCCACCATTCCCGTTCGCCGCATCGTGTACCTCCTGAGCCTGTTGTCTAGTTTCCCTTTGGACGGACATCCAAATCCGCCTTCACCGTGGTCTTTCCCGGCAGGACGAAGAAGTCACATTCCGGCTGGTACCCTGCGGGCGTGGCCACACGGCGAGGCCGGGGCCGTATCCGTGCGGACCAGCGCCACCCTGTGATCTCTTGGGCAAGCAGGCCGTTACTTGGGGAGCCGGGCGCGCGTGAATTCCGTCCAGAGGCGCGCCACGCCGGCCCGGCACTCCTCCCAGCGGCGGACAAGGGTCCCGGGCGGAAACTCCGAGGCGGCCCCCGAGGGACGGGGCGACCACAGGCCGTCCAGCACGTCCAGAAGGCCCTCGGCCCATCCCGGCTTGGGGGAGCGGGAGAAGTGAAGGCGCGAGCGGTGAAGGAACCCGTCCATGAAAGATCGGGCCCCGCTCAGGCGCCGCCGGTCTTCGGCGCGGAGGATGCCCGCGTCTTCCAGCCGGCGGAGGAGCCCTTCCGTCCCTCCGGGCTCGGGCCTGAGGCGGGCCCCGACCAAGAGGACGGATCCCAGCACGTCCAGGTGGAGAAGGCCCCCAGGGCGGAATTTGAGGGCTCCTTCAAACCCGGGGGAGGCGGCTTCAAGGCGGCCCCTCAGCTCCAGCAGGTCCCCCAGCTCGTCATCAGGCGCGCCTCGGGAGAGGACGAGGTCCCAGACCAGGTCCAGGGCTTGCCGGCCGAGGGCCTCGTTTCCCGCCACGGGCCTCCCCTTCAGATAGGACAGGCGCTCCCAAAGCCGGGCCGGCCCCGAGAAATACTCCCGCAGCGTGTCCAGGGATTGGACCGGCAGGCCCGAGGCCCCATAAGGGCGGAGGCGAAAATCGGCCTCGTAGAGGGAGCCGTGGCGCGTGACGGCCGCCAGAGCCCCCGCCATTTCCCGAAGGACCCCCGCCTCGGCCCTCGCCGAGCGCTCGGGATCTCCGCCCAGGACCCACGCGCCCGCTTTCACGACCACGAGGTCCAGATCCGAACGGGGGTGCATTTCCGCAAGGCCGTGGCGGCCCAAGGCCAGGAGCCCGAGGGAGCGGCCAAGGAGGCCCGGCTCCAACCCCTCCCGGCCCTCTACGGCCTGGCAGGCCCCCTCGAAGACCGCGGCGCAGACCCGGTCCGCCAGCTCCGAATGGATAGCCTGGGACCACGCCGCCGATTCCCCGAACACGATCTCCCGGCCTTCGGCCAGAATCATGGCCTCTTTCTGCCACCGCCGCAGGGCATCCGGGCCCTCTCCCACGGCGGGGACGGTGGCCAGGCGCGCCCCCACCCCCCGCATGGCCTCGTAACTTAAGAGGCGGACGAGAGCCGGCATTCGCATGAGGGTCTCGGTCAGGGGCTCGCTCTGAACCGCGAGTCTGAAGAGAAGCCGCGGGAGGCGCGGCCGGTCGAGCAAGTCACCCAGGGCCCCTGGCTCTCCTGCCAGGGCCTGTACGAGCCGGTTGAGGGCCGCTAGTCCCTGGTAGGGATCGCGGGCTCCCATGAACTCACGCCGGAGGGAGAAATGGATGCGCAGGAGGTTCTCCTTGCGCTGGGGGTGGTTCAGATGAGGGGCCAGGGCGGTGTAAATGCCCGCCAGAAGCGGGAGGGCCCGCTGGGGATCTTGAAATTGCCCTCCCTTCAAGACCTCCAGCATCCCTTCGGGGGTGAGCATGGAAGCCGCCAGATCTTGCTCCGCGTCCCGTCCCTCCATCTCATCAAGAACCCGTGAGAGGAGGCCGCGGAGTCCAGCCCTGGCCTCCTCCACCAACCGCCGCGCCTCTTCGGCGCCCGAGAGCCTGAGATATCTGGCGAGAGCCGCCCAATCCCGATCCTCCCTGGGCATCCTGTGGGCCTGCCTCATGTCCTGAACCTGCACCCAGTGTTCGGACCTCCGAAGGAGGGTGTAGTGGCGGGCCAGAACCGACTGGCGCGCCGTCGAAAGGACGTCTTTCTGGGCCAGTTTGCTCAGAGCCAGGAGGGTGTTGGGTTCCCGCACCCACCGGCCGGCCGGCCCGTGAGCTAGCTGGAGGGCCTGGACCGCGAACTCCGCGTCCCGGATGCCGCCCGGGCCCTCCTTGAGATCGGCGGCCCCGTTCTCCCCCAAGTGGAACACGGTCTTCTCCCTCGCTCGCCGCACTTGCCGGGCGATGCCCGCCCAGGAGTAAGGCTGGTAGATGAGCGGTTCCATCTGTTTCAGGAACCGCGCCCCCAGCTCCTCGTCTCCGGCGCACGTCCGCGCCTTGATCCAGGCTTGCCGCTCCCATAAGTCGGCCCACTCCCGGTAGTAGGCCAGGGCCGCCTCAAAGGAAAGGGTCAACTCCCCGTCGCGGCCCCTGGGACGGAGGTTCTGGTCGACGCGGAGGCATGGCCCGTCGGGAGTCGGAGCCGTCAGGAGGCCTACGGCCGCCTGGGTCCACGCGGTAAAAAAGGCTCCATTGGGACGGCCCAGGTCCGTGGTCCCCTCGTTCTCGTAGAACACTACGAGATCCACGTCCGAGGCGTAGTTCAGCTCCATCCCTCCCAGTTTACCCAGGGCGAAGACGGCCATCCCGCAGGAGGCGGGACGGCCCTCGGAGGCGGCTACCAGCGGCATGCCCAGGCTTTCGCGCAGGGGCTGGTAGGTGAGCGCGAGGCTCCGCCGAACGAGCACGTCCGCCAGGCAGCTCAGCTCTCGCGTAATGCTCTCGAAGGACAGAATCCCAAGCACGTCCTGAAGCAGGATGCGGGCGGTCTGCACGGCCCGGAAGGCAGAGAAGGCCGAAGCGGGGGTGGGCCAGCGGCGCGAGAGCAGGTGCCGGGCCAAGGCCTCGTCCATCCCTTCGTGCCCCAGCCCGTGGGCGACATTCGCCTGGCGGGAGATCATCGGGAGCTGCCCGGGGTGACGGAGGAGGGCCAGGAAGAGGGCCTCGCTGGTCCCCGCGAGGTACATCAAGTGGAGAAACGCCGTCTCTCCCGGCGCGGGTCCCGCGGCGTCAAACCAACGCTCCAGCAGGGCCAAGGCTCCCTCGGGGTTTGGGAGGCGCGCCGCGTGGGCCTCCCAAAGGCGAGACTGGGGCGCTGTCCAGCGGGGGTCCGGAGATGGGCGGGCGCGGTCGGGCATGGCCTTAGTGTAATACGAGCAGGCCCGGCGTGTACGGCCCCTGCGTCCTTTGCCCGTGGCAGGCCTTCATTTCTTGACACGGGACACTCCCGCTCCTATGCTGACCCCTCGAGGGAGGGTCCATCTGCCATGGAATCCGTCGTCTTGATCCTCACCACGGTCGGCTCTGAGGAGCAGGGCCTCACCATCGCGGAAACGTTGGTGGAGAGGGGACACGCGGCCTGCGTCAACATCATCAAACGTATGCGCTCCATCTACCGGTGGAAGGGGGAGATCTGGGACGACGAGGAGTTTCTCCTCATCATCAAGACCCGGGAGGGCCTCTTCGAGAAGGTGCGCGACACCATCCGCGAGCTTCATTCCTACGAACTGCCCGAGGTTCTTTGCGTCCCCGTGAGCCAAGCGGACCGGAAAGTACAGGCCTGGATCGTTGGGGCCACGGGGGGCCAGCCCGCCAAAGGCGAAAAAGCCGCCGAGTAGGCGCTCGCCGCAGCGGCAGACACGGCACGGGCCGGGAGGCAACTCCCGGCCCGTTTTGTTTCGAGATGAGGAGATTCCGAGATGAGGAAGACCACGCTCAGGAAACCGGGAGTCCTCCTGCCTTCCGGCATCTCCTCATCTCTTCATGTCCTCATCTCGGCCCTTGACGTTCCCTTTACACCGCTTCGATGGCCATGGCCACGCCGTTCCCGCCGCCGAGGTCGCGCGCCTGGCGCGCTCCCCCCAAGGGGGCTCTGCCGCCCCCCTAGGGCGGATGCTCCGCATCCTGTGACTCCCGGCCCTCGCGCAGGACGGCCTCTGCTCGGGGGAACCTACCCGTTCCCCCGAACCCCTTCGCCGCCTCGGCGGTGTCTCACCGAACCAGTCTTGCCTGTTTACACCGCTTCGATGGCCATGGCCACGCCGTTCCCGCCGCCGAGGCACAGGGAGACGATGCCGCGCTTGGCGCCCCGGTCCTTCATGGCGTAGAGGAGGGTGAGGAGGCACCGCGCGCCGGAGGCTCCGATGGGATGGCCTAGGGCCACGGCGCCGCCGTTCACGTTCACCTTCTCCGCGGGCAGGTCCAGCACCTTGAGAAGGACGCAGGACTGGGCCGCGAAGGCCTCGTTCAACTCGAAGAGGTCCACGCTCTTCAGGTCCCAGCCCGCCTTGGCGGCGGCAGCGCGCACGGCGGGCTCGGGGGTCATCATGACCCACTTGGGCTCAAGGCCCGCGGTGGCATAGGCCACGATGCGGCCCAAGGGCGCCACGCCTTTTTTCTGAGCCGCGGAGGCCGTGGTGACGACCACCGCCGCGCCTCCGTCGCTGATCTGGCTTGCGTTCCCGGCCGTAACGACGCCGTCCTTCTTGAACGCCGGCCTCAGCTTGGCCAGAGCTTCAAGGGTTACATCGGCCCTGATCCCCTCATCGGCCCGGAAAGGAACGGGATCGCCTTTTTTCTGCGGGAGCGGGACGGGGAAGGTTTCCGCATCGAACTTTCCCGCAGCCCAGGCCGCACCGGCCTTGCGGTGGCTCTGCACCGAATACTCATCCATGGCCTGACGCGCTACGTGGTACTCGGAGGCCACGAGCTCGGCCGTGAACCCCATGTGGAGGCCGTCGTAGGCATCCGTCAGGCCGTCCGCCACGAGGCAGTCGGTGATCTCACCGTGGCCTAGGCGGTAGCCCGTGCGGCCCTGCCTTAGAAGATAGGGGGCGTTGGACATGGACTCCATGCCTCCGGCGAGGACGAGGTTCGCGTCTCCTGCTTTGATGGCCTGGGCCGCCAGCATGACGGACTTGAGGCCCGAGCCGCAAACCTTGTTCACCGTGAAGGCCGCCACGCCCGGGGGCAGGCCCGCCTTGAGAGCCGCCTGCCGCGCGGGATTTTGGCCCACCCCGGCCTGGAGCACGTTGCCCATGATGACCTCGTCCACCTCCTCGGGCGCCACCTTGGCGCGCGAGAGGGCCTCTTTCACGGCGAAGGCTCCCATCTCGGGCGCCTTTAAGGCGGCGAGGGAGCCCTGAAACTTGGCGACGCCCGTCCGGGCACCCGCTAGAATGACGATAGATTCCGACATACGCGCCTCCTCAGGGTCCTTGCGTTCAGATCATGAATTGCTTGATGGCGGGCCCGAGCACGATGAGGGCGTCGCCGGGGTGGATGAGGGTCGAGCCCTCGGGATTGAAGGTCATGGTCGCATCGGTGCGCTTGATGGCCACCACCAGTATGCGGTGTTTGCGCAGCAGTCCGCACTCCGTAAGGGTTTTGTTGGCCAAGGGGCTGGTGGGCTTGACCACGAACTCTTCCATCTGAAGCTGGAGGTCGTCCTTTTCCGTGGCCATTTCGATGAAGTTCGTCACGTTCGGGTTGAGGATCATGCGCGCGATGCGCTTGCCCCCCTCCCGGTGGGGGCTGATGACGTGGCTTGCACCAGCCTTGTAAAGGCGCTTGTCCGCCGAGGGGTCGTTGGCGCGCGCGATGATGGTGAGGTCTGGGTTCAGGTCCCGGGCGGCCAGGAGCAGGTACAGGTTGTCCGCGTCGGAGGGCAGGAGGGCGATGAGGCCCTTGGCGCGCTCGACCCCCGACTGCTTCAGAACCGATTCCTCCCGGGCATCGGCCTGGAGGACCAGGACCCCCTCGGCCTCCAGTTCGGCCACGATTTGGGGGTTCTGCTCCAAGACCACGAGCGGGGTCCCCTTGCGGCGCAGTTCTGAGGTCACCGTGGAACCGATGCGGCCGTGGCCGCACACGATATAGTGATCCTGCAAATCTTGGATCTTCTTGCTCATCCTTCGCGCCCCCAAGGCCTCCATGAAGCCCTTCTCCACCAGAACTCGAAAGAGCTGGGTCACGTGGTAGGAAAAGGCCGCCACGCCCAGCATGATGAACGCGATGGTGAACAGTTTACCCGCCGTGCTCAGGGGCTTCAACGTGCCGTAGCCCACGGTGGACAGGGTGATGACGGTGAGGAAGAGGGCATCCAGGAACGGCATGCGCTCGATGGCCATGAACCCGGCGGTGCCCACCGCAAGGAGGGCCACTAGGCTGGCCAGGAAGAGCGCGATCTTGGACCTGGTCTTCTCCACCGAGGGTCCCCCGGCGGTGAGTATAGCAGGACCGGAGAGCGGAGCGGGCAGGGCAGGCTCGCGCAGCGCGTCCGGCGCCCTCGGCCCATCGCGCCTATCTCGGGATGAGGCTTACGCCGAGTTGGCGTGCACTCGGCCCACCAGCGCCCGAGCCTCAGCCAGGACCGACGCCCTTGCCTCCTCAAGGGGCACTTGGAGGCAGAAGCCCGAGGCCAAGGGGTGGCCCCCGCCCCCGAAGCGGTGAGCGAGAGCGTTGGCGCGCACGCGGCCCTTGCTCCTGGCAGACACTTTGATGGCCCCCGGCTGCACTTCCACGAAAAGCAGCGCCAGTTCCACCCCCGCCAGGGAGAGGGGGATGTTCACCACGGAAGGCAGATCCCCGGGGTCGACCTTGTATCGGGCCAGCATCTCCGCCGTAACTTCCGAGTAGGCCACCTCGCCCCCGGCGTCTTGCTGAAGGCGCTCGATGACCTCCCCTTCCAGTTGAACCTCGGCCAGAGACCGCTGCCAGTTGAGGGCCATATGGATCTTGTACGGTTCGGCCCCCGCGCCCACAAGCTGCGAGGCGATTTGGAAGGTTCTGGGCGAGCAGCGCTCATAGGAGAAAGACCCCGAATCCACGCTCACGGCGGCGAAGAGGGGCGATGCGACGGCGGGATCCAGGCGGACCCCGGCGGCCTCCAGAAGGCGGTAGAGAATTTCGCCCGTGGAGCCGGAGGAGGGGTCCGAGATGATGTGGGTAAAGGCTTGGTCCGCGTCCAAGTGATGATCAAGGCAGATCTTGGTGGCGCCGCTGTCCAGGAACGCCCGCTCCAAACGGCCGAGGCGGTACGTCAGGCCCACGTCCAGGACGACGATCGTATCCGCGGAGGCGAGCACGCCGTCGTCCCTCGCGGGATCATAAAGGAGGATCTCTCCGGGGCTCTCCTCAAGAAAGAGGAGGGACTTGGGCACCGCCGTGTCGTTGATCGCCACGGCTTTCTTGCCCATGGCCCTCAAGGCTCTCAGGAGGGCCAGCTCGCACCCTATGCCATCGCCGTCGCTTTTCACGTGGGTGGTGAGCCAGAGAACCCGGGCCTCCAGAAGGGCGCGGGCCACAGGCTTGAAGTCTTGGCCGGACGTGCTCACGATCGATTCCCTTTCACCAGGGCATAGACGTCGCGGCGGGACACGCCCATATCCCGGGCCACCTGCCGCAGGGCCTCCTTCTCCTCCATCCCTTCGGCGACAAGCGCTCGAACGCGTTCGGGAGCCTCTTCAGCCGAAAGGGTGGGAACCGCATGTTCGGGGGGCGGCCCGAAGAGAATCACGAACTCTCCTCGCTCCGGGATCTGTTCGGGGTCAAGGACCGTGCCCACCCACTCGAAGCGTTTGGTCAGCTCCCGCCCCGCGACGCACTCCCGCCCCGTGAAGGTCGTCATCGCCTCCTTGAGAAAGGCGCGGATGCGGTGGGGTGCCTCATAGAACACCAGGGTGGACGGATCCGTCGCCAGGTCCGCGAGGAAACGGGATCGCTCCCCCGCCTTGCGCGGCGGAAAGCCTAAGAACAGGACGCGCTGGGAAGGCAGACCGCTCACCGAGAGGGCCGCCGCCAGGGCCGAGGGACCGGGTACGGGGGTCACGGGGAGCCCGGCTTCCCGGCAGGCGCGCACCAGGAGGAAGCCCGGATCGGAGATGCCGGGCGTTCCCGCGTCCGTCACGAGGGCCACCGATTCTCCCGCCTGGAGGCGCTCCACGACGGGACCCACGCGGCGGTCCTCATTGCCGGCGAAAAAGGACTGCATGGGCTTCTGGATGTCGTAACGGGAGAGGAGGGTCCGGGTGATCCTCGTGTCCTCGCAGAGGATGAGATCTACCGACCGCAGGGTCTCCAGGGCACGAAGGGTGATGTCCTTCAAATGGCCGATCGGCGTCGCCACCATGTAGAGCGTTCCCATGTCGAGTGTCGCCCCCCTCAATCCTCGGGACGGCGGATTATAGCACAGGATGGTTCGGGTCAAAGAAAAGGCCGGCGGCAGCCGGCCTTTTCTCGCGCAGGCATCCTCGCCCTCCGGCTACTTCTGCCATTCGATGGGAAAGGGGACCTCGATATGCGAGCCGCTCTTG
Organism: Acidobacteriota bacterium; assembly: GCA_037445535.1. GTDB lineage: Bacteria > Acidobacteriota > UBA4820 > UBA4820 > DSQY01 > JAKAJA01. The sequence continues at coordinate 7,188 of JBBIKI010000060.1, read as the reverse complement.
GGGTCGTCGTAGGTGAGCGCGTAGTTCCCCGAGGCCTTGCCCGCGGGGTTGGGGAAGTAGAGCACGGTGGTGAAGTAGGTGCGGTTGGGGAGCTGCACGTGGTCGTAGAGCACGCCGGGCTGGCCGGAAGGATTGGGAAAAAAGGCCACTCTCGGGATGTATTGGCACGCAAGGTAAACCATGCTCCCGTAGTTTTGCAAGGTCCTGATCATGGAGTAATCGGCCGTCACCATGTTGGCCGTGTACCCCTTGAGAAGGGCTTCGGCGGCCGGGAGGGCGTGCCGGTCACCGGCGGGATCCATGAGGGTAAAGGAGCCCCGGTCCGCGTGCAGGGTCTTGTTCTCCGTGTGGCCTAGGAACACGACCAGCGGGATGTACTTCTCCCCGCCCCGGTAGCGAGCTACGTCCGTGTCCACCACCATGATGGCCCCGCCGCTCTCGCCTTTCCATCCATACGCGGAGAGCTTCTTCACTTGCGTCGCCGCCGCTACCGCCACGACCGCCGCCAAGCCCAGGACCAGCAACGTACCCGACAGAATCCGTTTCATGGGTCACCTCCTGAGCGCGGCCTCTGTGTGAGCCGCGCGCTGAATAACCAAAGGATAAGATAAAGCAAAAGCCCTGCCAAAATCAGGCCTGGGTTCCTCGGCCCGGCATGCCGGGGCCGGCGCGGGCTTATCAGATAGACGGCCTGTCCGAACGCTAGGACACAAAGGCCTCCCTTGTCCAGGGGGGCGAACACCCATCCTTCTTTCCCGGGGTACTCAACCTCGTTCCCTTCCCTAAGGGCGCACCAAGGGCCGGCTCAGGCGCCTAGGGCTGAGCTGGAGCAGCAGAGTCACGGCGGAATCTGCGGCAGATTTCCCGGCGCATGCAGAAGGGATCTCCCTGAGCAGGCCTCACGGGGCTCACGGGTGTGCCGCCTCTCCTCGGCGGAACGCGGGGAGAAAATGGTGCACGCCGAGAACCCGCGGGGTTCCGCTCGACACACTGGCCTCCTCCTCGATGGTGAAGTGCGTCTCGTCCTTGCGCGTGTTAGAATTAGCCCTGAATCGAACGTGAGGATACGCATGGCCAAGATCGGCGAAAAAGAGGATCCAACCGCTACCATCGGCCAGGTCTCTCAGGAGACAGGCTTGCCCGTAAGCACCGTCCGTTACTATGAGAAGGAGTTCGGGAGTTACCTCCAGCTCCTCAAGACCCCCGGAGGCCACCGGAGGTTCCGCCCGGGCGACGTGGAAAAACTCAAGCGCATCCATGCCCTCGTTCACGGGCAGGGCATGTCCCTCAAGGACGCCAAGACCAAGCTCGTATCCGACCGGGACCCGGTTCTCATGCGGCGCGACCTGGACCTCCTCCTGGAAGTTTTCGAGAGTCTGGTCAGTGAAAACGTGAAACTCCGAAAGGCCTTGGAAGACCTGGCGGCCCGCCTCGTCACCCTGGAAGAGCAAGGAAAGAAGAAGAAATTCAGGCTTTTTTAGGAACGAGCCTCACCCGCAAGACCCAGGCGTCACCCACGCGCTGAAGCTGGCCCGCCTCGGCCAGAACGCCGCCGGGGACGACGTGGCGCTTCTGGCCGCTCATCACCTGGAGGGAGAGGTGGATCCCTTCCAGATTCTGGAGCAGGTCAGCGGGAACTTCCACGGGGATGTCCGTGTCGGCTTTTCTGGCCTGTTCGGCGGCCTGAAGAATGCCGTCCAGGGCGGGAGCGAGGTCCTTGACCTTGGGCTGGCTTGGGGCGAGAAGGGGCCCCAGGAGGCTCTCCCGTATGCGGTCCAGCTCCGTGGCCACCCTCCGCGCGGTCACCGACACGGTCTTCACCTTGGGGACCGTGGTGGCCAGTTCCTGGTCGCTCCCCCTGGTCTGCCTCGTGTCAAATTCCACCTCCGGTGCAGGAGGCGCGGGTGCCGGGAGCTGGGGAACGGGGGGAAGGGACGCGGGAGCCTCGGCTTTCAGGGCCGGTGGCGGCTCTGGAGCGGGGGGTGGCGGGACGGGAGGGGCCGCCACGGGCACGTGCGCGGGCTCGGGCCGGGAGAGCTTGTGCTTTAGGCTGCCCAGGGTCAGGCGGCTTATGGCCTTGAGGGTGTCGAAGACGCCCATGCCGTTCACGGCGCTCGATTCGACTGTGGGCCAGCCGTGCCAGTTCAGGTCCGCGTCCAGCTCCTCCCGCGTCAGGAGGTTGGGCAGATCCCGCTTGTTGTACTGAAGGACCAGCGGCATGGTGTTCATGCCGATTCCCATGTCCTGAAGATTCTTTTCCAGGTCCTTCAGGCTCTCCACGTTCGCCTCCCGCATGGGGCGTTGGGAGTCGGCCACAAAGACCATGCCGTCCACTCCCTTGAGGACCATGCGCCGGGTCTCGCCGTAAAAGACCTGGCCAGGAACGGTGTAGAGCTGGAACCGGGTCTTGAATCCGGCGATGACGCCTACCTCAAGGGGGAGAAGGTCGAAGAAGAGGGTCCGGTCCGATTCCGTTTCGAGGGAGACCATCTCGCCTCGGGATTTGGCGGACGTTTTGTTGTAAATGTACTGCAGGTTCGTGGTTTTGCCGCACAAGCCGGGGCCGTAGTAGACGATCTTGGCGGCCATCTGCATGGTTGCATAGTTAAAAAAGGCCATAGTCCCCGCTCCGAATTATCTACTCTGCCATTCCCCCAGGAGCTTTGCAAGGGCGTCGTAAGCGCCTTGACGATCCGGGTGCTTGAGCCGGGCCAAGTCCAGGACTCCCATGGCCATGATGAGGTATCGCTCGAGCTCCTTGGGCCACCGCTTGAGCGCCTGGAGGTGGTTTTTCACGGTGCGGCCGTCCCCCCGCTCCACGGGGCCCGTGATGGCGGCCACGGCACCCGCCGCGTAGAAATTCTCCACGGTTCCTGCCGCCAGAGCCTGAAAGGCCTCGTGGGCCGCCGATGGGGCGACACCCGCCTTCACCAGCAGATCCTGGCTATCCGCCAGCAGCGTGAGGATATGGTTGGACGCTACCACGGCGGCGGCATGGTACAGGGTCTTGCCGCGGGGCGAAAGGGTGAAAAATTTCCCCGACAGGGTCTGGGCCATGGCGCGCATGACCTGCACCGCCGCGGGCCGGCCCTCGATGGCGAAGGTTGCACTTCGCAGGCCGCGGGCGCCCGTGAGGGGATCGGGGAGGGTCATGATGGGATGAAACGAACCCACGCTGGCTCCCCGAAGCCTGCAGATCTCCAGGGCACGGGACGGGAGGGAGCCGCTCAGGTGAAGGATGACCCGCCCCTTCAGGTGCGGATCCTCGGAGGCGATCTGGCGGTCCACGTCGGAGAAGGCCGCCTCGGGAATGCCCAAGACCAGCGTGGCCTCCTCGGGAATGTGTCCCAAGGAGCCGAGAGCGCTGGAGGCCAGCCACTGGGCCCCTCGCTCCGTGGATTCGCGAGTCCTGGAAAGGCACCCGGCCACCTCCCATCCGGCGCTCTTGAGCGCCAGGGCGAGGGAGAGGCCCGCTTTGCCGCATCCCACTAACGCCAGACATCTATCCATGGGCACGGAAGGCCTCCATGAGGGATGTAAAGTCATCGGGCATGGGCGACTCCACCGTCACAGGCCCCGCCGCGGGACTCACGAAGGAGAGGCGGCGGGCGTGGAGGAAGAACCGGCCGGCCCCGGCCACGCGTTCTCGAAGAATTTTGGACGGCAGGCCCTTCTCCGGATGCCCCCCGTAGAGGACATCCCCCACCACGGGGTGGTGCAGGTGGGCCAGGTGGAGCCTCACTTGGTGCGTGCGCCCCGTGAGCGGTTCGGCCTCCACTAGGCTGATGTGCCTGAGCACGTCCAGGGTGCGGAACCGAGTCTGGGCGGAGCGCCCCTCCGCAAGAACGGCCATCTTTTTGCGGTGAACCGGGTGCCGGCCGATGGGCGCGTCTACCTCCGCGGCGTCTCCCTCGAGCGTTCCCCACGCGAGGGCCCAGTAGGTCTTGTGCAGGGAGCGCTCGCAGAATTGGCGGGCGAGCGCAGTGTGGGCGCGGTCGGTCTTGGCGATTAGAAGGACCCCCGAGGTTTCCTTGTCCAGCCGGTGGAGAATGCCGGGGCGGTCCGAGGCCGATCCCGAGGAGAAGGCGCGTCCCGTGGCCGCCAGGGCGTTCACCAGCGTGTCGTCCCAGTGGCCTTTGGCGGGGTGGGTCACCAGGCCGGAGGGCTTGTCCACGGCGAGACAGGCCTCGTCCTCGTAAAGGACCTTGAGGGGTCTTTCAAGGGGCACGATGCCCGAGGGACGAGGGTCTGGAGTGTCCAGGACCACCACCTGCCCCTCCCGGGCCTCGGCCGACGCCTTGGCGGGAGCCCCGTCCAAGGTCACCCGGCCGCCATCCATGAGGCGCTGAATTTGGGAGCGGCTCAAGCCCTGGTCCTGGAGGAGGACCGCGAGGAGTACGTCGAGCCTTCGTCCCCCCGAGGGGAGGCACACCGTCAGGCGGGGCATGATCAGGCTCCCCGGGCGGCCTTCCGCCGGTAGAAGTACATCGGGACGGCTACGGCCAGAGCGGCCACGGCGACGATCTGGGAGAGGGAGACGGTCCCGCCGAAGTAGAGCCCCCGCACCACGTCGCCCCGCAAGAACTCCAGCAGGCCCCTGGCCACGGCGTAGGTCATGACGTACGCGAGGAAGACCTGGCCGGAGAAGGCCCGGCGCCTGAACAGCCAGTACAGGAAGCCGAAGATGGCGAAATCTGCCAGGCTCTCGTAAATGGGCCACGGGTGGATGTGGGTGCCGCCGGCGCAGAGGGGCACGGCGGGGAAGACCAGGCCCCAAGGCAGGGACGTGGGCTTGCCGTAGCAGCAGCCCGCGAAGAAACATCCCCACCGGCCGATGCCCTGCCCGAGCGCGAGGCAGACCACCGTCACGTCCGCCGCGTCGAAGAAGCGGATCTTGTGTTTGCGCAGGTAATAGACGGCCACCGCCACGCCGGCGATGAACCCTCCGTAAAATGCCCCGAAGGCGCGGAGGTTCTCGATGAAGAACTGGACGGGATGGTCGGCGAAAGCCCGAAAATCCCCGATGATGAGGGCCACCTTGGCCCCCACGAAGGCGCCCAGGAGGCTGAACACGAAGAGGTCCACCAAGCGCTCGGGGTCCAGCCCCGCGCGGGGGGCCAGCCTTCTACCCAGACCGATGGCCGCGAGGGCGGCGAGGGCCAAGAGGACGCCGTAGGTTCCTATGGGAAATTTACCGATGTAGAACAGAACGGGGTGCATGGCCACCTTCCGGGGGGGGATGGATCAGCGTCAGGACAAGGAGAAGAACGATGCCCGTGGAGAGGCAGGCGTCGGCCACGTTAAAGGAGGGCCATCCGGGCCCCCCGGGGACGTGAAAATACAGAAAGTCCACCACGGCACCGAACCGCAGGCGGTCCACCAGGTTTCCCGCGGCCCCCCCCAGGACCGCGGCCAGCAGCGCCAATTCTACGGGCCGCTGGGACTTGACGAAGAGGTAGGCCAGAAAGGCCATGCCCATCAGGGGCAGGACGAGGAAAACGGCCAGGGCCGCCTTGGGGGGAATGTTGCTCAGAAAGCCGAAGAGGCTTCCGGGGTTCCTCCAATGGGTAAGCATGAACCAGGAGGTCACGGGGTGGTCCTGCCCTTCGGGGATGGTGGCCAGAATCCAGCCTTTGGTGGCCTGATCCAGAGCAAGGACCGCCAGAGAAATCAGAAGGTAGGGCCAGCGCCTCATGGCGGCGTCACCCCACCACGCCCGCGCAGCGAGGGCAGAGCGGGGACCCGTCCACGTCCACGGGGGATGCCGTCACCGTCCAGCAGCGCGCGCACTTGTCGCCAGGGGCCGCCAGAACCTCCACTTGGCCTTGGCCCGGCGGCAGGACCTCCACCGCCGACACGATGAAAAGCTCCGGCAGGATAGTTCCGTAGCGAGCGAGCAGGCCGGCCTGAGCCTCATCCGCGGGCGTGATCCGCACGGCGGCCTCCAGAGACTTGCCGATCTCGCCTCGTTTCCGGGCCTCTTCCAGCGCTTTGTTCACGGTTTCGCGCACGGCGCGCAGGGCCGCCCACCGGCCGGAGAGCCCGTCGTCCGCCACACCCGAGGGTTTGGGGAAGAGAGCCATGTGTACGGAAGGCACCTCCCGCTCGGGCAGGTACGTCCACGCTTCCTCCGACGTAAAGGCCAGCACGGGGGCGATGAGGCGCACCAGGGCATCGGCCAAGCGGTACAGGACCGTCTGGGCGGCGCGCCGCTCGGGGGAGGCCGCGGCGCTGCAGTAGAGCCGGTCCTTGAGGATGTCCAGATAGAACGCCGAGAGTTCCACCGTGCAGAACTGGAGGATTTCGTGATAAACCACGTGAAAGGCGAAGTCCTTGTAGGCCTTCGTCACCCTCGCCATGACCCTGTCCAGCAGGAGGAGGACGTAACGGTCCATCTCGGGAAGGTCCTCCACCGCCACGGCGGCGGCGGGGGCGAAGTCGAAGATGTTCCCCAGGAGGTACCGCAGGGTGTTCCTAATCTTGAGGTAGGCGTCGGCGTTGCGCTGGAGCATGTCCCAGGAGAAGCTCACGTCGTCCCGGTAGTCCACCATGGAGACCCACAGCCTCAGAACCTCGGCTCCCAGCTTCTTCACCGCCTCCTGGGGCGCGATGACGTTGCCCTGAGACTTGGACATGGCCCGGCCCTGGCCGTCCAGGACGAAGCCGTGGGTGACCACCTGCTTGTAGGGCGGGGCACCCTCGAGCATGAGGGCCGTGAGGAGCGACGTGTGGAACCATCCCCGGTGCTGGTCGCTGCCTTCCAGGTACACCTCCGAGGGCCAGGGCATATCGGGGTCGTTACCCAGGACGGCACGGTGGCTCACCCCCGAGTCAAACCACACGTCCAGGATGTCCGTCTCCTGCTTGAAGGAGGCCCCGCCGCACGCGGGGCAGACAAAGCCTGGAGGAAGGAACCTCGAAGCCTCCCCCTCCCACCAGATGCCGGCGCCCCTCTCCGCGATCTCCTTCACCACGGCGTCGAAGAAGGAGGGCTCGCGCACGGGCTCCTTGCAGGTTGAGCAGGTGAGGACCGTGATGGGCACCCCCCACTTGCGCTGCCGGGAGAGGCACCAGTCGGGCCGCCCCTCCATCATGCTGTAGATGCGGTTGCGTCCCCACGGGGGAATCCAGGCCACCGTGTCGATGGCTTCCAGGGCTTTCTTTCTCAGATCGTCGTGATCCATGGAG
>JBBIKI010000059.1:0-18742 GCA_037445535.1 Acidobacteriota bacterium | reverse complement strand
CCAGTAAAAGAGGCCGGCCGTGTGCGATGGGTACCGTGCTCGGCAAGACGAAGGGCCTGTCTGCAAACTAGGATTTGCCCGCGACGGATGCTGGCCGGGATGAAAGGCTCTGACCGCTGGAATGTCTCTGGCGCGACGCCTGTGTCCTGGGATGCGGGGCAAGGCGCGGGGAGGAAGGCAGGGTGGCGCCCTGCCGGCGAGCCGCAACACGGCATCGCGGCCAGGCCGCGGCGTCCCTCTGGGTTGCTCCTGGGCCGGGCGACTCCATTGTCGGCGCTCCTCCTCGTGCTCCCGGCACGGTATCGTCGCGTTTTCGCGGATTCATCCCGGCCCAGGGCGCAACGCGCCGAGGGCCCCTGGCAGGCCGCAACCCCTGGCCGTGGGGCTGGCAACGCGACCTACGGGAGTATCTCAATATCCTGCTAGGGCGCGTGCGGCTGGCTTCGCAGAGCGGCGTCGGCCTCCCTAGAAAGGGCACCACCCTTCCCGCCGTCGGCCGCCTTGGCCTGCTCGCCCGGCGCGACGTGCACGGCCGATCCCAATTTACGGATAGGCCCTAAGGAAGCGGCCTCTTTCTCCAGCAGGTGAAGGCGCGCTTGCCTGCGCAGCCGATGGATTCCATGTAGGCGGCGTGGTCGAAGCCCTGGAGGGCTACGAGGCGCTGGAGGAGTTCCTCTTCGCCGATGGCTCCCTGGGGAACCCTCAAGGTGGCGTCGGGAGTGATGAGCACGTGGTAAACGTCGGGGCCCCATGGGTTGGTGCCGTTGGTCTCTACAATCACTTCTTTAAGGCGGGTCCATTCCAGCATGCTGGCCTCGCCGTTGGGCGGGCTGAGATAGGCCTTGGAGCCGTGGAAGGTGATCTTGTAGAGGCACGCGGGGGGCAGGCTATCGCTCTCGTCTGTTCGGAAGGCTGATGTGAGCCAGCGGAAGAACGAGTCCATGTGCCCCCTCGCGCAAGGCGCCGTTCGCAGGTGCGGGCAACCGTGGCCACCTTAGCACCGCCCGGGGCGTGGCGCAAATCGGTTATGCCGCTCCGCGCACAGGCGTGATCAAGCTCCCGTGTTGTCTCTTCGGGCGGCGATCCGCGCGGTGGCTTCGTTCCAGCGATCCAGGGCCTCGACGCCGTACTCCTTCTCCCATGCTTGAATCATGCTCGGCAGGGGGATACCCGCGTCGGTGCCCCGGTCCAGGATGTAGTCGATGTGGGGCCGTCCCTGGAGGTCGAGGGGCCGGAAGGTGGCGTCGGCTGTACCGTCGAATTCCACGAGGTGCCATCCCATCTTCTGGCAGAGGTCCCGCTCGAAGGAGGGCGTGACTTTCATCCAGCGCCCGCCTACGTGAAGGTCCACGTAAGTGTGGTAGACCATCCTGCCGCTCTGAAGGACGGACTCGAGCCTCTCCGGCATGGCGCGATTCACGAGATCGGCGTAGTGAAACCGGGCGGGAATGGACGCGGCCCTCGCCATGGCGACCAGGAGGGAGGACTTCTGGGTGCAGAAGCCGTAGCCTCGATCGAGGGTCACCTCCGCCTCGTAGTCCTCGATCCGCTGGAAGGGCGCGTAAGGAACGTAGCGCACCGTGTCGCGCACGAAGGCGAATAGTGCGGCGGCCTTCCCTTGCACCGTGTGCGCGCCGCTGGTAACGTCCGCGCAGAGGGCGCGGACCCTGTCCGAATCACAGCGGACGCCCGCCGAGGGGCCCAGATAGAGATGAAGATCTTCTCCGCCCATGATGCAAGCTCCTTCCGAAGAGGCCAATGCCTTTCCTTGGGTGCAGCGCCTCAGGCCGCTTCAGGCATCGTCCTGCGCACCCAGGGAATGGTGGCCAGGAACACGAGGCCCGTGATGGTAGCTAGAACTCCACCTCCCGCCAAGACCTCGCGAAGTCCGAACGCTTTCGCCAGGCTTCCCTGGGCTAGGCCGCCGATGGGTGACACGCCGATGAAGGTGATGACGTAGAGGCTGACCACCCGTCCCCTGAGCGCCTCGGGGGCGAGGTATTGAAGCAGGGTGTTTGTAGAGGCGAGCTGGGTCATCATACAGAAGCCAAGGATGGCGATGAGCCCGCAGCTCAGGTAGAAGTTGGAGGAGAACCCGAAAGCCACGAGGGTGACGCCGAACCCCGTGGCGGCCAGGCCCGACTGGAGGCCCAGGCCCTTGGTGCCAACGCGCCCGGCGATGATGAGGGCTCCGGCGAGGGCGCCGACGCCGGCGAAGGCCCAGAGGATGCCCAGGCTGGAGGCATCCCGTCCCAGCAGGCCTCCCACCACGGCCGGCAGGAGGAACGAGTAGGGCAGGGCGAAGAGGCTGGAGGCGAAGAGGAGGCCGAGCAGGTGCCGCACTTGAGGCGTGCGCCAGGCATAAATGAAACCCTCTCTCAAGTGCGCCCAAGTGCTCCCTTTGGGCGGATGGATCTCCTGCTTGTCCAGGCGCATGGCCAAGAGGCTCGCGAGGACCGCCAGGAAGGAGACGGCGTTGATGGCGAAACATGTGCCCTCGCCCCAGCGCTGGACCACGAAGCCCGCTATGGCGGGGCCAACCACACGTGCGCCGTTGAAGATGGAGGAGTTGAGGGCGATGGCGTTGCCAACGTCCTCGCGGCCCACCATGCGGACGAGGAAGGCTTGGCGGCCTGGCATGTCGAAGGCGTTCACGACACCTAGAAGGGCGCCCAGGGCCATGATCTCCCACACCGTGATCACGTTTATGAGCGTGAGGGCGGCCAGAATGACGGACTGGGCCAGGAGCGCCGCCTGCGTCACGATGACCAGCTTGTGGCGGTCGAAGCGGTCCGCCGCCACGCCGCCGAAGAGCCCGAACAGGAGCACGGGCGCGAACTGGAAGAAACCTACGAGGCCCAGCATGGCGGTGGAGTGGGTCAGGCGCCAGATGAGCCACCCCTGGGCGAGGCTCTGCATCCAGGAGCCGATGAGGGAGACGAGCTGGCCGAAGAAGAAGAGCCTGAAGTTCCGGTGCCTCAGGGCGCGGAGGGTCCGTCCCGCGGCCCCCGTGAACGCGTGGAGGGCGGAAGCGGGCTCCATGGCTTAAAGCATCCCGTGCCTGAAGAGGGCCACGAGGATGCCGAAGAGTCCGGCGAAGAGGCACCACGGCGCGAAGACGTGGGGCCCGTATTTTATGACCACTTTTCTCCAGAGCCATAGGGCCATGCATCCCACGCAGAAAGAGACGAGGATGCCCAGCAAGTCGTCCGCCAAGTGGGGATTGGCGGCGCTCAGGCTGTGGCGCGCTTCGAGGATGAATGCCCCGGCGATGGCGGGCAGGGAGGCGATGAAGGAGTATCGGAACGCCGTCTCCCGGTCCAATCCCCGCGCCAGCCCTGACGTGATGGAGGACCCGGAGCGCGAGATGCCGGGCAGCACCGCCAGGCCCTGCGCCAGTCCCACGAGGGCCGCGTCCACCCAGGTAATTTGGCCCTCCTTCTTCGCGCCTACGGTCAAGTACTTGGACGCCCACAAATAGGCCGCGGTGAAGAGGAGGAAGCAGCCCACGATCCCTGGAGACACAACCATACGCTCGGTGAAGGGTTTGAGGGAGAGGCCGATAACTCCAGTCACTGCTGTTGTGAGGGCCATGAGGCCCGTGAATCGCCAAGCTCGGCGGTCGCCCTTGAAGATGCCGAGGGCAATGTGAAGCAAATCCCGCCAGAAAAAGACCACCGTGGCGAGCAGCGTGCCCAGGTGCAGCACCAGGAAAAAGACGAGGGCGTCCTTCTCCTTAACGCCGCCGAGGGCCCCAAGAATGGTGAGGTGCGCCGAAGACGAAATGGGGAAGAACTCGGCCAAACCTTGGATGATGGCCAGCAGGATGGTCCAGGGTAAACTCATGAGGCGGGCCTCCTATAATGGCTATTGGCTATTGGTTGTGGATACTGGCCTTTGAATGCATCGTTTCCATAAGCCTAGAGCCAACAGCCGGCAGCCACCCTATTCATATTTCCATGACCACGGGAATGATGAGGGGGATGCGAGCTTCGTTCCGCTTGAGGGTTCGTTTGACGGTGGATTTGACTTTCGCCCTGAGGATGGTGCTGTCGCGGATTTCCTGGAGGGGCAGGGCCCGCATCATGGACACTAAGTCCCCCTTCACCTCCTCGATGGTATCGGCGGCCCCTTCGAGGGTGGGGTAGCCCCGGCTGATGATCTCGGGCTCCGACTCCATACGGCTTAACTGGCTGTTGATCACCACGATGGGAACCACCACGCCGTCGTTGGAGAGGTGGCGGCGGTCTCTCACCACCACGCGGTCCACCGGGTCTGTGGTGTCGCCGTCGATGAGCCAGCTTCCCGTGGGCACCTCGCCCCGGCTGGTGAAGTTCCCCTTCTCGAAGGAGAGGCTCTCGCCCAGGTCGCTCACCAGGATGTGAGCCTCGTCGTAGCCCATCTGCCTGGCCAGGGCAGCGTTGCCCTTGAGCTGGCGCAGCTCTCCATGAACGGGGATATAGTACTTGGGCCTCACCCAGGAGGCCACCATTTTGATCTCCTCCTGAGCCCCGTGGCCCGAGACGTGCACCTTGGCGTCGCGGGCCGTCACCACCTCGCCCCCCTTCCGGTAGGCTTGGTTGATGATGCGGGAGACGCGCTTCTCGTTGCCGGGGATGATGCGGGCCGAGTGGATGAGCAGGTCGCCCTCCTCGATGCCGAAGCTCTTGCATTCGTCGAAGGCGATGCGGCTCAAGGCCGCCTGGGGCTCCGCCTGGCTTCCCGCCGAGAGAATGATGATCTCCGAGGGATCGTACTTCTGTACATCCTCGGGGGCGATGGTGACCCCTGCGGGAATGTGCAGGTAGCCCACCTGTTCGCCCACGCGCGTATTCTGCACGAGGGAGCGGCCGTAGAGGGCCACCTTCTTGCCGTGCAGGGCGGCCAGGTCGTAGATGGTCTGGACGCGCATGAGGTTGGTTGAGAAGAGGGTGATGATGAGTTTGCCGCGGTCGTCGTCGGAGGAGATGTAGCGTTCCATCGTCTCCTTGACGCGGGTCTCCGAGCCTACCATGCCCTCCAGCTCCACGTTGGTGCTGTCCACGAGCATGGCCAGCACGCCCTGGTGGCCCAGCTCCTGAAAGCGGCCGTAATCGGTGAGCCGGTGGTCCAGAGGAGTCTGGTCCAGCTTGAAATCCCCCGTGTGAACTAGGGTTCCCTCGTTCGTCCCGATGGCGAGGGCCATCGCGTCTGGAATGGAGTGGGTGACGGGGATGCCCTCGATGGAGAAGGGACCCGCCTGGACCGGCGTCCTCCCTTCCAGAAGGGTGCGTGAGGGTACATCCACGCCCATTTCCTCGAGCTTTCGGTTGAGCAGCCCCATGGTGAGGCGGGAGGCGAAGACGGGCATGGGCACGCGCTTGAGGAGGAAGGGCGCTGCGCCGATATGGTCCTCGTGGCCGTGGGTCAGAACCAGGCCGGCGACGCGGCCGGCGTTGTTCTCGACGTAGGAAAGGTCGGGAATCACCAGGTCGATGCCGGGGATGTCCGCCTCCGGGAACATGCTGCCGCAATCCACCACGAGCAGGGCTCCCGCGTGTTCGATCACGGTCATGTTTTTGCCGAAGTCGCCAAGCCCGCCCAGGAACGAGATCTTGATCATGGAGGAAGGGTTCCTTTCGTGCCTGCTACGATCTTAATGACCGTGTTTTTCTTGCGGATGAGCCCCAGCGTGTAGAGGGCGTAGACGTGCTTGACGCATTCCCCCGAGTCGGTGGGGGCGGCCTGGAGGATGCCCAGGAAGGTCCGGACTCCGTCCACCAGGCGCAGGACTTGCCGGGCTTCGACGCTCAGGGGGAGGCTCGGCAGAAGGGCCAGGGCGTTATCAGACAGCTCGAAGACTTCCTCCTTGCGCCCGAGCCACTTGACGATGCGTTTGGGGTCCTCGATGGCCTGGATGCCCAGGAGGATTACTTGCCGGGTGTCGAGGTTGAGCTTGATGATCTCGTCATCCTTGAACTTGCCCACGGCGAAGGTGACTGTCCCCTCGGGCCAGTTGAAAAGGGACCATATGATCCCCGTCACCTGGTCTTTCACGGCTTGGAGGAGTCCTTGGGCAGTGAGAGCCTCTATTTCCACCAGGGCCGTTCCCTGGCGCTTGCCCGCGGTACGCATGATCTGGACCGACCGTTCGTACTGGTCGTGGCTGATCCTGCCCGCGCGCAGGAGGAACTCGCCGAGGCGGTCGTCATCGAACGTGGAGGAGGCGAAGATGACGTTGCCTCCCGAGATGAACACCTGCTTCGAGCCCAGGCGCGACGAAACGGTCAGCACCCCCGGCACCTTGTAGTAGTTGATTTTCTGAAGGATCTCTGGCAAGGGGTTGTCGGCCAGCGAGCCCTTGAAAATATAGTCGGGCATGGAACTCCCTAAAAGTAAACAGTATAAAACACTTGAGGAGCGAGGGGAAGGCGGGGAGGGGATTGGGGATTTGGGATTTTGGGAAAGAGACCGCCGTGGGCGAGGATATGTTTTCATCCCGGCATTTCTGCACCTCGTCCTCCCCGCATTTCCCCATCCCGTCATCCCGGCCCCAGCTCTCAATTCAGCTCCCCCCCGCCACCTTCCGCGCCGGAAGGCTTTGCTCTACAATGCCCCCTGGAGGAGCACCATGCCCATTGACAAGGAGTTCCTGGACATTCTGGCCTGCCCCGTGTGCCGCGAGCCCTTCCAGTACCGAGAGAAGGACGGCAAGGAGCAGCTCGTGTGCACGGGGTGTAAGCGGGTCTTCCCCATTGAGGACGGCATCCCCGTCCTGTTGCCCAACGCGGGGGTGATGGAGAAGTAATTTGGTGAAAACAGTGAGGAGTGACGAGCACTGACGTGCCGTCGCACGGATTGCGTCTTGCTTGATCGCGTCTCGCGTACCGGCTTCTCGCTTGATCGAGCCGTACATCACCCACAGGGAGGAATCATGAGACAACGGACGAGGATCGTCGCGCTGGGGCTCCTGCTGGCCGCATGGGCCACGGGCGCCCTTTGGGCGCAAGGGGCACTGAACGTACCCGAGTCGCTCAAGGCGGTGACCACGGAGGCGTATCCCGGCGCCGATGCCGTGGTGGTCAACGAGGACGTTCACGTGGACGTGGAGGAGTCGGGCCTGAGCCACGTGAACAAGACGCAGCTCGTGAAAGTCCTGACGGAGACCGGCGCGGCCCAGTTCGCCACCATGCGCTTCGATTACGATCCCGCCTCCTCGTACGCTGAAGTGAAGGGATTCACGGTCTACCGTGCGGGTGGCGCGGTGGAGCAGGTCCCTCCCGAACGCGTCTATGACCTTCCCCAGCCTCAGGAGATGATCTACTGGGGCCCGCGCATGAAGGTCGTCTCGGTGCCCAAACTCCAGCCCGGCGACGCGGTGGAGATCCGGACCTACTCCAAGGGCTTCGTCATCGCCTACCTGGCCGGAGGCGGCGGGGCCGCTGCCGCGGCGGGCGCGTCCCCGGACAACGAAAAGTACATTCCTCCCATGCGGGGGCACTATTACGACGTTGTCCTCTTCCAGGGCGATCTGCCCATCGTGAAGAAGACCTACACCATCGTTCTTCCCAAGGACAAGCCCATCCAAGCCGAGGTCTTCAACGGCGAGCTGGCCTCCCGCACGGCCTTCGACGACACGAGCCTCACCTACACGTGGTGGAAGGACAACGTCCCCGCCATCAAGCGGGAGCCAAGGATGGTGGAGGATTCGGACGCGGTAACCAAGCTGGTCCTGGCCACGGTCAAGGACTGGCCCGAGAAGTCGCGCTGGTTTTACCACGTGAACGAGGACGTGAACACCTTCGCCTTCAACGACGCCATCAAAGCCAAGGCCCAGGAGATCACCAAGGGCCTCAAGACGGATGACGAGAAGCGCAAGGCCCTCCTGGCCTGGGTGGCCCGCCAGATACGCTACAGCGGCATCAGCATGGGCAAGGGTGAAGGGTACACGCTCCACCCGGGCATTATGGATTTCAACGACCGCGCGGGTGTCTGCAAGGACATCGCGGGCATGCTCATCACGATGTTCCGCGCCGCGGGCTTCACCCACACCTACCCCGCCATGACCATGGCAGGGGCCAGGGTGGAAAACCTCCCGGCGGACCAGTTCAACCACTGCGTCGTGGCCACGGAGATCGCCCCGAACCAGTACAAGCTGTACGACCCCACGTGGTGTCCCTTCAGCTCCGAGGTGTGGTCCAGCGCTGAGAAGCCGCAGAATTACGTCATCGGGAGCCCCAGGGGCGAGCAGCTCATGGAGACCGCCCCGGTTCCCGCCTCCGAGAACTTCGTGCACCTGGCCTCCGATGCGGTGATTGCCGAGAACGGGGATCTGGCGGGCACCATGATCATCACGGGCGGGGCCTACAGTGAGACGAACCTGCGGTGGACCGTGGTGAATTCACCCGCCGATATGGTCCGCGGTACCTTCGAGCAGTGGCTCTCGGCCCTTTCTCCTCGCGCACAGCTGACGTCCTACCAGACTACGGACCCGGTGAACGTGAACCTGCCCTTCAAGATCACCCTCGCGTACCGCGTTCCCGGCTACGCCATGGTTTACGGAAACACTATGCTCCTGACCCCGCCGGCGGCGAGGAACATCCTCTCCAACCGCCGCCTCACGGACTTCATCGGGGCGGTGGCGGGCAAGGTGCGCACCTATGGCATCTTCCTCAGGGCGCCGAGGGAGTTCACCTTCGAGGAGACCACGCATCTGCCCAAGGGCTACCGGCTCAAGGAGGCCCCTGAGGCGAAGAGCGTGGAGGGGCCGGCGGCCGATTGGTCGGCGGCGCTCTCCGCGAAGGGCGACGCGCTGGTCCTTAAAGAGCGGCTCGCCGTGAAAGAGAAGATCATCCCCGCCGCCCAATACGCCAACCTCAAGGATGCCGTGGATGCGATGAAGGCCTATGGGGATGCCCTGACGGTCGTTGAAAGGGAAGCGGGGAACCGGAAGCAGGGAGCAGGAGAACAGCCATGATCACCCTCTCACGCCAAGGCCTGATGGCCCTCATGTTTGGCACGGTAACAACCCTGTGTGTGGCAGCGGGGTTGCCGCCGCAATACGCGGGGACGCCTACGGCGAAGGAGTACCCCGCCGCGGACGTGCTGGTTCTTTCCCAATCCCGCGCCTTCACCCTTCTGCCCGGCGGGCGCGTGGTGGAGTCCGTCAAGCGCGTGGAGAAAGCCCTGACCTACCAGGGCATGGACGAGATGGGCGACCCCAAGATCGCCTTCAACAAAGAAAACCAGGATCTTGCCATCGCCCGTTGCCGAACCTACACGCCCGATGGCCGGGTGGTGGACGCCAAGGCGAACAGCTTCAACGAGATGACTCCCTTCGCTCTTGAGAAGGCTCCGGCCTACACGGCGTGGCGCCAGATGGTCGTCACGAAGGTGGGCCTGGACGTGAACGCCGTGGTTGAATTGGAGTACACCCTCACGGACAAGAAACCCTGGCGGCGTTTCCTGGAGGGGGTGGAGGTCCTTCGCGAGAGAGATCCTGCTCTGGTTCAGGAGGTCTCCGTCACCGTTCCAGAGGGCATGGACCTGAACTGGAAGCTGCTAAACGCCGAAGCCAAGCCGGAGGCCAGGACGGCGAACGGACAAACGACCATCACGTGGACCCTGCGAAAGGTGCCAGCCGCGAATTTCATGGGAACGGCCCGCGCGGAGTGGTCCTTCCTTCCCACCCTGATGTTCACCACGGCTCCCGACTGGGGCCATCAGGCCGCCATCGTGGGCGGCCTGGTCCAGAAGGCCATGGAGATCTCCTCCCCGGCCCTCGACAGGAAGGCTGGCGACCTGCTGGCGGGGATCCAGGACCCATTCGAGAAGGCCGTGAAGCTTCAGAACTACGTGGCCGAATTCATCAACACGGTGGCCTGGCCCCTGGCGGACTTCGACTTCGTGCCCCGGTCCGCCGCCGAGGTCTATGACAGCGGCTACGGGCACGGCCTGGACAAGGCCGTCCTCCTCTGCGCCCTGCTGAAAAAGGCGGGGATTGACGCGGCCATCGCGGCCGTGCGCATGGTTCCAGAAGGCATGGAGGATCCCACCGCCGTCCCCTGCCTGAGCCAGATGACCGGGACTCTCGTCCGCGCCCAGATGGGCAAAAGCGTTCTCTGGATGGACCCGGACGCGCCTCTGAGCGAGCGCTCCCAGCGTGACTTTCAGGGCGAAAAGGGCCTTCCTCTCGTGAAGGGTTCGGGGGAAATTCACACCATGGTGCCGCTGGAGGCCCCCGATGCCCTGTCTGTCACGCTCGACGCCAAGGTGGCCCAGGATCTCTCCCTGGAGGGGAAGGGCACCGTGTCCCTCTCGGGCGCCTACAGTCCCTTTTTTAATTTACAAGGGTCCAAAGATGCCCAGAAGGCCTTCCTAGGAAGCATGGTGGCATCGGTTCTGCCAAGCGCCGCCCTTTCAGACTTCAGCGTAGTTCGGATGGATTTGGCCCGCGTCGTATTCAACGTGAGTTTCAAGGCTCCCGCGCCGGAAAAGGGGACCGTGAAGGCACTCAAAACCGGCCTTCCGGACGGCTCCGCTCTTAAGGGCGTCCACGGGATCTTCCTAGATGTCCGCGATTTGCCTCTGGTGCTCAGCCACGGGGGCAGCGAGAAAATGGACCTGAAGTTCATCCTGGGGGAGGGCCTGAAGCCCGCATATCTGCCCAAGGCCATTGCGGAGCAGGGGGCCGCGGGATCGCTCACGCAGGCCTGGAGAGCGGCAGATGGGGCGGTCACCCTGTCCTTTGAGGCGGCCATCCCCAAGCCCGTTGTCGCCGTCAAGGATTACCCCGCGTTCAGGGCGCTCCAGGGCACGGCGAGCGCTCCGGCGTCCCGCATGGTGATCTTAGAGTAGCGCGTTCTTCCCCCACTGGTCTGTGCGAAAGGCGGCCTCCGGGCCGCCTTGTTCGTCTCGGCGTGCCCCCTGTTAGGGACGGGCGGAGGCGGACCGGGCGGGAGGCGTCTCGGGTTTCCACCGGCGTGGCTTCACGCACAACGTATCCAGGCGCTCCGGCGCGGCCTCAACCGCTTTGGACAGAAGGGCCGGGGTGGCCAGGGCGGGCGGCCGGACGGCAGGTCTTGGTATCTCCTGGCTTGAACTCAGCGCGCCGGCCTCGACAGGCTCTGCGGGTGCCAGGGCTAGGGACGTTTCAGGCATGGCCAAAACGGGCGGCCCGCGGAACACGAGCGAGGCCCGATGGCCGCTAACGAGGAGCACGGCCAACAGGGTCAGGCTGGCGGCGAGAATGATCTTGACCATGTTTTCCGTGCCGTGCCGGGACCCTTCTGGCATGGCCTCCGCGTGCGGCCCCAGGGAGTGCTTCATACTCCCGTTCAGGCTCTTCATGGCCGCCTCTCCTCCAACTAGAACCACATAACAACTCTGTCCCCTGTTTGCTTTCCCAGACAGCGCGCACCCAAAGCCCAGCAAAACCGATGCCGCGTTCATCTCGCCGAGGGATGCGCCGCCAAGGGCCGCCCGCCCGTATGTTTCAGATACCAGCGAGCGTTTCTGGTAACACGCTGTCGCGATGATGAGAAGGTCGTCGCTACAATGAGACCGTGGACTTGCCGATCGCGCGGCCCATGCGCTAACCTTAATCAGATGGACGCTTACGCCGTCCTTCGCCGCCTTCGAGTATGGTATTCTGCTCCTCTTACGGAGGTCAGCCATGTCAACCGACACCCTGGTGATCGCGGGAAGGCCCTTCAAGAGCCGATTATTTTTGGGAACGGGAAAATATAAGGACAACGCTACCATGGCCCAGGCGCTGGAAGTCTCAGGAGCCGAAGTCATCACGGTGGCCGTGCGCCGCGTGGAGCTGGACCGGACCAAGGCCTCCATGCTGGACTACATTGATCCCAAGACGTACTTCCTCCTACCCAACACGGCGGGCTGTTACACCGCCGACGAGGCCATCCGGACGGCCCGCCTGGGCCGGGAGGTGGGCATGTCGGATTGGGTGAAGCTGGAGGTCATCGGCGACGAGAAGACCCTCTTCCCCGACAACGAAGCGCTGTTGCAGGCCACCAAAGTCCTCGTGAAGGAGGGGTTTACCGTTTTGCCCTACACCAACGACGATCTCGTGAACGCCAGAAAGCTCCAGGACGCGGGGGCCGCGGCGGTGATGCCGCTTGGGGCGCCCATCGGGTCCGGCATGGGCATTCAGAACCCCGTGGCCATCTCCATTATCAAGGAGTTCATGACCGTCCCCGTCATCGTGGACGCGGGCGTGGGAACGGCGGGTGACGCCTGCCGCGCCATGGAGCTGGGCGTGGACGGCGTCCTCATGAACACGGGCGTGGCGGGCGCGAAGGACGCGGTCCTCATGGCCTCCGCCATGCGCAAGGCCGTGGAGGCGGGCCGTGAAGCCTTCCTCGCGGGGCGCATGCCCATGAAGCGGTATGCTTCGGCGTCGTCGCCGATTGAAGGCGTTGTCCGATAAAAGGTAGGGAGCGCAACAGCGGTGAAGCCGCGTTGCCCACCCTTACCGTAGAGCCGATCCATACATCGTTGTTGGAATGGGAGGGCAAAGAAATGGTGGGCATCAAAGGGACGCTGCCCACCCTACGGTGCCATTAGGAGGAGACCTGCGCATGGTCAATTTTGAGCTGAGCAAGGAGCACCAGGAGTTGGTCGCCAAGACGAAGGATTTCGCGGACCGGTTCGTCCGGCCCGTGGCGCGGCAGCACGACCTCTCGTGCGAGTTCCCCTGGCCCGTGGTCCAGAAGGCCTACGACGAGGGCGTCATCAACGGCGCCATCCCCAAGGCGTACGGCGGCGCGGGCCACAACTCCTTCGAAGGCTGTCTGGCGAGCGAGGAGCTGGGCGCGGCGTGCTCGGGCATCGGCATCTGCATTGACGCCAACAACCTCGCACTGACTCCGCTCTTGGTGGGCGCCAGCGACGACATGAAAAAGCGCGTCTTCGGCCACCTCGTGGAGAGCCGGGGGCTGGCCGCCTTCTGCCTCACCGAACCCGAGGCCGGGTCCGACGCGGGCGCCGTGTCGACGACCGCCGTGAAGCAGGGCGACAAGTACGTCATCAACGGCAAGAAGCGCTTCATCACCAACGGCAAGCAGGCCATTTTTCACACCGTCTTCTGCAACACCGATCCGGGCCGCGGCGCACGGGGCATGTCGGCCATCGTCGTGCCCGCCGATACGCCCGGTGTCACCATCGGCCGGGAGCTGCCCAAGATGGGCCAGCGAGCCTCCTGCCAGGTGGAGATCGAATACAAGGACGTGGCGGTCCCGCTGGACAACATGGTCGGCAAGGAGAACCAGGGCTTCCTCATCGCCATGAAGACCTTCAACCGGACCCGCGCGGGCGTAGCGTCAGCCGCCGTGGGCATGGCGCGCGAAGCTTATGAGACGGCCAAGAAGTGGTCCCTCAACCGCCGCCAGTTCGGGCAGCCCATCGCCAGCTTCCAGGCCATCGGCTTCATGTTCGCCGACATGCTCACGGAGATCACCGCCTCGCGGTTCCTCGTGTGGAACGCGGCCATCCTCACGGATCAGGACAAAGAGGTGGGAACCGCCAGCGCCATGGCCAAATATTTCGCCACGGACGTGGCCATGAAGGTGGCCACCAACTGCGTGCAGATCATGGGCGGCGACGGTTACTCGCAGGACTACATCGTCGAGAAGATCATGCGCGACGCCAAGCTCTCCCAGATCTACGAGGGCACCAACCAGGTCCAGCGGCTGGTCGTCGCGAAGAACTCCTTAAAGTGACGGGAGCAGGGAGCGGGGAATAGGGAGCGGTACAGGACGGTGGGCCATCCCGAGGGAGACGTGCATCCTCCTCCTCCCCGCTGCCGGCTTCCTGCTCGCGATCCGCCGACCGCACGGAGGCGAGAAACTTGAACTACCCCGTCTGGTACGTGCCCTTCGGTCCGGAGTGGCTCATCGTGGCCATCGCCGTGGTCCACGTCTTCATCTCTCACTTCGCCGTGGGAGGGGGCCTCTTCCTCGTGGCGGGCGAGGCGCGCACGCGGCGCCATTACGACCCGGCCCTCGTGGAGTGGCTCAGGCGGTTCACCAAGTTCTTCCTTCTCCTCACCCTGGTGATGGGCGCCGTGACCGGCGTGGGCATTTGGTTTACCATCGGCCTTATCAGCCCCGAAGCCACGAGCACCCTCATCCACTCCTTCGTGTGGGTCTGGGCCATCGAGTGGGTCTTCTTCTTCGTGGAGATTCTCTCGATCATCGTCTACGCCTACACGTGGGATTCGATGCCCAAGGCGGCGCACCGCGTCGTGGGTTGGATCTACTTCATCGCCGCCTATCTCAGCCTCGTGGCCATCGACGGCATCCTCTCCTTCATGCTCACCCCAGGGAAGTGGCTCCAGAGCCACGCGCTTTTTAACGGATTCTTCAACCCCAGTTACCTCCCGTCGCTCGTGGCCCGTAGCCTTATCTGCGTCATGCTCGGCGGCCTCTTCGCCCTCCTGGTTCTCTCCTTCAGCAAGGACCGCATCCTCAAGGCGGAGATGGGAAGGTACGCCTCCGTTTGGGTGGTACTGCCCGCCCTGGGCCTGCCCCTGGTCATGTACTGGCTACTGCGCACCGTCCCCGCCCCCCAGAGGCTCCTGTTCAAGGTCAACCCCATCGTGGAGAACTTCACCTGGGTGATGGTGGCGGCGAGCGGCCTGCTGGTCATTCTCGCGTTCCTCCTCGTCTGGCTCAAGCCTCGTTCGCTCAACACCTACGTGGTGCTTCCCCTCATGGTCCTGGCCTTCGCGGCCCTGGGGGCCGCCGAATGGGTCCGCGAGGACATCCGCGAGCCCTACCTCATCACGGACTACCTCTACATCAACCAGATCCCCGTGAAGCAGGTTGACGCCATCCGGGAGAAGGGCATGCTGGCGTCGTCGCCGTGGGTTTCCGAGAAGGAGATCACCCCGGCGAATGAAGCCAAGGCGGGGGAGGAGCTCTTCCGTATGGCGTGCTCCATCTGCCACGTGCCACGGAAGGGATTCAACGCCCTCGGCCCGCGCCTCACGGGCCTAGACCACGCCTTCGTCACGGCCCTCGTCTCCAAGACCGACCTCATGCGCGCGGGCATGCCTCCCTTCGTGGGCAAGCCCGAGGAGGCTGCCGCCGTAGCTAGGTATCTCATGGACAACGCCCCGAAGGAGCCCGTACCCAACGACGGGAAGGCCGTATGGAACCGGCGGTGCGGGGAGTGCCACACTATCTCCGGGCCTTTCCGCCCCGTGGCCGACGCTTTCGCGGGGCAGAAGGCGGAAGACATCGCCGGCACCATCGCCTCCATCGAGATGATGAACGACCAGATGCCGCGCTGGACGGGCAACGACGTCGAGAGGACGGCCCTGGCGCTGTACCTGTCCGAGGCGTGCAAGGCGCCCGCCAAGGGAGGTGCGAAATGATTCCCGCCATCCCTCCGCTGGATCCCATGCCCGTTCCCGCTCCCATCTGGCTCATCAAGGCCTTGCTTTGGGTGACCTTCACCATCCACCTCCTCTTCATGAACGTGACCTTGGGCGGAGCCATCGTGTCCGCCGTCTACGTCTTGAAGGGGAAAGACCGGGACCGTGCCCTCGCCAAAACCCTAGCCAAGATGCTGCCCTTCGTCATGCCCTTCGCCATCACCTTCGGGGTCGCGCCCCTGCTCTTCGTGCAGGTGCTCTACGGGCCCCTCTTCTACTCCGCCACCATCCTCATGGCCGTCCCCTTCCTTGCCATCATCGGCATCCTCATCGCCGCCTATTACGGCATGTACCTTTTGGCTTGGAAGTGGACCGCTCTGGGCCGGGCGCAGGTATGGCTCGCGGCGGCCATCTTCATGCTCCTGGCCTACGTGGGCTTTACCTACACCCACGTCTTCACCCTCATGACCTCGCCGGACCGCTTCCGCGCCATGTACCTAGCCCACCCCGGCGGCGTCCAGTACTTCTTCGGGGACCCGATGCTGCTTCCCCGCTTCCTCCACATGTTCCTCGGTTCCCTCGCCGTGACGGGCCTCCTGGTGGCTTACCTAGGGACCAGGCGGCTCCGCCTGGAGCCCGAGCTGGGGCGCTGGCAGTTCAAGGGGGGAATCACGTGGTTCGCCGCCGCCACCGTGGCGAACCTTGGCGTGGGGGCCTGGTGGCTCATGGCCCTCCCGCGTGAGGCCATGCTGTTGTTCATGGGCGGGAGCGCGCTGGGGACGGGAGCCTTCATCGCGGGCTTGGTCTCCGGCGTGTCGGCCCTCGTGCTGGCCCTCATGGGCATCAACTCGCTCAAGCCCTTGCCCATGGTCATGGGCGCCGGCCATGCCCTCGCCGTGACGCTGATCTGCATGGTCCTCATGCGCGACACCCTGCGCGACGCCCTCCTCAAGCCCGCCTACGACGTGTGGACTCTGCCGTCCGATTCTCAGTGGGTGGCCATCGGCCTCTTCCTCGTGCTCTTCGTGGGCGGCTTGGGAGTCTGCGTGTGGCTTCTAAAACTCATGAGGGACGCGGCCCGCGCCAACGCCGCCAAGGGCGACGGCGGCAACCGTGGCCCCGGCCTCACCGATTCGGGCCTCCATCGCATCAGCGCCGAAGACTCTCAAGCCATGCGCGGCGGCCTCGCGCCCGAGTCGGGCCAGCGCCCGAGGGTCGAGCCTTAACGTCAAACCGGGGCCCTAGGCCCTTTCCTAACCTCCTTGGGGGATACCATGGCCACGTCCATCTTCGAGCGCATCAAGAAAGAAAAGATCGAATTCGTGGACCTCATGTACGCCGATCTTCTCGGCGGCTGGCACCACGTCACCGTGCCCTCGGGCCGCTTCACCGGATCCATGTGCGAGAAGGGCGTCGGGGTGGACGGCTCCTCGGTGACGGGCTTCAGGAAGGTCAAATCGGGCGACATGGTCCTCATCCCCGACCTGGACTCGGGCTTCGTGCACCCCTTCGCCGATCATCCCACCCTCTGCGTGCTGGGAGACTTGCTGGACGTGGGGGCCAAGGAGGGCTTCTCTCGCGACGCGCGCTACGTGGCGCGCAAGGCTGAGCGCGCCCTGGGCCGCCTGCGCAAGGGAGAGCACAGCCTGTGGCTTCCCGAGCTGGAGTTCTATCTCTTCGACAGCGTGGAGATCTTCGGGCGGCCCGGCCACGCGGGCTACCGCATCCTCTCGCGGGAGGCGGGCGCCGCCGACGGCGATCCCCGCGTTCCAGAGCACGAGCCCCGGCGCAGGGGCTACCATGCCGCCGCGCCCGAGGACCGCTTCGAGAACCTGCGCGGCACCATGTGCGGCACTCTGGCGGGCATGGATATCCCCGTGAAGTACCACCACCACGAGTGCGGCCCCGCCGGCCAGATGGAGATCGAACTCAACTTTATGCCCCTCGTCAAGGCAGGTGACAGCGTGGCCCTCGCCAAATGGGCCATCCGAAACCTCGCGGACCGCTTTGGCCTCGTGGCCACCTTCATGCCCAAGCCCCTCTACGGCGAGGCGGGTTCGGGCCTCCATTTTCACCAGTTCCTCGCCAAGGGAGACCTCTCCGCCTTCTACGATCCCACGGGCAAGGCGCCCCTCTCCAAGACGGGCCTTCACTACGTGGGTGGCCTGCTGGCCCACGGCAAGGCCCTCTGCGCCATCGCCAATCCTTCCACCAACTCCTACAAGCGCCTCGTCCCCGGCTTCGAGGCCCCCGTCCGCCTGGCCTACTCCGTGGGCAACCGCACGGCGGCCATCCGTGTGCCCGGCTACGCCAACACCCCCGAGAACGTCCGCGTGGAGTACAGGCCGCCGGACGCCACGTGCAACGTCTACCTCACCATCGCCGCCATGCTCATGGCGGGCCTCGACGGCATCAAGAGAAAGCTGGACCCTGGCCAGCCCCTGAGCCGTGACCTCTTCCACATGCCCAAGAACGAGCTCGACGCCATCCCCGCCCTCCCGGGCACCCTCAACTGGGCCCTCGATGCCTTGGAGCGCGATCACGATTTCCTCCTTGAAGGCGGCGTCTTTACCGAAGATCTTCTCGACGCCTGGGTCACCCTCAAGCGCGACGAAGCCCGCGACCTCGCCGAGCGGCCGCACCCAAGAGAATTCGAGCTGTATTTGGGAGTTTAGAGGAAACGGGGTAGCAGGGACCAGGACAACGCGCGCCTCCATGACCTGTTGTTCCCGGCTCCTTGCTCCAGCCTACCTGCTCTCTGCGCTTGGCCTGTTGACCTGCGCCGTTGCCGGGAGTACTATTCCGTCTTGAATGGGAGGGCCGGCGGCAATGTCCGGCCCCCGATCCGCCAACGTTCTGCCTAAACATATGGGGCCCATGCGAGGGTGAGTGCCAGGTGCGTTCTGGCGCGCCCCGGAGGCAGACATGGTTCAGGCGCTGGCGTTCATTGACTCACCCGAGCAGCTTCTGCTCATCTTGGCGATCGCACTTCTGTTCTTCGGGCCCACCAAACTGCCCCAGCTCGGATCTTCCCTGGGCAAGGCCATCCGGGCCTACAAGGACGGCGTCAACTCCGACGACGAACCCGCGCCGCCAGCCGCGGCCGCCATCGCCACCATTCCAGCCCAATGCCCCAAGTGCGGCGCCGCAGTGGCGGACGGGTCCGCCTCCTTCTGCACCCGCTGCGGCATGGCTTTCTCCGCCACGACGGCC
Source organism: Acidobacteriota bacterium (assembly GCA_037445535.1). Classification (GTDB taxonomy): domain Bacteria; phylum Acidobacteriota; class UBA4820; order UBA4820; family DSQY01; genus JAKAJA01. The sequence goes on along the minus strand of JBBIKI010000059.1, from coordinate 153 downwards.
TGATCTCCGCCCGCTTCTCCCCCTAACGGGTTGACGCGCCAGCGGGCTTCGCGTAGAATACACAACGCTCGGGGGCCGACGTAGCTCAGCTGGTAGAGCAACTGATTCGTAATCAGTAGGTCCGCGGTTCGATTCCGCGCGTCGGCTCCAGCA
>JBBIKI010000058.1:0-18765 GCA_037445535.1 Acidobacteriota bacterium | reverse complement strand
TAGGGGACTAGGACAAAGCTGTCCCAGCGCTCCATGCGTCCTCACCCAGTCACCTGCTCACCCGATCACCCACCCACGGAGGGCTCCATTCATGAAGGGCGTCATCCTTGCGGGCGGTTCCGGGACGCGCCTCTATCCCCTGACGGCGGCCGTCAGCAAACAGCTCATGCCCGTTTACAACAAGCCCATGATCTTCTATCCCCTGTCTACCCTCATGCTCGCGGGGATCAGGGACATCCTCCTCATCTCCACGCCCCACGACCTTCCTCTCTTCCGCCGCCAGCTAAGCGACGGCAGCCAGTGGGGCATCAACCTCCAGTACGCCGAACAGCCCACGCCCGGGGGCTTGGCCCAGGCCTTCATCATCGGCGCCGGCTTCGTGGCGGGCCGGCAGGCATGCCTCATCCTTGGAGATAACATCTTCTACGGGCAGGGCCTCACCAAGACCATGGAGCGGGCCGCATCACACAAGGAAGGCGCCACCATCTTCGCCTACTACGTGCGCGACCCCGAGCGGTACGGAGTCGTTGAGTTCGATGCAGGCGGGCACGCCGTGTCCATCGAAGAAAAGCCCCTCAAGCCCAAGTCCAACTATGCCGTCCCAGGCCTCTACTTCTACGACGACCAGGTGGTGGACCTGGCGGCGACCCTCAAGCCTTCGCCCAGGGGAGAGCTGGAGATCACCGATCTGAACCGGCGCTATCTGGAGCGGGGAAGCCTGAGGGTGGAGACCCTCGGCCGGGGCACGGCCTGGCTCGACACGGGCACCCACGAAGCGCTCCACCAGGCCGCCAATTACGTGCAGGCGGTGGAAGAGCGCCAGGGGCTCATGATCGGCTGTCTGGAAGAGGTGGCCCTGAACAAAGGATGGATTGATGCGGAGCAGGTGCGCCGCATCGCCGAATCCATGGCCAAAAACAGCTACGGGCGCTATCTGCTCGGTTTGCTGGAGCACCCAGCACCCACCGCATGAGGGGAACGCCATGATTCATGATGTGAAGACGAAACACCTCAGAGTCATTCCCGACGACCGGGGCCGCCTCATGGAGATGATGCGGGCCGACGATGACCTTTACGAGGGCTTCGGCCAGGTCTACCTTTCCACCACCTACCCAGGTGTCGTGAAGGCCTGGCACTACCACAAACTCCAGAAGGACAACTTCGTCTGCGTGAAGGGCATGGTCAAGCTCGTCCTGGCCGACACGCGGGATGGATCACCCACGAAGGGCCACATCGACGAGTTCGTCCTGGGGGAACACAACCCCACTCTGGTGCAGGTTCCCATCGGCGTCTACCACGGCTGGAAGTGCATCGGTACCGAGGAAGCTTACGTCATCAACGTGCCCACCAAGACGTACGACTACAAGGAGCCCGACGAGTACCGCCTGGACCCTCACGAAAACGGCATCATCGCTTACGACTGGGCCACGAAGGACAGGTAGCTGTGATGAGGGGATTAAGGGATGAGGAGATGAAGGAAACCAAGCCCCCGGTTGCGGCCGGACGGGGCCCCTCATCACGCCATCACCTCATCACCCCGTCTCGATTCTCACAGAGGGCCTCCACGTGAAATTGATCCTCCTGGGCGCCAAGGGCATGTTCGGCTCCGACGCGGCCCCCGTGTTCAGGGAAGCCGGCTACGAGGTCCTGGGGGCCGATCTGCCCGAGGTGGATATTACCCGCCCCCCGTCCCTGGCCGATTTCCTAGACGCCCATCCCTGTGACCTCGTTCTGAACGCCGCCGCCTACACCGACGTGGACGGGGCGGAGGACCATAGCGAGCAGGCCTTCGTCGTGAACGCCTTGGGCGCGGGCGTGGTGGCGGAGGCCTGCCTCGGCCGGGGACTCGTCCTCGTGCACATCAGCACGGACTACGTGTTCCCAGGCGAGCGCGAGGCTGGATATGGCCCTTCCGAACCGCCCGGCCCGCCGGTGAACGCTTACGGCGCCAGCAAGCTGGCCGGCGAGGAGGCGATCCGGGCGGCGTTACCCCGCGATTCCTTCCTCATTTGCCGGACCCAGTGGCTCTACGGGCGGCATGGGAAGAATTTCGTGGACACCATCCGCGGCCTCGCGGCAAGCAGGGCTTCTCTCAGCGTCGTGAACGACCAGTGGGGCGTTCCCACACACACGAGGGAATTGGCACGCCAGATCGCCGCGCTCGTGGCGGCGGGAGCGCGCGGCGTGGCCCACACCGTGGGCGGCGGCGGGCCCATCACCTGGTTCACCTTCGCCCGTGAGATCGTGACCCTTGCGGGCCTTCACTGCGAGGTTCTTCCGTGCAGCAGTGAGGCCTTTCCCAGACCCGCGAAGCGGCCTCGCTATGCGTGGCTGAAGAACGACAACGTGCCTGGAGTCGTGATTGGCAGCTGGCGCGAGGCGCTCCATGAATACGTAGGGAGACGGATGAAGAACCAGGACGAAGAGCTTCGATCTATAGATGGACCGCAGTGAGCGCCAAGGTCCATTAGCGGATGGGGATATAGGGGGGCATAGCCATGGAGGGACCGATTTTTCTGTTAGTGATCGGCTATCTTGCCATGCCGGTCATCGCGGTCGTGGTGGCGCTGGTGGCCCGCAGCAAGGCCAGCCGAAGTTCCGCATGGCTTGAGACCCTGGAGCATGAGGTGGCGGAACTGCGCCGGGCACTGGACCGGCAGCAGAAGAGGCTGGACGCCCTTGAGAAGGCCGGGAGAGGAGACCCGGTCACAGCGGCCCCTCCGTTCTCGGCGCCTCAGCCATCGCAAGCGCCCGCCCCACCCCCCGCGGCGCCGGTTCCCTCCATCCGCGAACCGGCCATTGGATCCGTTCCCCCCATGGCCCCAGCACCCGATGTGCCACCACTGCAGCCGGTCCAGATCCCCGCTCCCTCTGCGGACGAGGCGGCTCATCCTCCGGAAGCCGGGAAGTGGACCCTCGTCGGGGTTCCCGTGGGGGGAACCGTCCTGCCCGTCCCCGGGGACCTGCTGCGCGCCCAGATTCCAGAACAGCCTCCAGCCCAGGCGCCGGCCATGGCGGCGGTCTCCGTCCGGCCGCCCGCGAAGGCCGTGGATGTGGTACCGCCCGTCAAACCGCCCGCACCGCCGCCCCAGTCGCAAGGGACACCGGCTCCTCAGGCTCCGGCGGCTGCCGCATCGCCCGCTAGGCCCGCCGTCCCTTCACGTCCATGTCCCACACCGCCGCCGCCCAGGCCTCCTGTGCCCAAGGAGGAGGGCGGGTGGGAGCGGCGGCTCGGCATCGCCCTGCCCGTGTGGATCGGAGCCATCGCTCTCATCCTCTCCGGGGCCTTCCTGGTCAAATACAGCATCGAGCACGGCATGCTCGGGCACGGGGCCCGGGTGACCATCGCGACCCTCTTCGGCGCGGCCCTCCTCGTGGCGGGCGAGTGGCTGAGAACGCGATCCTCCATGACCGCGCAGGGCGCCAGTGCAGCCGGAGTGGCCGTGCTCTACGCCGCCTTCCTGGCGGGGACTGTCCTGTACAAGATCATCGCCCCGGGTGCGGGCTTCGGCCTCCTGCTCCTTGTCACCGCCGCCGCCGTCGCGCTGTCCTTGCGGCAGGGCATCGTCGTGGCCGTGCTTGGACTTGTGGGCGGGTTCTTCACGCCCTATTTCATCGGGGCCGTTTCCGCCTCCCCGGCCCGGCTCTTCGCCTATCTCCTCCTCCTCCAGGGTGGCCTCCTGGTCGTCACGCGACGCCGCCAGTGGACGGGCCTCTCCGCCCTGACCCTCGTCATGGGGCTGGGCGCGGCGCTCTTCCGGGTCTTCGGGGAGACTGGGGTGAACGACGCCCTCTGGATCGGACTCTTCCTCCTCGCCTCCGCCGCGGCCTTCCTCTTGTCCTCGCGCGGATTCAAGTCCGCCGTACCCACGGGCCTGGCCGTCCAGCCCTCCCTCCCCTTCGGCGCCTACCTCGGGTATGCCTCCCTGCTGGGAGCCTTCATTGGGGTGGCCATGCTCGCCGCGCGCACCCGGTTCGCCCTGGAGGAGTGGCTCTTCATGGGGATGCTCGCCGTGGCAGCGGTGGTCCTCGGGCGCATGGACCGCGCCTACGAAAAGATGCCCTGGGTCAGCTTCGTCCTGGTCCTCCTCCTCCAGGCCGGCTGGATCACCCAGAGCCACCCCCAGGACAGGGGCAACGTCTGGATCGTATCTCTCGGATTGGCGCTGGTCTTCGGGCTGGGTGCCTGGATCGCCCAGCTCGGTGCTTCGGCCCCGGCGAGATGGGCAACCCTATCGGCCATCGCGGGGCTATCGGCCTTCGGCACGGCCTGGTGGGTGGACAAGCTCCACGGCGAGGCCGTAGAGCACTGGGGGTACGTGAGCCTGCTGGGCGCCTCCGTCTACCTCCTGGCGGCCATTCGGGCGGGCCGTCCCCTCCGGCGCGAGTCGGACGGGGAGGAGCCCCTCGCGGCGTTCTGCGTGGCGGTCACCACCTTCGTCAGCTTCGCCGTGCCCCTGGAGCTCTCGCACTACTGGCTCTCCGTGGCCTGGGCCCTGGAGGCGGCGGCCTTGGCTTGGCTCCTGTTCCGGCTCAAGGTCAAGGCCCTCGGGATCCTCGGGCTGGCCCTGGGGACAGGCGTCGCGGTCCGCCTCCTCCTCAACCCCAGTGTCCTGAACTATCCCCTGGGCGATCTCCCGGTCCTGAACTGGATCCTATACGGCTATGGGATCCCGGCCCTCGCCTTCGCCCTGGCGGCGTGGTGGTACAACCGGGGCGGATGGGAACGGGCCGCGGTGGCCTTCGCGTGGGGATCCGCCGGCCTCACCTTCGCCCTCCTCACCCTGGAGGTCCGTCAGGGGTTCCACCCGGGCAAGCTTCTGGGAGCCCAGCCCCATCTCGTGGAGTGGGCGACCTACTCGCACCTCTGGATCGCCGCGGGGCTCGTGTGCCTCTGGGCGTACGTCCGGTGGCGCAAGACGACCTTGGGATACGTGGGCGTCGCCTTCCTGGGATTGGCGGTTGCCAAAATCGCCCTGATCGACTGCGTTGCAGCGAACCCCCTCTGGAACGCGGACCACGTGGGCACCCTTCCGGTGTTCAACTGGCTCCTTTATGCCTACGGGCTGCCCGTTGCGGGACTGGTGCTCGCGGCCTGGTGGCTTCGTGAGACGGACTGGGAGGGAGCGGCTAAGGCCGCCGCGTGGGCCGCCGGGGTCATTGGCATGGTCCTTGTGGCCATGGAGGTCCGGCAGGGGTTCCATACCGCGGGCCTTCCGGGCGCCAACCCCACCCTTGTGGAGTGGGCAACCTACTCCAACGCCTACCTGGCCGTGGGCCTCCTGTTGCTGTTGGCCTATCGCCGGCGCTGGGGAGCCATCCTCGAGGACGTAGGAAGGGCTTTCCTGGTGGTCGCCCCCATCAAGATTGTCCTCGTGGACCTTCTGATCGCCAACCCCCTCTGGGCCCATCATGACGTCGGATCCTGGCCCGTCCTCAACTGGCTCCTCTACGTCTATGGCGTCCCTGCCCTCGCATTCTTGTCCGTCATGCCCATCCAGGCGGGCACCGCCCGTGCCAGCAAGGAGCTGGGTCGCCTTTGCCAGGCCTCCGCCCTCGTCCTGGCGGCCGCCCTCGCGTTCCTTGAGGTTCGGCAGTTCTTCAACCCCGGCTATCTGGATTCGGGCAAGTTCACCCTCATGGAGGTGTCCACCTATGGCCACGTCTGGCTCATCCTTGCGGCCCTTCTGGTCCTGGGTGCCGAGAGGTGGCGAGAGCCCGTAACCTCCGCGGGGGCCAAGGTCCTATACGGCCTCACCCTGGGCAAGCTCCTCTTCCTGGACCTAGGTATCTGCAACCCCCTCATCTGGCACCAGGATGTGGGGGGCCTACCCATCGTGAACGGGCTTCTCTACGTCTACGGGCTCCCCATCCTCGGCCTCCTCGGCATGGCCATTCTTCCGGCGGGCGGGGACTGGGTCTCGATCCGGAGGCTGGCCGCCTTCAACGGCGGGCTAATCCTGGGGTTCGTGCTCCTGACCCTGGAGGTCCGGCAGTTCTTCCACCGGCCCTTCCTCGACGGGGCTCCGCCCACGGACGTGGAGAACTACAGCTACTCCGCCGTATGGATCCTCTTCGCCCTCATCCTCCTGGTTGTGGGTATCGCCAAGCACGGGAAGGCTCCCAGGGTGGCCTCCCTCGTGGTCATTTTCTTGGCCGTCACCAAGGTGTTCGTCTACGACCTGAGACACCTGCAGGACCTGTACCGCGTGGGCTCGTTCATGGCCCTGGGACTAAGCCTCCTCTTGATCTCCTTCCTCTTTCAGCGGTTTGTATTCCGGGAGACGGGCCATGAGGCCGCTTAGACCGCTCCTCGTTGCGTGGCTCGCGGTCCTGGCCTTGGCCCCGGTCAAAGCGTCGGCACCCGCCTACCGCTATAGCCGCGAGGTGCAGGCCGCCACCCCCGGTTGGGTGCGGGTCCGGCTCCCCGCCTCGCTCTTGGTCCGGCTCTCCCCCGAGATGGACGACCTCGCCGTCGAAGATCAAGGAGGCCAGAGGCTTCCCATTTTCCCCTGGAAGGGTCCGGCAGAGCCGGCGCCATCCCTCCGAGCGGCGGCACTGACCGACATGACGAGGGTCCCGGGAGGGTGGAGGGTGACGGCCGACCTGGGGTCCTCTTCGGGGCGGCACCGGATGGTCGCTCTTGATGTCCCGGGCACGGGACTGGCCGAGGCCGTGACCGTGGAGGCTTCGCCCGATGGCAGGATCTGGCGCCTGGCCGCACGGGGTGCCATGTTCCGGCTGAACCGCTGGGGGATGACCGCCAAGACTTACCTTGAATACCCGCCCACCTCCGATCGCTACCTGCGCGTGTTCTGGCCCGAGCCGGCCGGGTTCCCCGCCTGGAAGAGCCTCCTGGTGGCCGACTGGCCGGACGGGATCGGGCCTGAACTTGTGGAGGAGTCTCTGGGTTACTCCGCCGCATGGACCTCAGGCCGGGAGACATACTATCGGGTGGATGCCCCTCGGCAGCCCCTCGGCCGGGCCTCCCTCCACCTTGCCTTGGCCTTGCCCTACCCGGTGCACGCCCGGCTTCTGGTGGCCAGGGACGGGAAATGGGATACGGTCACGGAGGCTTATTTCATGCCAGGTCAGACGCCTCGTCTACCCATACCCTCCGGGGCGTGCAACGGGTTGGTGAGCCTTGCCTTGAGCGCGGGGGAGTTTTCGGTGCCTCCCTTAAAGAGCCTGGCCCTGCGATACGAGCCTCGCTGGGCAGTGTTTCAGGCACCTGCCGCAGGTACCTACACGCTCCGCTATGGAGCTCTTGGGGGTGCCCCGCAGGCCGCTGCCGTTGAGACCCTGCCCATCATGCCAGCTGCGGAGGTGGGTGTTCTAGGCTCAGAGCGGGAACTGCTCCTCCCTGACCTGCCCGCGCCCACTCTGGCCATGGGTGCCGATCTTCCGGCAGTGGCCTTCGCGCGGCGGTGGTCCCTCGACGCCCCAGGCGCCCGGGAGCAGAACCTCGTGGGCCTTGAGGTCCCGCCTGAGTGCTATTCCGTGGCCCGCCGGGATCTTGCGGACTTGCGCCTAGCCTATGCTGGGCGGCAAGTCCCCTTTGTTCTGTGGGAGCCCGCCGATGGCGTGCAGGCTAGTGCACTGAAAGGCGCCAGACCTCACCGGATCAACCTCACAAATCAAAGTGAGATTGTGCTCGAACTTTCCGTCGAGCTCCTTCCGCTCGTCTGTGCGGAAATTTCCACTCCATCCGCTCCCTTCTCGCGCAACGTGAGGCTGGAAGCCTTCGAGATGCCTGCCCACCGGGAGGGCCTGCGGAGCGAGGCTTGGACGGTCCTTGACCAGGGCATGTGGCGCTGCCCCGGGATCTCGGAAATCCCCGCCCGGTTCGTACTCCGGGCCAGCACCGTAGGAACCCGCCGCCTCCGGCTCGTCTTCGAGGATGGCGATAATGCGCCGCTACCCTCGGTGGACGTCGTTCTATGGCGGCGCCGGCACGTCCTCTTCTTCCCCTGGACCGGCGCGGGCGTCCAGCTCTGCGCGGGGGCCAAGGATCTCAGTCCCCCCTCCTACGACCTCGCAGCCCTCAAGGAAGACATCATTCACCGTCCCGCACTTGCCGCCTCCGTCGTTCTCGCCTCTGCAGATTCCGCGGGCCAAACGCCTCGGCAAGGCATCGTCCTCGGCCGCTGGACCCTTCTGGCCGCCCTCCTGACCGCCGCAATCCTCCTCGTGGGCATCTTGGCCAGGTCCCTGGGCAAGCAGTCGGTTCCTGGGGCAGGCGGCACCCCCTGACCTTTCCGGCCCAACCACCGATGAACGGAGGCTGAAGTGCACATCCAGTACATCTTCCGCCCGCTGGAGGATTTGGAGTCGTCCCTGGTGGCCCTCTATCAGTGGTACGCGGACGTCTTCGCCCTGGACGCCGAGGCTCGCGCCATGTTCACCAAGCTGAGCGGCGAAGAGACGGGCCACGTGGCGCTCGTTCGATACGAAAAGAAGCTCGTGACCAAGAACTTGGCCATGTTCGGCGAGGTGGAGCTGGACCTGCAGGAGGTTCGCCAGCTCACCCAGGAGGCGAGGGCGCTCGCCAGCCCCGCCGAAAGGCCTTCGCTCGAGGAGGCGGTGGCCATCGCCCTCCATTTCGAGCGCAGCGCGGGCGAAGCTCACCTGCGGTCGGCCATGAAGCAGGCGAACCCGGACCTGGCCAGACTGCTGAACGCACTTTGCCAGGGTGACAAGGGGCACATGGCGGGACTGCTTAACTTCGCCAAGAAGCGGGGATTTTCCACAGAAGGAAACGGGATCTGACGGCCCCTCGTAGCGTTGAGGTTGGGCTTTACCTGAAAGGATTGGCATGAAAACCGTACTCGTCACGGGCGGTGCTGGCTTCATCGGGAGCAACTTCGTCCGGCTAGCTCTGGAGTCTCGCCCGGAATGGCGGGTGGTGGTCCTCGACGCCCTCACCTACGCCGGGAACCTGGAAAACCTGGAGGGCCTTGAAGGCGCTTACCCTTCCCGGTACCGCTTCGTGCACGGGGACGTGACCGACTCAGGGCGCGTGAGGGTCCTTTTCGAAGAAGAGCCCATCGCCACCGTGGTCCACTTCGCCGCCGAGACCCACGTGGACCGGTCCATCCTCGGCCCCACGGCCTTCGTCAAGACCAACGTCATGGGGACGGCGACCCTGCTGGAAACGGCGCGCCTTGCCTGGAAGGACCACCGTGGGCGCTACGTGCAGATCTCCACGGACGAGGTCTACGGGAGCCTTTCGGAGACGGGGTTTTTCACGGAGCAGACGCCCCTGGACCCCTCCTCGCCCTACTCGGCCTCCAAGGCCGCGGCGGACCAGCTCGCGCTGAGCTATCACCGCACCTTCGGCATGGACGTGGTGGTCACCCGCTGCTGCAACAACTACGGCCCGTACCAGTTTCCGGAGAAGCTCATCCCCCTCATGATCACCCGGGCCCTGGCGGGGGAGAATCTGCCCGTCTACGGCACGGGCCAGAACGTGCGAGACTGGATCCACGTGGACGACCATAACCGCGGGGTCCTCCTCGTCCTGGACAAAGGGAGGGCGGGTGAGGTGTACAACCTCGGTGCCCGCTGCGAGAAGAGGAACCTGGACCTGGTGAAGGAACTCCTGCGGGTGGCCGCTGCCGTCAAGGGCTGGGACCCGGCCAGGGCGGAGGAAAAAATCACCTTCGTGACGGACCGCCCCGGCCACGACTGGCGGTACGCCATCGATCCGTCCAAGGCCGGGTCGGAGCTGGGCTACGCCCCCCAGGTGCGCTTCCGCGAAGGTTTGGAGAACACGGTGCGATGGTACCTGGAGCACGAAGGCTGGTGGCGGCGGGTCCAATCGGGCGCGTATAAGGACTTCGTCCAGGCGCTCTACGGCGAGCGCCGCTGATGGAGTTCCGGCCGGTTCTCGTCACCGGGGGCGGCGGGTTCGTGGGCGGGAACTTCGTCCGCCTGGCCCTGCGCGAGCGGCCCTCCTGGGCCCTCACCGTGTTCGACAGCCTCGGAGGACCTCCCAGGCCCGTCTTGCAAGGGCTGCAAGATCGTTACCCAGGACGCCTCAGGCTGGTTCAAGGACGCGTCAGTGACGAGGGGGACGTGGAGGCCCTCTTCGGTAAGGGTTCCTTTGACGCGGTGGTGCACTTTGCGGCGCGGAACCCCTCTGGCCAAGACGGCGGGGACCCGCTGGCCTTCGCCGAAGTGAACGTGCTGGGCACGGCCATGCTTCTGGAGGCCGCGCGGCAGGCCCCCGGCGGCGGCCCTTCCCGGTTCTTGCACCTCTCCTCGTATGAGGTCTACGGCAGCAGCCACGAAGGCATCTTTGCAGAGGACAGCCCCCTCAATCCCTCCACGCCATATGCCGCCAGCAAGGCCGCGGCGGACCAGCTCACCCTCGCCTACCACCGGACCTTCGGCGCGGGAACCCTCGTGACCCGGACCACCAACATCTACGGGCCCTTCCAGTCGGAGGACAAGCTGGTCCCCGCCATGGCGCGCAGCGCCGCCGCCGGCAGGCCGCTCCTGGTGTTCGGCGACGGCTCCAACACCCGCGACTGGATCCACGTGGACGATCACAACCGGGGGGTCATGCTGGCCCTGGAGAAGGGGCGCCCAGGCCAGGTCTACCACCTGGGGGCCCGCTGCGAGCAGAGCAATCTCGCCCTCGTGCGGAGCGTGGCCCGTTTCGCCGCGCAGGCACTGGGACGGACGGAGGAAGACGTCCTGGCCCTCATCCGGTTCGTGGAGGACCGGGCCGCACACGACGCCCGCCGGGCTCTAGATCCAACAAAGGCCGAGGAGGAGTTGGGGTTCGCCCCGCGGGTGAAGTTTGAGGAAGGGCTTCGGGACACGGTTCGCGGTATTCTGGCGGACCGCTGAGCGCGTGCACAAGGACCAGGGAGAGTGAGCATGGCAAGTCCATCGGAGCATGACACCCTAGGGCAGCAATCACCGGAGGCGGCCTCGCCGGAAGATAAGGCGAGGCGCGCCGTGGACGGGCTCATCGCCGCCTTCCGTACGGCTGACCCGGATGCAGGGGAGGGCTTTGTTCACTTGCCCACCACCGAGATCATCGAGTGGAAGGGGGTGGCCAACATCTGGCACGCCAGCGTGGACGAGTTCCGCCAGACCGTGGAGGCGCACCGCGAGGAGCCCATCACCCAGGCCACGCTGAACGAGACCATCGAGTGGCTTTCACCCTTGTCGGCGGTCGTGAGGCGCCAGGTGAAGACCACCCTTCCCGACGGCCGCTCCTTTGTCTCGCCCGCCGTCTTCGTGGTGACCCCCGACCGGGCCGGGATCTATAAAGTCGCGCTTTCTTGGTGGGGAGCCTTCCCCGACTGGTTCCAGGGATGAGGGCCGCCCCTGGACTTCCTTAACAGGCCACACTCCAGCCGGCCCAAAGTACTTGGCTTTTAATGCACGAAACTAATCTCCGGGAATCCTCGTAAAAGGGGGAATTGACGCCAACCCGGCTTCGTTGTATATTTCCTCCGACCGGCTCCAAAGTTGGGCCGGCGAGGCTAGGTACAGGTTTAATTTTAGAGGAGCGCGGTATGAAAGCAGTCACCACCCTCACCCGGACCCTTTTGATCGCTGGGGTTCTGGCCCTGGTCGCCACGGGAGCCATGGCCCAAATCAACGACCTTGCGGTAGGTAAGGCCAAGGAGTTCATCGGGCTCCTTCAAAAGGGCGATTTCAACGGGGCCTACGGCAAGGTCGATTCGAACCTCGGGTTTAAAGCCAGCCCCGACACCTTCAAGACATACTGGCAGAACCTCATCAGCAAGGCCGGCAACTTGGTGGAGTACAAGGAAGCCACCGTCGAGAACAAGGACGGGGTTATGGTGGTGACGCAGGTGGTGAGGTTCGAGAAAGGCCACGTGGATCTAAAGGTGGCCCTCGACAACAGCTTGAAGGTCTCCGGCTTTCAGTACATGAACCACAAGGCGAGCCAGGCTCATGCCTCGGCCTCCGCGCAGCCTCCGGCGGGTGGCGCCCCCGCGGCGTCTCCCCAGGCCCAGGCCCAGCCGAAGCCGGCGGCGGCCCCGCCCAGCCCCTCCACCTGAGGCCCTAACGCCACATTTATCCTGATGATCGGATTCGCCGCCCCGGGCTTTGGCCCGGGGCGGTTTGTTCCCTATCCCCGGGGCCGCCGGTTCCGGGACTACCTCCCACCGTTTCAACCCGCATAGGGGGCCGGCCATGGCGACCGAGACCGTCCGTCTCCAGCCCGAGGACACACCCGATCTGGTGGTGAAGCCCGAGGAACTCCAGGGGCTCGACGCGAGTCCGGGGACCATGCTGGACATCCCCGGTTCACGGATGTTCGAGATCCGGGACGCCCTCTCCGTGTACCACCGCGATTTTCCCGGCGGGGAGGAGTTCGACGCGAGCCAGGGAGACGGCGGCGCGAGCCTGCCCGGCGTCCCTCCCGAACTTTTGGACCGCGCGCACCAGCTCCAGAAGGAGCACGGCACGGCCTACGACCAGCCCTTCGGCACGGCGGCCTACCGCAAGGCGGTGGTGGAGCCCTACTGGGGCCTGAACGCCTCCACGGGCTGGGGTCCCGCCAACGTGCTGGGTTGCCAGGGGGGACGTGACGCGCTCAACAAGGCTTACGACGCCATGAACTTCCTGGGCCACGGGCGCCGCGGTGACTTCGTCGTGGTCTCCCGGGTCCCTTGGATCTCCTACAACTGGGGCCCCTACAGCGTGGGCGCCAACGTTCTGCTGGCGCCGGGACGGGAGGCCGACGCATGGGCTCTGACCCCCGAGGGGATCGCCGCGTGCGCTCAGTGGGCCGCCAGGCAGGGGGGCCGCAAGATCGCGGGCCTTGTGGTGACCTCGCCCGACAACCCCACGGGGCGAACCATCCCCGAGGAGCGCCAGCTCGACCTGGCCCGCGCCGCCTTCCAAAGCGGCATCCCCTTCGTCCTATTCGACTGGATCTACCACCGGGTCACCGATGGTGCGCCCCACGACCTGAACCGTTTCCTCCTGGCCCTTGAGCCCGAACATCGCGACCGCTGCCTTTTCCTGGACGGCCTCACCAAATCCCTGGGAGCCAGCAACATCCGCAACGCCCATCTGCTGGCTTCGGCCAGGATGGTGAAGTTCATGCAGAACCGGGCTTCCCACGGCGTCATCCCGTCCTTCTACAGCCTGGCCGTGGCCATGGCCGCCTATGAGATGGGCTATGGCAAGGCCAGCGCCAGCATCGTAGGCCCCACCAACGAGAGCAGGAACGTCCTCCAGCGCTTCTTGGCGGAGAAGGGCCTGCGCGCTGTCCTGGGGAAGGGGTACTATGCCTTCATCGACGTGGGCCCATACATGGACAAGGCCGGCATGAAAGACAGCGCGGCCATGGGATCCTACCTCGCCGAACGCTTCGGCGTGGCCGTGGTTCCCGGCGTCTACTTCAGCGGCTACGGGGCCCGGTGGATCCGCTTTTCCTACGCCCTGCCCCCCGACAAGGCCGCCCGCGCCGCTGCGCGCATGTGGGAAGGGCTGGAGGCGCTGTGAAAGGCGGGAGCAGGTAGTAGGTAGCTGGGAGCGGAGACGACCGGGTTCCCCGTCTTTTTCCCTCTTCTACCCTTCTCCCCGCTCCCGACTTCGAAGGACCCCTTAGAATGCAAACCCCCGACTGGTCCCAATTCGCCGAGAAGGTCCTACTCGCCGTGGAATCCTCCCTCGAAACCCATTTCGAGCGGGGACTGAGCGGCCTGGAGCTGGAGTTCAACCTTCTAGACCACGCCCTCAGGCCCGTATCCACCGTGGGCTACGGCCCGGGGCGCCAGTCCTTCGCGGACTACCTCCTGCAAGGCCACGTCCCCGAGTGGATCAAGCCGCAGTGCCAGCTCGAGGTCTTCCACTGGATGGCGGAGCTCGTCACCCAGCCCTACTACGACCCCATGGGAACGGCCCTGGAGGGGCGCCTTCTGGAGGCGGTCCTGGGCCGGGCCCTGGAGGACGCCTCCCTCGCCTTCGGGGAGAGCTTCCACGCTCTCCACGGCAACTTGCCGTTTCCCGTGGCCCCCACTCCCGACAGCATCCCCGGCGGCTGGGACCTGGCCAAAAAGAAATACTTGGCCCGTTGCGTGGACCTCTTCGGCGCCAAGCTCGCCACCGCGGGCATCCACACCAACCACTCCTACCCCGAGGCGCTGCTGAGCTGGGACTTCTTCCACCTTCCCCAGCACCGCCGCGAGGGCCGGACTCTCATTGACTTCCGCAACGCGGCGGTCATCCGGGCCACCAAGCTGCTCCGTCCCTTCACGCCCCTCTTCATCGCCCTGACCGCCTCCACGCCGCTCGATTGGGAGGAGGTGGACGGCGAGCCCGCGGTGGTGCTCACGGAGAACGACAGCAACCGCCTCCTCACATTCCCGAACCCGCCCGAGCTGGACGTCCCCTACCTCTACGCCAGCCATCAGGACTATCTGCGGATCTCCTACGATCTGGTGCGGCGCGGGGTGCGCTTCGGTGCCAACAACTGGACGCCCGTTCGTGCCCGGTCCGACGTAGACCCCGTCAACAGGAACATTTGGGCCACCGCCGAGCAGCTTGCCCATCTGTACCAAAAGGGGCTGTACCGGGCCGGGGAGGATGCCAGCCTGGAGGCGGCCGAGCGGGCCCTCCTCGTGGAGAACCTCTGCGCCAGGGTTGACTTGCCCATGAGCCGCATCGAAGTGCGCACCGATGAGGGGGGCGACACGCTGGCCCTCTCGGCGGCCAAGATCGCCTTCAAAGAACTCCTCATGCTGCGCATCTACGCCGACTCCGCCTTCGGCGCGGCGTACGCCTACGACGCCGAGGATATCGCGCGGGCCCGCCGGAACGAGGACGCGGCGGCGCGGCGGGGCCTGGACGCGCCCATCGAAGAGCCCTTCTCGGGCGGCACCGTGGGTGTACGGGAGTTCCTCAAGGCCACCTTGGATGACCTCATGCCCCTCGCTCAGGCCATGGGGCGGGCCGCCCTCTTGGCGCCCATCGTCCAGATGGCGCAGGGCGCGCCCAATCCCGCAGGCGAAACTCGCCTCTGGTTCGGCCGGCAGCTCTCGGGGGAGCGCAAAGCCCCCTCGGGGCGGGCCACCATCCCTCAGGAGCTGATGATCCAGTGGCTCGGCGAACGCCAGGGCCTCCTGGACGAGGAGATCAAGGCGTCCCTGGCGGATCTGTCCATGCTGGGAGACGAGGCGGCCAAGCTGGCGGAGCGGGCCTTGCGCTATAAGGAGGCGGCCCGGGGCCGCCACGTCCAGGCTCCCCCGCGAGCCGAGAGGGCGGCCGTGTCCTCGGACGATCCCGTGGCCGAAACCCTCGCCCTCAGCCAGGCTCTCTGCCGGATCCCCTCCGTCACCAACTGTGCCCGCGAGCGCCTGGACGAGGTATGGCGCTGCGGCCGGTTCATCGCGGAGACCCTGAAGGGGTCCGGCGCCCTCGTGCGCCTCTTCGAGGGAGGCAAGTACCCCGCGGTGCTGGCGGGGTTCCCCGGGGCCCTTCTCGCTCCCGTAACCTTGGGCGGCCACTTCGACGTGGTGGAACCGGACCCCAACGACAGCCAGTTCGAGCCTCGGGTTGAGGGCGACTATCTCTGGGCCCGCGGCGCCGCCGACATGAAGACCGTCGTGGCCACGGACATGGTGTGGATGACCGGGCGCCTCAGGGCCGGACCGCCCTATCCGCCCGTAAACCTGCTCTTCGTGGGGAACGAGGAAAACGGCGAAGCGGAGCCCTACGGCACGCCCCACGTCCTTCGGGATCTCCAGCAGGCCCACGGGTGGGCTCCGGAGTTTATGACCTTAGGCGAGCGCACGGGAGAGAAAGGAGACGAACGCTACGGGGAGGTTTGCGTGGCCAACCGCGGCGTGATCCGGGCACGGATCGTGGCCAGGGGCGAGCGCGAGCACACGGGCATGGGGGGCGCCGCGCGGGACATGACCGAGCGGCTCATCCAGGCTCGCCAGGACCTGCACCAGCTCCTGAGACGCCATCTCACCCTGGAGGCCTGCGACGGGTGGGTGACGGGCCTGAGGTTCCCCTTCCTGGCCTGCGGGGAGGACGGCGTCTACAACATCACTCCGGCGGAAGGTGTGCTGGGCCTGGAGGTGAGGCCCATTCCCGAAGATTCGGCTCCTGACCTTCTGGCGGCCCTGCGGCTTTACTGCGGGGGGAACGGACTCGACCTCGTCATGGACGTGACCGAAGGCGGCGTGGCCTGTCCTTCCGGCAACCCTTACCTGAAGCGGCTCCTCGATGCCGTTAGGCACGTCTCGGGGGCGGAGCCCAAGGTGGGGAAGAAGCTGGCGGGCACGTCGGCCCGCTTTGCCCCGCAAGGCAACGCCGTGGTCTGGGGCCAGAGCGGCATGGGGCCCCACACCCGCCACGAACGCCATTTCATCCCCAGCATCGGGCCGTATCTTAAGATACTCGACCAATTCGCTCTTGAAACAACGAGGCAATTAAGCGAGTAAGCGATGAGGCAGAAGGATCGCGGTCTGTGATTTCTTTTCTTGCTTCTTCCTTCTTGCTTCTTGCGTCTAGCGTCTTGCTTAGTTGCGTCTAGCGTCTCGCGTCTCGCTTAATTGCGTCTAGCGTCTACCGTCTCGCGCCTCGCGTCTCGCCCCCACAGGAGGCCCCCATGACCCACCGCATAGAAAAACTCGCTGAGATCTTCCAGGAGGCCGCCGAGGCCGAACGGCAGGCGCGGCTGCGTTACGAGGAGGCCGCCTGCCTGTGCGACGACCCCGTGCTCAAGGACCTGCTCCTGTCCATGGCGCAGGATGAGGCCCGCCACGAGCAGGAGGTCATCGCCCGTTTCAGGCAGATAAGCCAGCGGCTGGGCGGCCTGAATTAGCCCTGCCTCCCAAGCCAATAGTGAATAGCCCATGGCCACCAGCCAATGGCTCAAAGCTACTCGCTAAGAGCCGGTCTTCCCCCCTTGACTTAAAAAAATTTCCCCGGATAATGAGTGCTTATGGAGTGCTAATGGAATCTCGTGTGACCCTAAAGATCCCGCGGCCCCTCTACCGGCGTTTGTCCCAGCTCATCGAGGGTACGGGCTTCGCCTCCGTCACGGAATTCGCCGTCTACATCCTTCGGGACATCGTGGCCCACCAAAAGGGGGATATGGAAAGCGCCCTCTCGGCCCAGGAGGTCGAGGCCATCCGCAAGCGGCTCAAGAGCATGGGGTATTTGTAGGTGCGAGTCGTGAGCCGTTAGCCGTTAGCCGTGAGCCGAACGGGTAGGATCCCGCTTTGAATTTCCTCCCTTCTCACTGCTCACCGCTCACTGCGCACCTTCTTCGGAGGACGACCCGCGTGAAAACCAATAAGGTCTTCATCTTCGGCATGGACTGCATGGCGCCGCAACTCGTGTTTGAGCAGTGGCGCCACGAGCTGCCCAACCTCGCCCGCCTGGCCAGCGGCGGGGCATGGGGCGAGCTTCGCTCCACGGACCCCCCCATCACGGTTCCTGCGTGGACGGCCATGATGACGAGCAAGGATCCGGGCACGCTGGGCTTCTACGGTTTCCGCAACCGCAAATCCTACGACTACGACGAGCTCTATTTCGCCAACGCCTCCTACGTGAAGGAGAAGACCCTCTGGCAGCTCATGAGCAGGAACCGTAAGACTTCCGTGGTGCTCGGGGTGCCCCAGACCTACCCGCCCAAGCCCTTGAATGGCACGCTGGTGGGGTGCTTCCTCACGCCGGACAAGGGCACCTCCTACACCTATCCCGACGAGGCGAAGTACGAGCTGGACCGCCTCGCCGAGGGCGACTACATCATCGACGTGAAGGACTTCAGGACGGAGGACAAGGACGCGCTCCTGGAGCACATCTATACCATGACGCGGCGCCGGTTCATGGTGGTTCGCGACTGGGTGAAGACGAAGGACTGGGACTTCTTCATGTTCGTGGAGATGGGGGTGGACCGCATCCACCACGCCTTCTGGCGCTACCACGACACGAACCACAGGCTCTACGAGAAGGGCCACAAGTTCGAGTTCGCCATCCGCGATTACTACAAATACGTGGATGAGCAGATCGGCACCATCCTGCCGCTGATCCCCAAAGACACCCAGATCTGGGTCGTTTCGGACCACGGCGCCAGGACCATGGCCGGGGCCGTGTGCGTGAACGAATTCTTCATGCGCGAGGGCCTGCTCACGCTCAAGGACAAGCCGACCAAGCCCGCCAAGCTCAAGACCTCCAACATTGATTGGTCCAAGACCGTCTGCTGGGGCGAGGGCGGCTATTACTCACGCATCTTCATGAACGTGAAGGGCCGTGAGCCCCAGGGCATCATCGAGCCGGCCGGCTACGAGAAAACGCGGGACATGATCAAAGCCAAGCTGGAGGCCCTGGGCGACGAGAAGGGCAACCCCATCGGCACGGTGGCCCACAAGCCGGAGGACCTCTACCACACGGTGAACAACGTGGCCCCTGACCTGATCGTCTACTTCGGTGACCTGGCTTGGCGCAGCGCGGGGAGCGTCGGGATGGACGCCCTCCACGTCTTCGAGAACGACACGGGCCCGGACGACGCCAACCACGCCAAGGAGGGCATGTTCATCCTCAGCGGCCCCGGCGTGGTTCCCGGCAAGCGCGAAGGTACCCGCATCTATGACGTCGCCCCCACGGTGCTCAGCACCCTGGGCCTCCCCGTGCCCGAGGATATGATTGGCAAGGTCATTGAATGAGGGGAGCAGGGAGCGGGGAGCGGAGGAACATGAACAGCAAACGAGGGCCCCATCCGCATGAGCGTCTGGACGCCTGGAAGGAGGC
>JBBIKI010000057.1:0-18781 GCA_037445535.1 Acidobacteriota bacterium | reverse complement strand
AAGGTGGACCCCGCCGTGCCGGCCCGCCCGCTTCCTGTTGACACGGCGCTGTGGCGGGAGGGCGGGCCCATCCTGTGGGTCAAGGCGGGCCTCCCCGCGCCCAAGGAATTCCCGGAAGGCCGGGCGGTGGCCGTGTCCGTCCAGGACCCCAAGGGCGTTCCGGCGGCGGGCATCCTCTTGGAATGGAAGCCCGAAGGCCTGCCCAACCTTCCCGAGCCCTTCGGGCGGGTGAGAACCGGCGAGGAAGGCCGCGCGCTGATTCGCGTGGAGGCCGGCAAGAGCGTGGCGGTCTGGGTCCGGGAGGAGGGCTACCTGCCCATGACGGCGACGCTGCCGCCCTCCGCCCAGCAGTTCGTCCTGCCCCTCGTTCCCGGCTCCGGCTCCGTCCTTCGGGTGAGAGACGCCTACGGCCGTGACCTCGCGGGCGCGGAGCTGAAGGCCTTCCCCCTCCAGGCCATGGGAGACCCCCTGGCTCTCATGAACGACCTCGGAGCCATCGAGAAGAAGGCCGCGGGGGACGAGGCGGGCCGCGTGGTGGTTCCCGGCGGGTTGACGAACGTTGCGGGCGCCGTGATCGCTCCGGGATGCTCCCTGGCCGAGTTCCCTTCGCTCGAATCGGTGCGCGCGGTGGTTCTCAAGCCCGCCCCCGCGGTGAAGGTGCTCGCGCGCGACGCCAAGACCAAGCTCCCCGTCAAGGACGTGACGATGGCGTGCGTCTTCGGCTCCCCCTCCATCCCGGTGCTGGTCTTCAAAAGCTCGGCCGAGTGGGCCGGGGGTTCGGGCGTGGTCAGCCCGGGCGCCTATCCGTGCAAGCTGAAGCTCACGGCCGAGGGGCGCGTCCCCGCCCTGGTGGAGCTGAAGCAACCTCCCGCCGAAGGCCGCCTTGAAGTCTCCCTTGAAACGGGCGTCGTCCTCGCGGGCCTCGTGACCGGTGCGGACGGGAAGGCCATTCCGGAGGCGCTCGTCGGCGTGGGGGATGTCTTTGACGGCGCCTTTGCCCATACGTCCCAGGACGGCACCTTCACCCTCCCGCCGCTGGCCAGGTCGGAGGCCCCGTACACCCTCTCGGCGAGCGCCCGCGGGTACCTTGACCGGGACGTAAGGAACCTGCCGGCCAAGGACAACCGGGCGCTTCGCATCGTGCTGGACCACGGTGCCACGGTGAGCGGGCGGGTGCTGGACGAGGAGACGAGGCAACCGGTCCCCGAGGCCAAAGTGACCTTCCACGTGCAGGGGTCTTCAAGCTCGCGAGGCGTGTCCTTCGATGCCAAGGTGGATCAGGACGGCGCCTTTTCGGAAACGGGGCTAGACCCCGGCTCCTACACCGTTCGAGCCTACGCCAAGGGAGGCTCGGCCTCGCCCGTCGCCGTCCTCGTCGCGGCCACGGAACCCCACGACCTGGGCGACCTTCTCCTGTCGGGACACCCCGCCGTCAAGGGCCTTCTCGTTCTTCCGGAGGGCGAGGAGCTATCGGCCAATCCGTCGGTGCGTCTTGAACGCACGCTGAATTTCAAGGAAGTGATCACGGCGCTGAACCCACGGAACTTGGAAGGGTCGGTGGGCTCGGACGGCGCCTTCGTGATCCGCGGCGCCGCCGCGGGGCGGTACCGCCTGGTGGCCTCGGACGGAATCTGGAAGAAGGCCGTCAGCCCCGTGATCGTGGACCAGCAGGACGTGGACGTGGGCAAGGTCCTGCTGGAGAAACCCGCCTCCATCCGTGGGCGCCTCGTTCGGGCGGACGGCGGCGGCACCGGCTCGTGGAGGATCACCCTCACCACCCAGGCCTTCGCCTTCGACCCGCCCACCTCCTTTACCCAAGAGGACGGCACCTTTTCTTTCGAAGACCTGGCTCCCGGCATAGTCCGCCTTCAGGCCTATGCGCCGCTCAAACTCATGCCCGAGGCCGACCAGCGCGTGGAGCTCGCCCCGGGGCAGGAGGCGGACGTGGTCGTTCCCGTGGGCGGCGTGACGGTGACGGCCTTTGTCCAGGTGGAGGGAAGCCCGGCGGGCGGCGCCACCGTGGGACTGTCGTGCCAGAGCGACGCGGTCTTTGAATCGGGGGTCGTGGTGGCCAACTCCGAATGGGGCAAGGTGGTCCTCGGCCTGCCCCCCATGCCGCACCTCGGGGTGGCCGATGGCGCCGGGCAGGTAGTCATCGAAGGGGTCTCGCCGGGGCCGGGCCAGGCCACGCTTCACCTCAACGGCATGGACTACAAGATGCCGGTCACCATTCCCGCGTCGCCTCCCGCCTACGTCACGTGGAACTTCTTAGGCATGGCGATCACCGGGACCGTGCTGGACGCGAAGGGGTCCGGCGTCTCCAAGGTGCTCGTGTCCCTGGGGTACCAGGGCGTGGGAGCCAACCCTCAGAACTCCGCCGTAACGGACGGGCAGGGACGCTTCCGCATGGCGGGCCTGGGCGAAGGCACGGTGGTGCTGGGGTGCCAGACCGGTGAGGGGCTCGCCGCGACAGCCACGGTCACCCTCACGGCCGGCAGTGCTCCCGAGCCCGTCGTGCTTCATCTTCAAGCGGGGAGCAACTAGGCGAGACGGGCGCGGGCGGCGGGCTTCGGCGGGCGTGTGGTGGGCCGCGCCTTTCGCCCGCTAGCGTCCCGGTTGTTTCCCACCCGGGATCCCCTCTTCGATCACCGCTTCGCGGCGGCCGTCGGCGCCGCGTCCGAATTCGATCCGGATGATGGGCCTGCCCGAGGCCGCCCACAGGTCATCCGCCGCTCGGGGCCACTCCACGACGACCACATCGCCTCCCGCGAGGATCTCCTCCAGGCCCAGGCTCTCCGCGTCGCCGGGGCGCCCGATGCGGTAGAGGTCCACGTGGGTGAGGGCCAGCCCCTTGGAACCGGGCGGATAGCGCTGGACGAGGGTGAAGGAGGGGCTCGACACCCAGGCGGGATCGATGCCCAAGATCTCGGCCAGGTAACGAGTGAAGGTAGTCTTTCCGGCGCCCAGGTCACCTGAGAGGAGGATGAGATCTCGTCCCCTTAAGCCCTTGCAAACTCTGGCGGCGAGGGCCTTGGTGGATCGGAGCCGGGGGAGGGGAACCTTCATGGACGGCGCCGCTCCCCCTCGATGACGGGAAGGGCGTCGGCGGCCTCCGAGGCCAGGAGGCCGTACCCGCCCAGCCGGGCCGAAGCCAGGTCTGCGGCCGCCCCGTGCCACCAGGCAGCCAAAGCCGCCGCGTCGAAGGGATCCATGCCCCGGGCCAGGAGGGCCGAAGCCACACCCGTGAGCACGTCGCCGAAACCGGGCCCGGCCATGTGAGGCCCGCCCGAGAGATTCATGCGCCACGGCAGGCCCGGCGCGGCCACCAGCGTTCTGTACCCTTTGAGGAGGACCGTGGCGTCCCACTCCGTGGCCTTCGCGGGAAGGAGGGCGTACCGGTCCGCTACCACTTCCGCGGCCTCCCGTCCCACCAGCCGCCCCATTTCGCCGGGGTGAGGGGTGAAGATTCTCGGGCCATCGTGGTCGGAAAGATCCTTCTCCCGCCCCGCGAAGGCATTGAGCCCGTCCGCGTCCACCGCCATGGGCAAGGCGGCGCGCCGGAAGAGTTCCCGGCACAGGGCCGCCGTTTCCGCCGCCTGGCCAAGGCCCGGCCCCAGTCCCGCCGCGCTGGCCGCCTCCAAGGCGGATATGATGGGCACGAGGGCGTCCATGCTCAGAGTGCCTTCGGAGGTCTCGGGCAGGGACAGGGTCATGGCCTCGGGGAGGGCCGCCGCCACGATGGGCTGCGCGGAAAGGGGGCACGCCACGGTCACTAGGCCGGCCCCCGCGCGCAGCGCCCCCCGCGCCGCCAGCACCGCCGCGCCCGATTTTCCCCTGCTCCCCGCCACGACGAGGAGGCGCCCCAGACCGCCTTTGTGCTCCAAGGCACCGCGCGGGGAAAACCATTGGCGCGCCCAAGCCTCGTCCAAAACCTCTCCCGCCGCGGTAAGGCCACGGGTGGCCTCCTCGGGGATGCCGATGTCCAGGACCCGCACTTCCCCGCAGTGGTGCGCCGCCTCGGGGGTGAAAAGGATGGGCTTGGGCAGGGCCAGGGTGAGAGTGAGATCCGCCTCCACGGCGGGGCCCATGGGGGCCAGGGCGTCCCCCGAAAGGCCCGAGGGGATATCCACGGCGGCCACCATGGCACCGCATGCGTTGACGGCCTCGATGGCCTTCGCGTAGACGCCCCTCACAGGGCCCGCGAGGCCCGTCCCCAGCATGCAATCCACCACCAGGCCAGTCCGGGCCAGGCTCGCGCGCAAATGCGGAAGACCGGAGGCGGCCAGGGTCTGGCACGAGCCGCCGCAGGCCATCAGGCGGCCATACTGAACCCTGGCGTCCGGGGAAAGCCGGTCCGGTTCACCCAGCAGGAACACCTGGGGCGCGTGGCCGGCTCCCCTCAGCAGCCGGGCCACGGCGAGACCGTCCCCCCCGTTGTTCCCCTTGCCGCAGAGCACGAGGGGCCGCTGGGCCAAGAGGTCAGGTACCTCAAGCGCCAGGGCGCGCACCACCGCGCTGGCCGCACGCTCCATGAGCGCCAGCGACGGAATCCCCACCGCTTCGATGGCGATGCGGTCCGCCTCCCGAACTGCGTTGGCGAAGTACAGATTCATGCCCGTGGCACCCTTCTTTGGCGTTTCAAATTAGGAGTCCGAATCCGGCGAGGGCCGCCCCGGCGCGCTGCGGGCCGTGGCTGTTCCAAATCCGAATTCCGAATTCCGGCGTTCTAGAACCCCCCCGCCATGAGCCGCCACTGTACGATCTTGAGGTTGATCTCCCGCAGGCGCTGGGTGAGGATGCGGCAGAGGATGGAGAGGAACTGGTAGGCCGATTCCACGTCCACCGACAGGATTTCATTGAGCACCGACCGGGACACGGTGAGCACCGTCGTTCCGTTCACGTGGGCCTTGGCATCCGCCGAGCGTGCCTCGTTGTCCACCAGGGCCATCTCGCCGAAGAAGTCGCCCTTATCCAGGATCGCCAGCGCTTCCTCGCCCACCCCCGGGATGTTCTTGCTGATGCGCACCTTACCGTCGAGGATGATGTAGAGCTTGTCGCCCTTGGCTCCCTCCCGGAAGATCACTTCGTCCCGGTTGTAGAGCTCCTCTCCCGAGAAGGCCGCCAGGAGCCTCAGCTCGCGCGGGGAAAGGCCGCGCTCCTGGAGGACCTTGATCTTGCGGTCCAGGTCAATGGAAATGGCCTTGGAGAGGGACACCTCCTCCGGCTTGATGGCCTGCTTGGGCGACGCCTCCGCATCGCTGAAGAAGGTCTTGAGCATGTTGTTGGCCTCGCGGGTACGGTGGGACAGGGACTTCCAGAAGTGCCAATAGAAGTGCACCGCCACGTCCTTGTGGGTGTCGAAAAACCCCTGGAGCTCGCCCATCTTCAAGGAAAAGAGGAGGCAGTCCGTGTGGGCCGTGGCATCGGCGCTTCGCTGGGCGGGATCGATGAAGTTCATCTCTCCGAAAAACTCTCCCTTGCGGGCGATGGACAGGACCTGCTCACCGAAGGGAGTCTGCCTGGAGAGGTGCACCTCCCCTTTTTCGATAAGGAAGAGGGCGTCGCTCTCGTCGGCCTCGTCGAAGACGCGCCGCCCTTTGTCGTAACGCTCCTCCCTGACGAACTTCGCCACGACAAAGAGGTTCTCGTCGCTCAGGTCTGCCATGAGTTCGAAGGCCCTCAGGCGCAGCGCCAAGCGCAGGAGATCTTGGCGCACCTGGTCCCCGGCTCCCGCGCGGGCCATTTCGTGAAGCCCCTGGACGGCGCCTTTTCCAAGGACGATCTCCTTCTGCATGTCGAGCTGGTTGACGCACTGGTTGAAGAGGCTTAGGCGGGCCTTCACCAGCTCCGCGCGCGCCGTCTTGCTGGTGTGGCCCAACTTTTCAAGGAGGTATTTGAACTTCTCCTGAAGCTCCTGGCCCGAGCGCCCTCCCGCGGCGTTCTCGAGGATCATGGCGTCCACGATGCTGTGCAGGGCCCCCTTATAGTTCTTGAGGTAGAAGAGGGCACGCCCCATGAGGGCATGGGCTTCAGCGTCGAAGGGATTGATGGTGATGGCGGCGCGCAGCTCCTTGATGGCGGAGGAGAAGTCGTTGGCCTTGTAAAACACCCGCGCCAGGTTCACGTGGGCCCGCTCGTTGGAGGGGTTGTGGACGAGCGCCAGGTGGTAGCACTCCACGGCCTTGTCCTCCTGCCCCTTCTTTTCGAAAAGCTTGCCGATGGAGCCTATCTGGAAGGAGAGCCGGTCACGGCGGGCCCGCTCCTCGCCAAACTTGCCCATCATCCGGCGCCTCTCCTGTTCCTCCCGCTCCTTGAGGAGGTTCCGGGCCTTGCCGAGGTTGATCTTGAGGGCGAGGCTGGCGGGGAAGAGCTTGATGCCCTTCTCGTACAGCTCCACCGCGTCCTCGTAGCGCCCCTGCTCCGCGAACTTATTGGCGATGATGCAGATGTCCTCGAGGCTGATGTTGAGGGCGGAGGCCTCGATCTGGGCCGGCTCCTTGCTCACCTGGCTCCTCCTTGCGCCATTGTAGGGACATAGGTTTTCCTTGACAAGAGGCGGCGGAGTATTGGAAAATAAAGCGATATGGAGGCAGCGTGGCGGGACGGTTAAGGTGGATCATGCTTCTGGCCGCGTTGGTCCTCGGTGTCGGCTCCACGTGGGCCGCGGCCGGCCGGGTCACCGTGGTGGGGGGAGACGGAACGCCTTCCCTGTGGCTGCCCGAGCAGGCCACCTCTGCCCAACAGGCCTCGGCCCTTGACGAAACGAGCCGGTTCCAGCGCCAGTGGACGCGGTTTTTCGGCGCCGCCCCGTCCCTCACGGACCCGGTGGTGGTTCCCGCCGGCGGCGACTTGGGCGAAGCCCTGTTCGCCGCCCTTTGGCGGTCCGCCTCCACCTCCCTCGCGGCGCCGGACCAGGCCGCAGCCCTAGGCGCCTTGCGCTGGGCGGTCCTGGGCGACTCCTCCGCGGTCATAGCCACGCTGGCCCACGCCGCCTCCACGGCACAGTGGGGTCCTGCCCTGGCCGAGAGAACTCCGATCTACTCATTCCTTGCCGACCAGATGGCCGACCCCTCCTTTCTCGCGGAGGCTCTGCCCCCGGGTCCGGGCGCCCTCCGTCTCCGGAACGCGCTCGCCAAGCGGGACGTGGCGTGGGACGTGTTCTGGAACCGGTACATGGCCTGGCTCCTCACCCGCGCCGTGGCGTGGGGCATGGTGGCTCCCGCCAAGGGCAGCCTGCCCGCGGTCTGGGTCCTGGATTCCCAGCTAAAACCCGGCGAGCTCACGGGCTGGCGCTTCCCTGTGAAGGATCCCGCGGAGGGCGTGAGCCTGGAGCTTTCGGGCGACGTGGCCCCGGACGTCCGCCTCTTTCACCTCTTCACCGACGACCTCGGACGCGTCACATCCTCCGGCATTACAGGCTTGAAACCCGGCCCCCTGGTCCTTCCCCGGAGGGGAAGCTGGCTCTGGGTCTTCATCTGGAACGCGTCAAACTCGGAGGCGGCGGCGGGTGCTGCCCTGACCCTGTGGTCCAGCTATCAGGCCCCCTTCGTGGTTCTCGATTCCTCGCGCAAGGGAACCGTTCTCGACCTCCATCTCCGGGAAGGGGAGGGCATCGGCGACTACCGCCTCTGGTCCCTCCCGCAGGATGGACCAGCGCCTCAAACCCCCGGCCTGGCCGGCGCGTTCCCTTCCGAGGGGGAGGGCGACCACTACTACCGCCTGCAGCTCGCCGAGGCTCCGAGCGGAGTCCATCTGCGATTGACCTGCCGAACTTTGGCGGGGGGTTCCTACTCGACGGACGTTCCCGCGAGGGAGAGCGGCCCATGATGGTCCGCCTCCACTCGGCCGACTTGAGCGGCATTGACGCCGTTCCCGTCGAAGTGGAGGTGGACGTCCAGCCGGGCATGCCCAACTACGTCACCGTAGGGTTGCCCGACGCGGCAGTCAAGGAGAGCCGCGAGCGGGTCCGAGGCGCGTTGTTGAACTGCGGGTACCAATTCCCCCTGGAAGTCGTGACCGTCAACCTGGCCCCCGCGGACATCCGCAAAGAGGGCTCCCAGTTCGACCTCCCCGTGGCCCTGGCCCTCCTCATCGCCACGGGGCAGATCCCCAGGGAGGACGAGCACGGCGGCTTCCTTTTCGCGGGGGAGCTGGCCCTGGGAGGCAACCTCCGCCCGGTGCGCGGCGCCTTGGCCATGGCCCTCCTGGCCCGGAGCCTGGGGAAGACCCTGGTCTGTCCCGCGGAGGATGCCCCCGAGGCCGCCCTCGTGGAGGGATGCACCGTCATTCCCGTGCGAACCCTCGTGCAGACCGTCCGCTTCATGCGCGGTGAGGAAGTGGTTCCGCCCGAACCTCACCGCGATTACGACACCCTTCGAGCCGACCCGCCGGACCACCTGGACTTCGCCGAAGTGCGCGGCCAGTCCCTCGTGAAGCGCGCCCTGGAAGTGGCCTCCGCGGGCGGCCACAACGTCCTCCTCCTGGGTCCCCCCGGATCGGGCAAGAGCATGCTCGCCAAGCGCTTCCCCACGGTCCTTCCTCCCATGTCCTTCGAGGAGGCCCTGGAAACCACCCGGATCCATTCGGCTCGAGGCGAGCGGAAGCGGGGCGGATCCCCCGTGGCTGCCATGAGACCCTTCCGCGCCCCCCATCACACCATTTCCTATGCAGCCATGGTGGGCGGCGGCGCCTCCATTCAGCCCGGCGAGATCTCCCTGGCCCACAACGGCGTCCTCTTCCTGGACGAGCTGACGGAGTTCAAACGTGATGTCCTGGAGAGCCTCAGGCAGCCCCTGGAGGATCGTGCCATCAGCATTTCCAGGGTCAAAGGGAACCTCACGTTCCCCGCCTCCTTCACCCTCTTGGCTGCCACGAACCCTTGCCCCTGCGGCTACTATGGCGACCCCTCGCGACAGTGCCGCTGCACGCCGCTCCAGATCGCCCGCTACCTTAGCAAACTCTCGGGGCCTCTCCTGGACCGCATCGACATCCAGGTGGAGGTCAGCGCCATCCCTCCCGAAGACCTTCGCCACGCCGCGCCCGGCGAGCCTTCCGCCGCCGTTCGGGGCAGGGTGGTCCAAGCACGGGAGCGCCAGTGGGTTCGCCTGAAAGGGACGGGGGCCCACGCCAACGCCCAGATGAGCGAAAGGCTCGTGGAGCGGGACTGCGCGCTGGGACCGGGGGCCGAGGCCTTTCTCATGAACGCCATGAGGACCCTGGGCATCACCGCCCGCGGCCACCACCGGATTCTTAAGGTGGCCCGCACCATCGCCGACCTGGCGGGAGAAGACGCCATTGCCGCCCCGCACATCGCGGAGGCCGTGCAGTACCGCACCCTGGATAGAAAGCTCTTCGCGGGATAGCCCGAGAGCGGGAATGCTAAGATGCGGGGATGAGAACATGAGGAGATGAGGGAAAAGCGGGATAGCCCCGCGGTCCCCGCACCGGCTCCGTCCTTCCTCATTCCTGGGTCACCCCCTCACACGATCATCTGCTGACATAAACAGGCCGCCCGAAGGCGGCCCGCTGGTGTACCCTCCGACCCGCATGGTCCCCAGCTACTTTCGGCCCTCCATCCTCCAGCTCAGCTTGCCCAGCAGGGTGTTGATGGGGTTGTTGCGAGAAAGAAAGCCGATGGGCGGCGTACGCCGGCGGCCGATGGTGCTGTAAAAAGTATTGAGGTATTCCCGGTGAGGGGAGCGGAGCTTGAGCCCCTTGTGAATGGCCCGCACGCACTGGTAACGGTCTCCCACGGCGAGATAAGCGCGGGCCAGATTCAGGAAGCACAGGGCCTCTTGGGGGTCCCGCCGGGCCGCCTCACGGCACATGTCCAGGCCTTCGTGGCCCAGGCCGTCCTTCACGGTTCGCAGCATGCCAGCGTACGAGAGTGCCAGGGCGCTTTCGGGGTGGATCTCCAGGTAGCCCTCAAAGAGGGCGCGGCCCTTGTCGAGGACTCCGCGCTCAACGAGCTGGACGCCTTCCTTGAGACGGGCGGGGAGATCTTGAAGCTCAAGGTCCGCCATGGTGCTTTCCTCGCAGGGACTGGGTCGGGGCGGCCGTTCAGCCGCCCCCCCATGCAGCCCTTTGACCCGGTTACTCTAGCACGCTGAACCCCTCGTGCTCAATGGCCCTTTCGGCGATGCGCACGGCGCGGGCGTCTCCGTTGCGCTCCAGGAGGGCCAGCTCTTCCCTCACCGTCCGCCAGGCCCTGGCGAAGAAAGCCTTGGTGAGATCGGCCTCATAGGCGCACGCCTCTGGCCCTTTGGCCTTGACCAGGGTGTCCAGCCGGGACAAGGTGGCGATCATGCCGTAAAGGTGAATGGCGGCGTTGGCCACGCGCTCTTGCAGGAAGCCCATGCTCACGACTTTTTTCCCGTGGGCCACGAGGAGCTTGTCCACGGCGATGGCGAAGGCCTTGGTCCCCTCCTCGATGCGCTCCACGTGCCACGCCAGAGACGGGTGGGCGCCTTCCAGGTGGTTGGCCGAAAGGTGCTTCTTCATGGTATGGGTGCCATAGCCCACGAGAGCCCCCACGCCGCCCCGCTTCTGGATGGCCTTGAGGACGTCGCCGGGGCGCTTCATGCCCGCGAGGGTGATGTAGAGGCGCTGGATTTCGTTGGTGCCCTCGAAGATCATGTTGATGCGGCTGTCGCGCATGAGCCGCTCGTAGGGGTATTCGGTCATGTAGCCGATGCCGCCCACGATCTGCATGGCGTTGTTCGCCGAATCCCAGAGGCGTTCGCTGCAGTAGGCCTTGCAGCAGGCGCTTTCGATGGAGAAGTCGGTGACGTCCCGGTCTACCAGCGATGTGGCGAGATACACCATAGAGTCGCAGACCCATGCCGCCACGGCCATCTGCGCGATTTTGCCCCGGATCATCTCCAGGTCGCTGATGGGGGCGCCGAATTGGCGGCGCTGTTTGGCGTGGCCGATGGCCAGCTTCATGAGCTCTTTGATGCCGCCGGCGCATCCCGCGCCCAGTGAGAGGCGGCCATAGTCAAGGACTTCCAGGGCCACCTTGAACCCCTTGCCCCGCTCGCCCAGCACGTTGGCCTCGGGCACCTCCACGTTCTCGAAGTTCAGCTCCGTGGTGTTGGAGGCGCGGATGCCCATCTTGAGCTCGGGCTTGCCCCGTGTGAGCCCGGGAGCCTCGCCTTCCACGATGAACGCGGTCATGGCGTCCTTGCCGTTCATCTCCTCCTTGGCGAAGACGGTGAGGAGCCCGGCGATGGCGCCGTTGGTGATCCACAGCTTGGAGCCGTTGAGCGTGAACGATTTGGTCTTGGGGTTGTAAACGGCGCGTGTCTTAACGGAGCCAGCGTCGGAGCCAGCCTCGGGCTCGGTGAGCGCGTAGGCGGCGATGCGGCGGCCGTCGGCGCACTGAGGCAGGTACTTTTCTTTCTGCTCCTCGTTGCCCGCCAGGAGGATGGCTTTCATGCCGATGGACTGGTGGCCGCCTACGGTCACGGCGAGGGAGGCATCATGACGGCCCACGGCTTCCATGACCTTGCAGTAGGCGGTCATGGAGAGGCCGGCCCCTCCGTACTGCTCGGGGATCGCCAGGCCCATGAGGCCCAGCTCAAAAAGGCCCTTGAGGACCTCAGGGGGCGTCTCGTGGGCCTGGTCCATCTTCACGGGGTCCAGCTTACGTTTGGCGAAACCCGCGAAGGAGTCCAGGAGCATCCCCACGGTCTCGGCTTCATCGGCGGACATCTTCGGGTAGGGGAAGATGAGGTCGCGGTCGAAGTGGCCGGCGAAGATTTGGGGCATGATGCCGAGCTTTTCGGCTTTGGCGGATGCGCTCATCTCAAGCCTCCTGTCCATAGAACGTGGCGTTGCGTTTAGCGAGGTCAAGGATCTGCGGGGACGGAGCGAACCGCGGGTCCACCTGCTGGGCGAGGGCGGAGAGCCTCTCGGCTAGCCTTGCCGCGCCCAGCGTGTCGGCGTACCGGAGAAGGCCGCCGCGGAAGGGC
Source organism: Acidobacteriota bacterium (assembly GCA_037445535.1). Lineage (GTDB taxonomy): Bacteria > Acidobacteriota > UBA4820 > UBA4820 > DSQY01 > JAKAJA01. Next base: position 6,809 of record JBBIKI010000057.1, on the reverse strand, counting down.
GGGAACCCCGTGCCCATGATCATGCCCAGGTCCACCTCCCCGGCTGTGCGCACGATGCCCTCGGCGAGGAGGCGGCTGGCCTCGTTGATCATGGGAAGGACCATGCGCTCCTGAAGGGACCCCTCGGGAGGCGCGGGCTTGGCCGGGGGCAGCAGGTTCTGAAGCTCGGGGTTGAGACCCGTCTCCTTGCCCTTGTCGTCGTAGAAATAGAAGCCCGCCCCACCCTTTTTGCCTAGGAATTTGGTCTCGGAGATGGCCTTGAGCAAGGGGGCGCCCTTCATGCGGTCCTTGAAGCAGGACTCCAAGTAGGTTCCCACGTGGTAGGCCACGTCCAGCCCCACTTCGTCCATGAGGCGCACGGGCCCCATGGGCATGCCGAAGGCCAGCATGGCCTTGTCCGCCACCTCCACGGGAACCCCCTCCAGCAAAAGGTAGGCGGCTTCGTTCATGTAGGGCATGAGGAGGCGGTTCACGAGGAAGCCGGGGCCGTCCGAGCAGACCACGGGCACCTTGCCCATGGCTTTGGCCAGGGCGTAGACCGTGGCCGCCGCCTCGTCGGAGGTCTTCTTGCCACGGATCACTTCCACGAGGGGCATCCGGTGGACGGGATTGAAGAAGTGCATGCCCACCACCTGGCCGGGGTGGGCCGAGTCGGCGGCGATTTCCGTGATGGGAAGGGAGGAGGTGTTGGAGGCGAAGATGACCTTGCCCCCAGTGAGGCTCTCCACCTCCTTGAGGACCTGGCGCTTCACGGGAAGTTTCTCCACAACCGCCTCGATGACCACGTCGAGGGTACCAAAGCCGTCATACACCAAGGTGGGGCTGATGCGGTCCAAGCGGAACTGGGCCTCGTGCCTCTTCAGGCGCCTGCGCTTCACCTTGGACTGGAAGAGCCTGTTCGCCTCGGCCAATCCCTTGCCCAGGAATTCCTCCTTGATGTCCTTCATCCGCACGCTGATGCCCCGGTCCGCGGCGAGCTGGGCGATGCCTCCGCCCATGACCCCCGCGCCCAGGACCCCCACGTGCCCCACGGGCAGGGGCTTCGCATCGCCGGCCACGCCCGTGGCCTTCTTGACCCCCTCCATGAGGAAGAACAGATGGATCAGGCTCTTGCTCACGTCCGAGACGATGAGGGGGGCGTTCTCCCGGGCCTCCGTCTCCAGCCCCTGCTCCACGGTCATCCCGTGCGTCTTCCTGATGACCTCCAACGCCGCGAGGGGAGCGGGATACTGGCCCTTGGTGGCCTTGAGGACCGCCTCCTTGGATTTTTTGAAGACCAGGTTCCGGCCGAAGGGCGTCTTCTCCAGAACCCAGTTCATGGCCCCTTTGGGCTTGAAGGGGCGCCCCTTGAAGGACGAGTGCGCGGCCTTGAGCGCCAGGGCCGCCGCCTCTTCGATGAGCAAACCCGCCGGAACGCAGGCGGAGACCAGCCCCGAGCGCAGGGCTTTCTTGCCGTCCACGGTAGAACCGTTGAGGATCATTTTGAGGGATTCCTGAAGGCCCACCACCTTGGGAAGACGCTGGGTGCCGCCGAACCCGGGGATGATGCCCAGCTTCACTTCCACCAGGCCAAGGCTGGTCTTGGGGTTGTCCGTGGCGATGCGGTAGGTGCAGGCCAGGGCCAGCTCCAGGCCCCCTCCCAGGCACACGCCGTCGATGGCCGCCACGCTGGGAACGGAGAGCTGGGTGATCTTGTGGAGGATGAGCTGGGCGCGGCGGGCCGACTCGAAGGCCGCCTTCTCGTCCGTGACGCCCCGGATCTCGTTCACGTCGGCGCCGGCAATGAAGACATCCTTCTTCCGGCTGGCGATGACCAGGCCCTTGATGCGCCCGTCCTTGGCCACGGTGTCAAGGGTGGCCTCCAGCTCCTCCATGACGGGCGAGGAGAGCTTGTTCACTTTCTCGCCCGGCAGGTCAAACCAGAGGACGCCCACCCAGTCGGGCCGGAGTTCCAGATTCAGCGCGCCCATGACTACCTCCTCTCCACGAGCATGGCCGCACCCTGTCCCCCGCCCACGCAGAGGGAGGCCATCCCCATGCCAAGGCTCTTCTCTTCCATCTCATGCAGAAGGGTGAGGATGAGCCGGTTGGCCGTCTGTCCCACGGGATGTCCTAGGGCGATGCCGCTTCCGTTCACGTTCGTGATGGCCCGGTCCATGGCCGCGAAGCGCCCAGAGCCCAGGTTGGCCTGGCACCAGGTTTCTGAGTCGAGGGCTTTTTCGCAGGCGATGAACTGGGCCGCGAAGGCCTCGTTAATCTCGTAGAGATCCACGTCCTTGTACGCCATCCCCGCCCGTTTCATGAGTTTGGGGATAGCGTAGGCGGGCCCGAGACCCATGCGCGCCGGATCAAGCCCGGCGGTGGTGAAGCCTTTGATGCGCCCCATGACCTTGAGGCCCTCGGCCTTGGCCTTCTCGGCGCTCGTCAGGATGAGACAGCAGGCGCCGTCCGTGATCTGAGAGGCGTTGCCCGCGGTGACCGTGCCGTAGCGCCGGTCGAAGGCGGGCTTCAGCTTGGCCAGGGCCTCCATGCTCTGGCCGTTTCGGATGCCGTTGTCCTCCTTGGCCCACTGGGTGAACTTGGGCGGGAGGGGAACGGGCGCCATTTCTTTGAGGAAGCGCCCGCGCTTGGTGGCCGCCTCGGCACGGTTATGGCTGAGCATGGCCAGTTCGTCCTGCTCTTTTCGGGTAGTGTTGAACTCCTTCGCCAGAATCTCCGCCGTCTGGCCCATGTTGATCTTGGTGTTGTAGTCCGTGAGGCCCTGAAGGAGGCCGATGACGGGGCCGAAGTCGGCGGGCCGGAAGGAGGCCATGACGCCCAGGCGCTTGCCTAGGGTCCGGGCCATGCCCAGAGCCGTGAACTTGTCCTGCGCCGCCCTTTTGAAAAAGAGCGGGATGTTGCTCATGGATTCCACGCCGCCCGCAGCCACGTACTCCGCGTCTCCGCACGCGATTCGGTAGGTGCCCTCCATGATGGACTCCATGCCCGAAGCGCAGTTTCTTGCCACCGTGAACGCGGGCACGCGCTCGGGCACCTGAGCCATGAGGGCGATGACCCGGCCCACGTTGGAGGCCTCCGGCGGGTTGCCGATGCAGCCGAAGATCACCTCATCGAGCTGGCCGGGCCGCACCCCGGCACGGTATAGGGCCTCCGTGAGGGCAATCCTTCCCAACTCCTGGGCCGGGATCTCTTTGAAGAGCGTGTTGAACCGGATGTTTGGCGTCCGGGCGCCACCGACTACCACCACGTCTCGCATGGGCTACCCTCCGACAAGGGGGAAGTATACTCCCAGATCACGTGTGAGTAAAAGCTCTCCCATGGGAAGAGAGACCACAGCTTGACAGTAGTGGCGTCCCGATGTACCTTGCACATTGATAGTGAGTGATTACACTCTCGGAGGGGGGGAGCCATGGAACTCATCATCGACGACCGCAAGAGGGACACCAAGCTTCCCGCCATCCTCAGGGCGGCCCTGGAGCTCTTCACCGAGAAGGGGATCCACGCCACCACAACCAAGGACATCGCGCGGAGGGCCGGGGTATCGGAGGGCGCCCTTTACCGCCATTTCCAGGGCAAGCAGGAACTGGCCGAGGATCTCTACATCACGCACCTGTCCCACTTTACGGCCCAGCTCGACAAGAGCGTCCTGCCGCACCCAGGGTTCAAGGATCGCCTGGAGGCCCTCGTAGACGGCTGTTTTCGTTTCTTTGACGAGGACCGAACCCTCTTCACCTACCTCATCCTGAGTGAACACAACGAGCTGGGCCGCACAACCAAGCGGGTGCGGCACATCCGGCATCTTGTGAGAGACATCCTCGTGGACGGGCGCCAATCCGGCGAGGTGCGCGAAGGCGACCTGGAGGTCTTCGGCGCCGTCATCATCGGCACCATCCTCCGCGTGGCGGTCTTCCGCATCTACGGGCTCTTGCAGGGAGACCTGCGGAGCCAGTCAAAGGAAGTGGCTGAGGCGTGCTACCGGGCCGTGGGGAAATAGAGCTCGGCGCGGCCCATCTCGCTCCGTGCCGTCCACCAGCATCGGCCCATCCATTTAGGCTCTCACCTTCGGCCCGCTTCTCCTCCGTTTGGCGACCGCGCGCGGCCGTGCTAGCCTGAGCGTGTCACTTGGATGCGAGGAGGCGGGCCATGGGCATGAAGGACCAGTTGCAGGCCATCCACACGATACACGGTGCCAGCAAGGAGGGGCTAAGGCAGGGGGCGAAAACACTGGCAGAAGCCATCGCCGCCCGACTCCATGTCAAGCCCGACGAGGTGGCCATCATGGTCCTGAACACGTCGGGGCAGACCCTCCTTTTCGTGTGGCCCCCGCCCCTCTTTGAAAGCGGGGCCGCCTTCCCCGCCACCCACAAGACGGCCATGGCGTCCACGGTCCTTGCGTCCCTCAAAGGCAAGGTGGACAACAAGATGTCCGAGAGCAAGCACTTGAAATTCTACGAGCTGGTCAAGGGATTGGAAACCAGCAAGCTCCCCATTCAGAAGATGGTGGCTCTCCCGCTCTGTTTGGGGGACAAGAAGCTTGGGGTAGTGGAGGTCTCCCGCAAGGGGATGACCCCCGAAGAGGCAGGGCCCAATTTCACCCCCGAGGACGCCCAGGCTCTGGTGGCCCTTTGCAAGGACGCGGCTCCCGTGCTGGACCAGCTCCTTCCGGACTTGCTCCTGTAGTCCACCCTTGATGTCCGCCGCCCATCCTTCCCTCTGGCTCTCGGACCGGCCCGTCACGGTGGCGGTGGCAGGCCTCTCCATGGCGCCCTTCCTCCTGGAGGGGGACCAGCTAGAGGTCCTTCGCGCGGAGCAGACTTCTTTTCATTGTGGAGACCTGATCGTCTTTCTGAGAGCGGGAGACGTGGTGGTCCACCGGTTTCTCGTGAGCCACGGCGGCAGGTTTCTCGAAAAGGGCGACGCCCAGGCGCGGGGCAACTGGGCGGACTGGCCGGCCGATGCGGGCCGGGTGGTGGCCCTCCGGCGGGGCGAGAGCCGCCTCGATCTCATGGTGCCCCCCTGGCCAAGCCGCATGGCCCGCCAGGGACGGGGGCACCTGCGTGCCCACCGCCTAGCGGTTCTTGCGGACACGGTGCCACGAGCCTTACCGCGCCGGATTCTCCTGCGCCTCGGCCGGATGGTGGCCGGTTCAGGAGTGAGGAGTGAGGAGTGAGGAGAAAACCCTGGCCCGCCGGACGTGGTTTCCTGTCCCCTAACTCAACGACACTCCCAGCGCCCGTCCCAGCAGGTTCGTGACCAACGCCACGAGCGTCCCGATGCCCAGCATTCGCAGGCCGCTCAGCAACCAGCTCCTCCCCGTGAAGAGCGAAAGCGTAGCGCCGATGCCGAAGAGGGCGGCTCCGCTCATGAGGGCCGAGGCCAGCACGCCCGCCGTTCCTTTGAGAAAAAAGAACGGCAGGAGCGGGAGGATGGCCCCCGCCATGAAGGCGGCGAAGGAGCTGAACGCCACGCGCCAGGGCGAGCCCAGGTCGCCCGGATCCAGCCCCAGCTCTTCACGCGCCAGGGTATCAAGCGCGGAGCCAGGGTTGTTGATGATGGAGGCCGCTAGCTGCGCGGCGGCCTCCTTGGGGATGCCCTTGGCCCGGTAAATGAGGGCAAGTTCGGCCATCTCCTCCTCGGGTGACGCCTCCAGCTCCTCCTCCTCCTTGCCGATCTCCCGCTCGAAGAGTTCCCTCTGGGAGCGCACGGACACATACTCGCCCGAACCCATGGAGAAGGCGCCCGCGAGCATGCCCGCCACACCAGCGATGAGGATGCTCTTCACGCCCTGGCTGGCGCCCGCCACTCCCATGATGAGGGAGAAATTGGAGACGAGCCCGTCGTTGATGCCGAAGACGGCGGCACGGAGAGAGCCCCCCGTGTCCCGGCGATGCCACGATTCGCCGCTCAGGATCGAAGGCCCGCCCTTCTCCATCCCCTCGAAGACCTTGGAGTGCGCCTTCTCCTGGCGGTCCATGCCCAGGGCCTTGGCATCGGGCTGGGCGGCGTAGCCTCCGTCGGCGTTCTTCTCGATGCCCACGAGGATGGGAACGAGGCTCCCGGGCCCAAAGCGGCGCGCGAGCAAGCCGAGCATCCTGGTTTTCAAGCCCGGTCTCGGCGGTCCGGCCGTTTCCCCGGCGGCCTTGAGCTTATCGGTCCAGACTTGGGCGTGGGAGCGCTCCACCCCGGCCAGCTCCCGAAAAATAGAGGCTCTCTCCTCGTTTTTCTCGGCCTCGGCCATGCTCTCGTAGAGCGCCGCCGCATCGAGTTCGTCCTTCAAGTTCATCCGAAATCGCGCGATGTCCGCCTTCGATGCAAGCGGGTTCTCGCCGTGAGCGCCGTCTTGGGTCATGGTCCGCCTGCCTCCCGCTTAGGGTGAGAACATCAGGAGGTGAGGACGTACGAACTTGGGAGGGAACGGCGCAGACCCCGATAAGTCATCGTTCACACCCCTACCCGCTCGTCCTGCTCTCTCCCGCTCGATCAGTGTTGGTGCCGGAGCCGGGGGTCGAACCCGGACAGCCTTTCGGCCGAGGGATTTTAAGTCCCTTGCGTCTGCCAGTTCCGCCACTCCGGCTAACGGTGAGTATAGCGCGGTCAAGCCGAACCCCATATACATGCGGCGGGCGTGTCCAGGTACGGTCCGCGCGGCGGCCGATCCATGGACGGTTCTGCTCTTCACGCGCGATCCTGCCCGCGGCGAAGAAGGCACGGCCGTCCTGAAGGCGGGAGGCGATGGCGTACAGTTTGAAGGAGAAAACGGCTGGAGGCGCCGACCGGATTCGAACCGGTGATGGGGGCTTTGCAGGCCC
>JBBIKI010000056.1:0-19132 GCA_037445535.1 Acidobacteriota bacterium | reverse complement strand
CCGTCGGGCGCGGTGAGGACGTCCACGTCGTCCCCGGGCCTGAACGCTTCCTCGCCGCCCTGCACGATGGAGAGGACGCGTCCGTCGTCCAGCCTCACCTGCACTTCCAGGCCGTTCTGCTGGGCGGCGGCGGTCTCCACGGCGTTGCCCGCGAGGCCGCCGATGATGGCCCCCGCGAGGGCACCCCACCACAAGCCGCCGTTGTAATAGCAGGAGGAGTTGCTCCCTGCGGCGGCGCCGGCGATGGCGCCCACCGTGGAACCCACGGCGGCCCCCGCACCGGTGGGCTGTCCCTGGATTTTGACCGTCCGGACGGCCTGCACGACCCCCGGTTCCACGGACATGGCCTGGCCCGTCTGGTAGGCGGGGTAGGCAGGAGGCACCGTCACGGGGGCGCAGGCCGTGGCGACGAAAAGGCCCGCCGCCAGGATCAGGGCCATGACCGTTCGCTCGGGGTTGGCAACACCGCTCTGTCTCATGCACTGCCTCCAGACCCGGTCCCGCTCCCCAATGTATTCCTTCCTGCCCCGAAAGGCCACGGCGGCGGCGGGCTATTTGGCCACGACCTTGAGCACCCAGCCATCCTCGTCGAACCCGACGCCCTGGACGGCCTTGGACGTCGCGAACGTGAAGGTCTGGCTGCGCTGGTCGTTCTGCACCGTATGGGTCTCCGAAGTGCCGTCGGCGAAGTGGAGGGTGATGTCCACGGGCATGATGTAGGTGTCCGCCCCCGACGTCCGGTTGGCGATCTTGTGCTTCTGTGTCTGCTGGAGGGTCACGGTGCATGTGCCCGCATCGGAGGTACTTGAGACCCGGTAGATGGGCCGGTAGGGGGTGAAGATCCACTCGTCGAAGAACCACTGGAGCGTCTTCCCGTAGACGCCCTCGCAGGCGGCCTGGAAGTCCGCCGTGGTGGCGCTCCCGTAGTGGTGGGCGGCGCGGTAGGCCCTCAGCGCATCGCCGAAGGGTCCCTCGCCCATGACCTTCTTGAGCATGTGGAGCGCCCATGCCCCCTTGTAATAGACGGCCGCCTCGTCGTTGAAGGGCTTGTTCTCGTTGGCGGTGTAAACGGTCCCCTTGAAGTAGCCCCCGTAGGCACCATCGAGGTCGTAGGCCCTGAAGGCCTCCCCTTCGGAAATCCCCTTCGTGTGGGCCCACCAGAGGGCCTCGAAGTAGGTGCCGAAGCCCTCGTTGAGCCAGACGTCGTGCCACGTGGCGCATGTCACGTCGTCGCCCCACCAGTGGTGGGCCAGCTCGTGGGCGTACATGAGGGTGGCGTCACCCGGGGAATAGGGAGAGGTGCCCGTAACCCACGCCTGCTGTACGGCCGTGATGGTCTGGTGCTCCATACCGGGATAGGGGACCTCCACCTGGCCGAACTTCTCATCAAGGAACGGGTAATCCCCCGCCATCTCCGCGTAGAACCGAATCATGTCGGGGATGGTGGCGAAGTTCTTCCGCGCCACCGTCTCGTCCTCGGGATAAGCGTAGTGGGTGAGGGGCATGGTGACGGTGCCGTCCAGGCTCGTGTAGCTGTCCTCGAACTCGGCGTAGTTGGTAACGTTGGCGCAGACGAGGTAGGTGGCGATGGGATAGCCCTCGTGCCAGGCGTAGGTGTCCGTGCCGTCGGCGTTGTGGGTCACCCCTTGCAGGGTGCCGTTGGACACGCCCACCATTCCCCCGGGCACCGTGAGCCTCATGTCGAAGGTGAACTTGTCGGAGACGTCCTCCACGAGGGGCCACCACCGGTAGGCAGCGAACGGCTCCGACTCCGTGGCGGCCACGGGAGTGCCGCCGTGAACATCGAAGATCACCCCGCCCTGGAACTTGGGATCCCACGTGGGGGCGCCGGCGTAGACCACCGTGACGGTGTGCTCCTCACCCGCCGATGCGACCGAGGGGAGTGTGAAGGTAATATCGTCCCCCTTCCGCTTGGTGGAGGCGGCGGGCTGGCCGTCGATTTTGGTGGCCGACACCTTGAGGGAGCGGTGGAGGCGCATCTTCACCTGGGCGCAGGTAGCCGTGGCCCGAAAGGTCATGGTGACGGCGCCCGACAGGGTCTTGGCCACGGGGTCCAGGGCCATCTCAATCTCGTAGTGGAGGACGTCCAGGGGCTGCTTGGGCTGGACTCCGGCTTGGATCACCCGCGCCAGCCTGCGCATCTCCGCCTCCCGCAAGGGAGCGGTCCGCTGGGCCGGACCGGCCGCCTCCTCCCGAGAGATGGGCCGGGCTTGGGCCGAGGACATCAGGCCCGCAAGACAGAGGGATACGGCAACGAACACGGTGAACGGCTTGCTAGAAATCATGTGTCTCCCCCCCATTGACGCGATAAGTTTAGAGATGGCTCCAGGTGAAGAAAAGGTTGTGGTGGCTCGCCCCCTCTCCGCAGGACCTTCGGGCCCTCAAGAGAGAACGGCCGCCCCGCGGCGGCCGTCCCGTCAAACCTCCACGATGGAGGGGTCCTGTCCGCTCTACTTCACGCCCTGCTTCTCCTTGAGGGCTGCCAGTTCGTCCTCCGTGAGCGCGGGGTAGAGCCCCTTGGTTCGGTCTTTGCGAACGGCCTGGTCGTAGGCAAGAAACTCGTAAATTTTGTTGGCGTCATCGAGGGACATCCCGTATTCGGGCTTTTTCATGACGGTACCGACATACCGGGCCCAGAAGGACGCGGGCATGGACGTATTCAGGCACCTGGCCAGGGTGTGGCACTTGCCGCACTGCTTTTCCACGACCTTGTAGTCCGCCTGAATGTTGGAAGGGTAGTCGGTGACGTCCAGTTGGGCCGGCCCCTTGTCCTGAGGAAGAACTGGGCCCCCCGGAGGCTGGGGGGGCGCAGCAGCCAGCGCCGCCGCGGCCACCAGAGCCGCCGCGCACAGCATCGTTAGTTTTGATCTGCTAGTCATGATGGTTCTCCGGGGACCAGGACCGTTGAACAAGGCCGAATGCCTGCCGCCGCCCGTTCCAGCGGGCCATTATACCGATCGTGTCCCGCAGTGCAACCGCCGGCGGCAGACACATGGCCTTTTGTTTTACGTCTTTACCATATCTGGCACATCTTGTCGGCGGCCCGGACCATGGGGTCGGCGGCCTTGCACCCGAAGGCCTCGTGGAAGGCCGGCATGTCGCTCAGCGTTCCGTTGACCCGGTACGGGGCCGCGGGATGGGGATCCACGGTGGCAAGCATGCGGGCCATTTGAGGCCGGATGCTGCTGGCCCACACGTTGGCGAAGCCCAGGAAAAAGCGCTGGTCGCCCGTAAAACCGTTTTCAACGGGGGCCGGCTTGCCCTGGAGCGCTAGGTGGTAGGCCCGGTAAGCGAGGGTCACCCCGCCCAGATCGGCGATGGCCTCCCCCTCCACGAGCTTGCCTTGGAGGTGCAGGTCGCCGTCCACCACGAAGGAGGAAGCCTGGTCGGCGATGCATTCGCCCCGGGCCTTGAAGTTCTTGAGATCCTCAGGCGTCCACCAGTTCTTGAGGTTGCCCTCGCCGTCGTACTGGCTTCCCTGGTCGTCGAAGCCGTGGGTGATCTCGTGGCCGATGACCGCGCCGATACCACCGTAGTTCACGGCCAGGTCGGCCTTGGGATCGAAGAAGGGAGGCTGGAGGATGCCCGCGGGGAAAACGATTTCGTTCATGTGAGGATCGTAATAGGCATTCACCGTGGGCGGCGTCATGCCCCACTCGGTGCGGTCCAGGGGCTTGCCAATCTTGGCCAGGTCCCGGGCGTCCTCGAAGGCGGAGGCGCGCCACAGGTTGCCGAAGTAATCGCCGGCCGTGATGTCGAGCTTACTGTAGTCACGCCACTTGTCCGGGTAGCCGATCTTCTCCACGATCATGTCTAGCTTGGCCAAGGCCGCTTTGCGCGTGGGCTCGCTCATCCACGGCAGGGTCGTCAGATCCTCCCGCAGCGCGGCTTTGATGTGGTGGAGGATGTCGAGGACCTGGGCCTTGGATTCGGGGCTGAAGTACTGCTTCACGTAAAGTTCGCCCAGGGCCATGCCGAGGGCGCCGTTGGTGGCCCCCACGGCTTTCTTCCAGCGGGGCTGGTCTTTCTGGGCGCCCGTGAGCGTTTTGGAGAAGTCAAAGTTTTCTTGTACGAAGTTGGCCGATAGAGCGCCCGAGTAGCGGCTCGCCAGGTGCCAGCGGAAATAGGTCTTCCAGTCCTCTAGGGGTACGGCCTTGAGCTGGGCCGCAAGCCCCTTGAAGAAGTCCGGCTGGGCCACGTTCACGTGGCTGCCCAGGGGAGGCAGGCCCGTCTCTTTGGCAAACACCGGCCAGTCGAAATCGGGAGCCAGGGTGGAAAGCTCGGCGAAGGCCATGGGATGGTAGGTGGCCTGCGGGTTGCGCATTTCCACTCGGGGCATGGAGACCTTGGCCAGCTCCGTCTCCAGCTTGAGGACGGTCTGGGCCTCGGCGGCCGCCTTGGGGGCCGGGTCGCCCAGGAGCTGGAAGACGTTGGCCACGTGCTTTTCATAGGCCTCGCGAAGGGCCTTGGACCTGGGATCGTCTTTGAGGTAATAGTCACGGTCCGGGAGGCTGAGACCGCCCTGGTGGAACCCGGCGATGACGAGGGTGGCGTCCTTCTTGTCCTGCTCGGAGCCCACGCCGAAGAAGACGTTGACACCGTGGTGCTGGAGTTCCGCCGCTTCCGCCGACAGGCCCTTCAGGTCCTTGAGGGCCGCGATGCGCTCCATTTCGGGCTGCAGGGGCTTGCTGCCCAGCTCATCGGCTTTCTTCTCGTCCATGGCGGCGGCGTAGAACTCGCCAAGCTTCCGCTCGACGCTCCCCGCGGGAGCTTTGGCGTCCTTCTCCGCCGATTCCAGAATGCCCTTCAGCTCCTCCTGGTTTCGCAGAGCCAGGAGGTCGAAGCTGCCCCAGCGGGGGTACTCGGGCGGGATGGGGTTCTTGGCCACCCAGCCCCCCGTGGCGTACCGGAAGAAATCCTGGCAGGGCTTGACGCTGGGGTCCAGGTTGGCGGGGTTAATGCCGTGGACCTGGGCTTCGGGCGCCGCCGGGGCTTGGGCCGCGGGCTTGGCCGCTCCCGCAGAGGGGGCCTGGGCCGCGGCGGCCAAGGAAAAGGCCAACAAGAGACCGCTCATTTCGCACAGCTTTTTACCATTCATCTCGTTTCGCTCCTTTCGCTTCCGGCGTGGGGCGCAGGAAGCAACGTTTTTGATACGCCGCCAGGAGAGGAAATGTTTCAGGCCCCGCCCATTGCAGAGAACGTCCCGGTCCTCCACAATGATGAAGAGGAGGCAGCCCATGGACCTGATCCTCTGGCGCCATGCCGAGGCCGAGGACGCGAGCCCCGACGAAAGGCGCCGATTGACTCCCAAGGGGCGCGAGCAGGCCGCCAGAGTGGGACGGTGGCTGCATGTCCGGCTCCCGGAGTACCGGCTCCTGTGCAGCCCCGCTGTCCGGGCCAAGGAGACAGCGGAAGGACTGGCGGCCCCCTTCGAGATCCTCCCGGAACTGTACGGAGGAGCCTCAGTTCAGGACCTCCTGGAAACCTCCGGCTGGCCAAGGGCCGAAGGCGCCGTGATCCTCGTGGGCCACCAGCCCCTCCTCGGAGAAGTGGCGGCCTATCTCATGACCCGCCGGACCGAGAGCTGGCCCATGAAGAAAGGCGCGGCTTGGTGGTTCCGAACGACGGACACGGGGAGGGGACTCGCCACCGAACTGGTGGCCGCCATCCCTCCCAAACTTGCGTGACGCATGACCGCGGAGCGTAACATGAGAGGGCGCCCCTCGGCCCTCGCGGCAGTTGCTCTTTTTCTGGCCGCGATTGCTGCGCCGGGGACTCTGCCCGCGGCCCCAGAGCGCCCGCACCGGCCTTGGACCGAGGTGAATCCCTACTTCGGTATCAACGCCCATCTCCCTTCGGCAGACGATTTCGATGCCATCGAGAAGGCCGGCTTCGGCTTCGTCCGGGTGGATTTCACCTGGGACCGGATGGAGCCCCTCCGCGGCCAGATCCGCTGGGACCTCATGGACCCGGTGGTGGAGGAGGCGGATGCGCACGGCGTCCGCCTGGTGGCCATCCTGGGCTTTTGCCCGCCCTGGGCTTCCTCGGGTCCCAGCGCGTACTACCCCCCGCGGCATGCGAGGGACTGGAAGGAGTTCGTCTCTGCCCTCGTGAAGCGTTACAGGGGACGCGTGCGGCATTGGATCCTGTGGAACGAGCCCAACTCCAGCACGTTCTTTCGGGGCAGCACGGACCAGTTCATCCAGCAGGTCCTCATCCCCGGCGCCGAAGCTGCCAAGGCCGCCGACCCAGGGTGCAAGATCGTGGGGCCCGATCTAGCCCACCTCAGCGGCGCCCGTTGGGACACCTGGCTGGACAAAATTCTCGCCGAGGCGGGTTCTTATCTTGACATCATTTCTCACCACTGCTACAAGGACAAACCCGCGGAGATCCTCCGCATGCTCGAAGGCCCCTCGCGCCCGTGGGAGCCGCCTCCCGTTCAGCGCATCATCGAGCGCCGCGGCCAAGGCTCCAAGCCCTTCTGGCTCACGGAGGTTGGCTGGCGGTCCACTCACGTGGGCCCCGCCAAGCAATCTGGGTACCTCATCTCGACCCTGCAAAGCACCCGCCAGCGCGGGTGGATTTCCAAGGTGTTCCTCTACGAACTGCGCGACTCTCCCCAGGAACCGGGGTTCGGCCTCATGACCTATGCCGGCAAGCCTAAGCAGGCCTACACCGACGTGCGGGGTTTCATCCGCAGCGTGACACCGCCGTGAGGCAGTTGAGAAGTTAGGAAGCTAGGAAGGCCCATCTTCGCCCTGTCCCCTGTCTTTCCGAATTTCGGATTCCGCATTCTGCTTTTTGTCTTTCGGCTTTCCCTTCCTCCCTTACCACGAAAACACGGCCACGAGATACGCCACGCCCAGCACGGCCGTGATGGCGGTGATGAGGATTCCATAGCGCGTGTATTCGCGAAAGCCCATGACGTGAACGTCTCGTGAGAGCTGGGCCACGATGAGGTTGGCCATGGACCCTACCAGCGTCAGGTTGCCCGCGAAGGTTGAGGTCAGGGCCAGGAGGTACCAGTGGAGCCTGGCCTCGGGCATTCCCGACACCCACTTGCCCGCCACCAGGACGAAAGGCACGTTGGAGAAAAGATTGCTGCCCAGCACCGACAGGAAAGAGAACCCCGCGAGCCCCGAAATCTTGGTTCCCGCCGGGAGGTAGTCGCGCAGGACGGTCACGGCGCCTGCCTTCTCGACTCCTCCCACGACTACGAACAGCGCCGCGAAGAATACCAGGAGAGACCAGTCCAGCCGGGCGAAGACGCGGCCCGGAGAGACGCGCGTTGACAGGATCAAGAAGGCCGCGCCCGCCAGGGACCCGAAGGCCAGATCCGCCCCCAGCATCCACGCGGTGACCACCCCTAGAAGGGCTACCATCGAGCGGATCATGAGCCCGCGCCTGATCACCTTGGGGACGAGGTCATCGCCCGTCCCCCCTCGGCGTTTGAGGCCCTTTCCGAACACTAGGTGGAGCAGCCCATGGTTAGCCGCCAGACAAAGGAGGGCCACGGGCCCCATGACGGCGAGGTACTCCCGGTAGGGGATGAGGGAGGCCGTCCCGATGAGCATGTTCTGGGGATTTCCCGCGAGGGTGGCCACGGAGCCGATGTTGGCCGAGGTTGCCAGGGCCAAGAGAAAAGGCAGCGGCTCCAGGCCGAGGGCTAGGGTGAGGGCACCTACGATGGGAGTCAACATGAGGCAGACCGTATCGTTCACCAGGAAGGCCGAGGCGATGCCCGAGACCCAGACCACGCTCCCGAGCAGGCGCTCTGGCGTAGCCGCCCCGCGCAGGGTAGCGCGGCCAAGAACACCGAAGAAGCCGGCCTCCTGGAGATACCCAGAAATGACCATCATGCTGAACAGGAGAACGATCGTGCGGAGGTCCACGAACCCATAGGCCTCCGCGGGTGTCAGCACGCCGAAGACGACCATGGCCACGGCTCCCACCAGAGCCCCCGCCGGCCGCCCAATGCGAAGGAGCGATAGGCGCCGTGCGGCGATAAGCACGTAGGTCAGGGCGAAGATGATCAGGGCGAGGGCCACGGCGACGTTCTCCCTGGCTATTCTCCCATGGTTTGGGCATTCATGCGGGCCGCCCTTTGGGCCCATGAGCCGATGAGAGCACCGTCAACGTTGCGCTGTACCAGTCTGGCGGCCATCCGTCGCGATGTTGAGACTTTAAGCGGGCTTTGCGTCTCACAAATGCGACTTCATCAGGGGCGGAATGTGTTTCCGAATGGTTCCTGTCGTTCCAGGATATGCCACCTCGGGAGCCATCCTTTCCGAGAAGCGGATTGGCATCGGCCTTGCTTTTAAGGTAGCGCTGAGGCGCCGCACACCCTTCGGCCCGCGCCGGAAGGTCCGCCGAGCAGGGAGGATTCAAAATGAGCCAGACCACGTCAGACCCCACGTCCCAGGCCGAAGGGCGCTATGAGGTCTTCTGCCTAAGTTGCGGGAAAGTCTTCGATGCCTGCAAAAGCCCGTGGTGCGAGTGCATCACCGACAACCCCACCCTGCAGTGCCCCCACTGCGGAAAGTGCTTTTGCGACGCCGGGCCCGAGGCGAGGAAGTCCTTCTGGGAAGCGGCGCCCCCAGCCCTTTGGCAGCGCCGCCTCAGAAACTTTTGCATCGAAATGGGGCAGCCCCCCTCGGAGCTGGGAAATCCCATCCGAAGGCCCCTGGTCCTGGTAGCGGATGATGAACCGGACACCCGGCGCATCGCCTTTAGGGTGCTGGAAGGCATGGGCTACGGCGTGCTCCTGGCCAAGGACGGCGTCGAAGCCTTGGCCCTGGCCCGGACCTACCAGCCGAACCTTGTCCTCACGGACCATATGATGCCTCACCTGGACGGGAAGAATTTGTGCCGGCGGCTCAAGGAAGACCCCGAAACCCGTTCCATCCCGGTCATCGTCATGTCCGGCTTGTACAAAAAGGACAGCCAGCGTATCGAGGTGCTCAAGGACTACCAAGCCGATGACTACCTGACCAAACCCATCTCCTTCGAAAAACTGGGCGAGGTGCTGGCCAGCTGGTTGGCTCCAGCCATCGCCGCCCCATGACCCTCCCTTCCCCATTTTCTCCCACGCCGCCCCGGGCCTCCTCCCAGCCCGGGGCGGCACCCCCTTCATCTTCCCTTCAAGCGGGCTGGCTCCGTGACGGCTGAGGACGCGGGCGCTCCTGCCACAACGACGATCAGCCTGCTTGCGGACTTCGCCCAGCAGGCCGGGGCGTCTCTCGGAGCCGAGACCCTCCTTCCTCCCCTCCGGCAAGCCATCCTTGCCCTGTTCGATGCGGAGGCCGCGTGGCTCGTATTCCCCGACGAGAGCAGGAACGGATTTTGGGCGTGGGACATCTTGGACGAGACCCCCGGCAAGGTTCGCATCGGCCCGTGGGAGGGCTTGATTGTGGACGGAGCCTTCGCGGAAAGAGCCCTGCTCCGCTGCCTTGGCCTTCAGGGAGAAGAGCCCTGGCGGCTTTTCCCCATCTCCGCCTCGGCCAGGCACGCGGCCCTTCTGATTCGGAGCCGCGCTGAAGAAACGGAGGAAGGCACCGGCCCCCGGGCCCTCTTCCTGGGAATTCTGAGGATGGGCGTGGAGAGGATTCTCCACTACGGGGCCATGAGCCGCGCGAAGGCGGAGTGGGAGAAGGCCTTCGACGCATCGGGGGACCTCTTCTTTTTCCATGATGCGAAAGGTCGCCTCTTCAGGGCCAACATGGCCGTGTCGGTCTTCACCGGCAGAACCTTCCTGGAGTGCATTGGAGCACGCTGTTCAGACCTATTTCCTGGGCTCTGCGCCGACGTGGACGCGGCCGACCGGGAATGGATCGACGCCTCTTCGGGCAGGATCTTTCTGGCCTCCACCCAGCGAGTGCTCCTCGACGCCACGCCAGCCGTCCTCCACGTGCTGCACGAGGTGACCGAGCAGCGAAAGCTGGAAGCCCTTGCCGGAGAGCGGCGCCAGACCGAACTCACCCAGAAGCTCCTCCAAGGGGTGGCCCACGAGATCCGCAACCCGCTCTTCGCCATCAGCACGGTGATCCAAGCCCTTCAGAAGAAGGTGGGCGGCGAAATCGAGACGCAGCCCTACACGGACTACATCATGGAGCAGGTGCGGCGCCTGGAGCGCCTGGTCCAGAGGTTCATGCTGCTGGCGGCGTCCGCTTACAGCTCTCCTGCTGGCACCACCCTTCGCATCGAGGAACTGATACAGAACAGCATGGCCCTGGTGCAGGAGCGCTGGCCCGGCATGGACCTTTCCCGGGTCCAAGTGGCCCTTCCCGAAGGAACGGCAGTGCTCACGGGAGACGGAAGCTCGCTGGCCTGGGCCCTTTCCGAACTCATAGAAAACGCCTTGGCCTTTGGACCGGAAGATACCCCCGTGGAGGTCGTCGCCACGGCCACCGGCGAGACACTCGCCGTCTCCATCCGCGACTACGGTCCCGGCCTCCGCGAGGAGGGTGCCTCGGCCATTTTCGATCCCTTCTTCACGACGCGGCAAGGGCGCGTAGGTCTTGGCTTGACCGTAGCCAGGAGCACCGTCGTCCACCACGGCGGGACCTTGGAGGCGGAACCGTGCGCGCCTTCTCCGGGGATCCGATTTCTGGTAACCTTGCCTCGAACCGTTTGTTAAACGACGCTGGCGGGGGTAAGCGATGAAGTCCATCTTGATGATTGACGACGAGCCCGCTGTCCGGTTCGGGGTCAGCAAATACCTTGAGACCGAAGGCTTCACCGTGTCCGAGGCGGCCTGCCTCGCCGAGGCGAGAGACGCCATGTCACGGCGCACCTTCAGCGCCCTCCTCCTGGACGTGAAATTGCCCGATGGGAGCGGCATCGACTTCCTCAAGGAGGTCAGGGCGCACGACTCTACGGTGCCGATCGTAGTCATCACGGGCCATGGATCCATCGCCATGGCCGTGGAAGCCATGCGCCTGGGAGCCGATCACTTCCTGACCAAACCCGTGGACCTCAGAGAATTGGACGTTCTCCTCACCAAATCCATCCAGATCGGTTCCCTGCGCCGGGAAAACAGGGCGTTGAAGGAGCGCCCGGCCACTATGACGCCCTTCTTCGGAGAGAGCGAGGCGCTGCAGAAAATCAGCGCCCACCTCGCGGCCGCCCTCCGGCATCGGAGCCCCGTCATCCTGAGGGGCGAAACGGGCACGGGCAAGGGGTTGGTGGCCCGCTACATCCACGACCACGGCCCCGACCCCGCCGAACCTTTCGTCGAGTTAAACTGCGCCGCGTTAAAGGGCGAACTCTTGGAGAGCGAGCTTTTCGGCCACGCGAAGGGGGCCTTCACGGGAGCCGTGGACTCGAAAAGCGGCCTGCTGGACCGGGCCCACCGAGGCACACTGTTCCTCGACGAGATCGGGGACATGGACGTGGCGGTTCAGGCGAAGTTTCTGAAGGTTCTGGAGGAGAAGCGCTTCCGCCCCCTCGGACGGGTGGAGGAACGGGTGTCCGATTTTCGTCTCATCTGCGCGACACACCAAGATATTGAACAGTTTATTCTAAGCGGACGGTTCCGCCAGGACCTCCTCTATCGTATCAACACCCTCACGATCACCATGCCGCCTCTGCGAGACCGCCTGGATGAGCTGCCCGGCCTGGTGGATCACCTTCTCAAGTTCATCACCCGCGGGCGGGGCCATGTGAACGTCTCCGGCGAGGCCATCGCCGTCCTGACGGCCTATTCCTGGCCAGGAAATATTCGGGAGCTTCACAACGTCCTGGAGCGGGCCTACATCCTTTCGGACGGCCCCATGCTTCGGCTCGAGCATTTTTCAGGGCTGGTCCAACCCGAAGGCCAGAACCTGGACATCTCCAAAGAGCCATCCCTCGGGCTTGACGCCGCCGAGAGGGCGCACCTCGTGAAAGTCCTGCGCAAGGTCCGGGGCCACGTGCCCGAGGCGGCCCACGCCCTGGGCATCTCCCGGGCCACCCTGTACCGAAAAGTGACCCAGCATGGCATCGACCTGGACCGGCTCCGCTAACCCGCCTGTCCTGAACGCGAGCCACCGGCCGTCTCATATTCGAGACGGCAGCCTCGCTCAATATCTATGAAACCGCGTGATCATGAGGCCGCTGGGAAGTAAGCGTGCTGGCATCAGATGTGCTTAACTTAAGGCGGTTGTCGAGGAGGCTGCCATGACGCACAAGATTCTGATTGTCGACGACGAGACCGCCACCGTGTTCGGCCTTAAGGCTCTGCTGGAAAACGATGACGTGGAAGTGCTGACGGCCGTCAATGCGCAGGCGGCCAAGAAGATCCTTCGGGAGGAGCACATGGACGTGGTCCTCTCGGACATCCGCCTCTCGGGAACCCTGGACGCCGAGGGCCTCGACCTGCTGGGCTTCGTGAAGGAGAAGTGCAAGGACACCCGCGTCATTCTCATGACGGGGTACGGAGACCCGGCCATCATGCAGCGGGCCTTCGACATGGGCGCCGCCTACTACTTCGAGAAACCGGTCGAGCTCCAGCTTCTCACGCGCGCCATCCACGATCTGGGCATTCCTGCTCCCGTAAGCTGAGGGCCGCGCCGAAGCTCGGGCGCATCGAGGTGAGCGCCATGACTCCACAAGACGAGGTCCGCGACCTGCTGAACCGGGGGTTCGTCTCCACGGCCTTCCAGCCCATCGTGCAGCTCAACACGGGCCGCATCATGGGGTTTGAAGCTCTTCTCCGCGGGCCGCAGTCTACGGCCCTCGGCAATCCCGGGCGCATTTTCGGCAACTCCAGCCCCCTGTCCCCCGGCCTCATTCAAGACCTGGATGCGGCCTGCGTGGCCGCAGCCCTCAGGGCGGGCAGGCTTCTGGTACCCATGGGCCTGCTCTTCATCAACGTGCACATCCAGACCCTCCTGCACATGCGGCACCTCCAAAACCATTACCTGAGGCTCATGGAATCCAGCGGGATCCCCCCCGAAGCGGTGGTGGTGGAGATCTCGGAGCGGTCCAGGACCGAGACTCCACGTGCCTTGGCTCGAATCCTTCGGGGCTTGCGCAAGAGAGGGTTCCGGTTTGCCCTTGATGACTTCGGATCAGCGTATTCGGGGCTGCAGCACCTGCTGTGGTTTGAACCAGACTACGTCAAGCTGGACCGGGCCTTCGCCAAGTGCATTCATCGCTCAGCGCGCAAACAAGCCCTGGTGGCGGGCGCCGCCAACGTGGCGAGGAAACTGGGGAGCAAGGTCATCGTGGAGGGGGTGGAAACCTCCGAGGAGCTTCTCACCCTCATGGCCTTGGACATCCCCATGGCCCAGGGATACCACTTTGGCCGGCCCAAAGCCGCCGTGTTCTGGGCCTCCCACGCCCACATGGCCAACCCCTTCCGCCCCTGGTTCTCCTCCGACGACGGACGCCCCTCTGATTCAGCCCCTCTCGTCGCCGGCTCAACCCTGGTCCAGGAGCCGTAGCCGTCCGCCAGGAAGCCCTCAGACGTGCAGGAGGGACCGGGCCATCTCCACGATGCCCGCCTCCATCTCGGGTCCAAGGGCGTTTTTCACCGCGAAGAGCTGAAAGTACAGGAGTTCGTTTAGGTCTCTCACGAGGGTTGCCTCGCGCCCCTCGGGAAGCTCCGCCAGACGGGACAGGAGGAGTTCCCGGGGAAGGGTTCCCTCCTGGGAGAATCCCGTGCCTGACAAGAGTGACGTCCCCGGTTCAAGACCTTTAAAGAACGCCCCCAAGACTACGTCCACCTTGCTCCCCGCTTCCACGGCCAGGGCCTGGTAGATCGTCGAGAATACGTTGTTGTAGCTGTCGATGCGCGAGAGGAGGCCGGCGCGCTCTTCGGAAGAGAGGGCGGCGGACGGGGCTGATGGGACGGATTGGGGCGCTTCGGGCTTAGCGGCGCGGACGAGGCCCGCAGCGATGAGGGAGGCCACGGCCTTCTTGCCTTCCATGTCCCCCGCCTTGGCGCGCGATAGCACCTCTTCCATGGTCCGGTGGCCGTTGACCTGGCTCAGCACCTGCTCCTCCTCGAAGGAGAGGGCCGTAGAGGCCGTCACATCCTCCGCCATTTCAAGGAGGGTTTCCGGCTCGGGAACCCGGTCCTTGATGTGGGCCCACTCGTCGATGCGGCGCGTGGCCTCCATGACGTAGTTCGTGGTGGACATGGGCAGGGTAAGATCGAAGGGCCGCTGCACCTCGCCGTTGATGAAACTGAAACGTCCTCGCCCCAGGGTGAACACGTGGAAGATGGTGTCCTCGACGCATCGGAGGCGCTGCTCCGTGAACTCGGCCTGCGTCAGACCCGAGATGTCGAGGAGGACCTTGAGAGCATCCACGCGGCCGAGGTCCTTCGTGGCTTGGACAAGGTCCTCCTCGGTCACGAACTGGCGCTTGAGGAGATAGGCGGCCAGCGACGCCTTGGGTTCGTCGCTCGCCGCGAAGGCCAGGTTCCCGTTCTGGAAAAAGAACCCCCACCGAACCTTGTCCTGCACCACCAGGGAGCCGCTCTTCTTGCTCGCCGATAGGAACAGGAACACATCGTTGAGGGAAAGGACCGACAAGTCTCCCTCGAACTGGACAGCCTGGCCGCTGGCCTTGTGGAAGTGATGGTTCAGCACCGTGTCCAAGGATTCGAACCGGTGGAGCAGCGCCAGGATCTGAGGAAGCTGCCCCGACTCGATGTCTACGAACACGGGAGAGAGTACGAGACAGCCTGACCGGATGTGGACCACGGCTTCGCGGGTCTTCCCGAAGACCTCCTCCGCCACGTCCTTGGGGATATGGATGGATCCATCGGGCTGAACGGGGATTGTTTTTCGCACCCTGTCCTCCCCGAATCATGCTACAGGCGGTACCTCGGAGTGTCAATGGTTGTAAGGCTGTTGGCTGTTGGCTGTTGGCTGTTGGCTTAGAGCAAAGCACTGCCCAAGCCAAAAGCTGACAGTCCGCGTTGCCGCTGTCCCCTCACCTCCTCTCCGAAGTCCGCTTTTCCTCTTTCCGAATTCCGAATTCCGCTTTTCTCTTCTCCCCCTCCCCGCTTGCCTCCGCTTCCAGGCCGTTCTAGGATGGCAAGGAAGGAGCAGCCATGCTGGACCACCAGGACCCTTCCGAAAGCCGCCTCGTGGCGGGGCTCATGTCGGGAACTTCCGCGGACGGGGTGGACGTGGCGCTCGTGCGCATCGAAGGGACGGGCACCGACGTGGCCGTAACCCTGGTGGCTCACGACGTCCTGAAATACTCCGCGGGAGTCCGCCAGCGCATCTTGTCGTGCCAGGGCGCGTCAGCGGGCAACGCCCGAGACGTGGCCCTGCTGGACGCCTACGTGGGTGAACTGTTCGGCCACGCCCTCCTGCACATTTGCAGGAAAGCCGCCGTGGCACCGGCCGACGTTTTAGCGGCGGGGTCGCACGGCCAGACCCTGTACCACCATCCCACCCCGGTTCAGTACCCCGGATTCGCGGTGACGAATTCGCTGCAAGTGGGTGCGCCCTCCGTCATCGCGCAGCGCTCGGGCATCACGGTGGTATCGGGCTTCCGCGGGCGGGACATGGCGGCGGGAGGCCAGGGCGCGCCCCTGGCTCCCTACCTCGACTTCATCCTCTTTCACCACAGGTCCCGGAGCCGGCTCGTGTTGAACATCGGCGGCATCGCCAACCTCACGGCCATGCCGGCGGGGGCCGGACTGGACGGCCTTATGGCCTTCGACACGGGCCCGGGCAACTGCCTCATGGACCTGGCCGCCTGGCATTACTCCGGGGGCAAGCAGGCCTTCGACGTGGACGGGGCGTGGGCGCGCAAGGGGCGGGTACACGAGGCCTTCCTCGCCACCCTCCTGGAACACCCCTTTCTCAAGATGGCGCCGCCCAAATCGGCGGACAAGGAGACCTTCGGGTCCGACTTTCTGGACGGGGCGCTCCTGCGGTTCCCCGAGCTGCGGGGTCCAGGCGTGCTGGCCACCCTGGCCGCCTTCACGGTGCGGAGCATCGCCATGGGCATCATGGAGTTCTGCACCCAGAAGGCTCGCTACGAGGAGATCATCGTGAGCGGCGGCGGGGCCAACAACCCCGTCCTCATGGAGGGCCTGCAAGGGGCCTTCCCCAAGCTCGTCTTCGCCACCTCCGACGAATACGCCATCCCCGGCAAGGCCAAGGAAGCCGTCCTCATGGCCGTCCTCGCCGACGCCACCCTCCACGGCTGGCCCTCCAACGTGCCCGCGGCCACGGGAGCCAAGGCCGCCGTGGTGCTGGGCGACATCACGCCGGGAGCGTCGTTCTTCGATGAGGCCCCGTAGCAGAACCCGGACCGGCTTCCACCGCTCACGCCTCGCATGCTGGCCTCTCCTGGCCGTCCTTGCGGTGTTCCTGCTCCCGTTCTTGCTGTCGGGGTGCGGGCGGGCTCCCCGAAAGGCGGAGCTTGTGGTCGGAGTGGAGCAGGACCCGGGGAGCCTGGACCCGCGAGTGGGATCGGACGTGGCCGCGGACCGCGCCTTCCGGCTCCTCTACCGGGGCCTTTTCACCATCGGGCCCGATTTCAAACCCGTGCCCGATATCGTCGAATCCTGGTCCCGGCCCTCACCCACCCGCTACCGCTTCCTCCTGCGGCGCGGCATACGGTTTTCTGACGGGAGCGACCTGACGGCCCGGGACGCCGCTTACACACTGGATTCCGTGCGGACGGGCGCCGTGGCCTCCTTTAAGAAGGGCGATCTGGACCGCATCGCCTCCATCGCCGTTCCCTCCCTTTACGAGCTGGACGTGGAGCTGCGGGAGCCCTACGCCGCCTTCCTCTCGGGCCTCAACATCGGCATCGTCCCCGCGGGCCACGCCCCCCAAGCGCCGCCCGTGGGCGCGGGCCCCTACCGCCTGGCGTCGTGGGACCCCGGCCTATGGCTGGTCTTCGAGCGAAACCCCTACGCCGAACGGCGCGCCGCGAGCGCCACCGTGGCCTTCAAGGTCATCCCCGATCCCGTGGTGCGCGAGCTGGAGATGCGGCGCGGGAGCGTGGACATGGTAGTCAACGACCTCCCTCCCGACTCCCTGGCCTACTTCGCCGCCCGCGGCTACGTGGTGCACCGCGCTCCCGGCGCCAGCTACGCCTACATCGGCCTCAACTGCTCCCGGCCCCCGCTGGACCGGCCCGAAGTGCGCCGCGCCCTCGCCCTCGCCGTGAACCGCGGCGCCATCATCCATTACATCCTCCGGGACTTCGCGCGCCCCGCCACGGGCCTCCTCTGCCCCGAACACTGGGCCTACGATCCCGCCGGCGGGCCCGTGCCCTTCGCGCCCGCCGAGGCGGAACGCCTCCTGGACGCGGCGGGGCTGCCGCGCGGCGCCGGAGGTGTCAGGTTCCGGCTCTCCTACAAGACCTCCGAGAACAAGGTGTCCCGCCAGATCGCCGTGGCCGCCGCCCAGGATCTGGCCCGGATCGGCGTGGACGTGCAGATTCAATCCCTGGAGTGGGGCACCTTTTACGGCGACGTTCGGCGCGGAGACTTCGACGCCTTCGGGCTCACCTGGGTGGGGGTGACGGACCCCGACGGGTTCCGCCTCCGCTTCTCCTCCCGGGCCTTTCCGCCCGAGGGCCTCAACCGGGGGCGCTACAGCAACCCCGAGGTGGACCGCCTGCTGGAGGAGGGCGCTCGGGAAGCGGACCCGGAGCGCCGCAAGGCCGCCTACGCACAGGTCCAGCGCCTCCTGGCCCGGGACGCGCCCTACATCAGCCTCTGGTATCCCGACGCCGTGTGCGTCACCCAGAAGGGCGTGGAAGGGGTGGAGCTGCCTCCCGACGGCAACTTCAGTTTCCTTCCCAAGGTTTACCGGCGGCATTAGGCTCCATGGCTCTGGGAGCCGTCAAAAGAAATAGGCGCGAACCATGATGTGTTGATTGAATACAATGAAAAGAACGACTACAGCGAACATCCTTCGAGCGGCTCTCGTGCTCACGGCCCTGGTGCTCGCCCCCGCGGCCCTCGCCTGCGGAATCTGCGGGTGCAGCCTCAACTCGGACTGGGCGAGCCAAGGCTACCAGTTCGGCACGGGCTTCAACGTGAACCTGCGCTTCGATTACATCGGCCAGGACCAGCTCCGGACGGGCACGGGCACGGTGGACAAAGCCAAGACCGCCTATCCCGCGAGCCGGGAGATCCAGCTTTGGACCGTCAGCCGCACGTTCCTCGCGGACCTGTGCTACAGCCCCACGCCCGGCTGGAGCGTGAACGCCCTCGTCCCCGTCACGGACCGCACCCACGCCACCGTGGCCGCGGATACGGTGGCCCCGTCCTACTCCCGCAGCTCTGGCTTGGGCGACGTATGGCTCCTGGGCCGCTACCAGGGATTAAGCAGGGACCGGTCCTTCGGCCTCCAGCTCGGCCTCAAGCTCCCTACGGGCCGCATCGGCGACACCTTCTCCCGCGGTCCCGCCCGGGGAGAAACGGTGGACCGTGGCCTGCAGCTCGGCACGGGGACCACGGACCTCCTCCTCGGCGCCTTCAAGTTCGGCGCCCTCGCCCCCGCCTGGGGCTACTTCGCCTACGCTCTGGCCCAGATCCCCACGGGCAGCAAGGACGGATTCCGCCCCGGAAACGCGCTGAACCTTAGCGGGGGCGTGCGCTACACGGGCTTCACCGCCCTCACCCCCCAGCTCCAGCTCAACCTCCGCGCCGAAAAGCCCGAGACCGGCGCCAACGCCGACACCCCCAACAGCGGCGCCACCCTCGCCTACCTCAGCCCCGGCCTCACCGCCAGTATCGGGCCGAACCTCCAGCTCTTCGCCTTCCTCCAGATTCCCGTCTACCAGCGCGTCACCGGCTACCAGGTCGAGCCAAGGCATCTCCTCTCCGTGGGAGTCAGTTACCGGTTTTGACAAAGAGGCTGTTGGCTGTTAGCTGATAGCTGTTGGCTAGCGGGCTTCCTTCACCACAGATTCCCCTGGGCCTCTTGGACCTTTCTTCTGGGGGCCTTCTTGAACGTGGCACTGGGGGCGAATCTGGGGAGCTCGGGGCGGTGGCCGCTCAGCAGAGCTTTGATGGTGAGGATCTGGAGTTTGGGGACGCCTCGTCCTTGAAAGTGCTCGGGCTCGTAGAAGCCCGCGGTGGCCGCTTCCTTGGTCATGGGGCCGGTGGGCTCCTCGAGGGTGAGGAAGAGGCCCACGGCGG
>JBBIKI010000055.1:0-19525 GCA_037445535.1 Acidobacteriota bacterium | reverse complement strand
ACGAGAGCAAGGCCGTCATCGACGACGAGGGCAACTACAAGGGCGGCGCCAGGCTGCTCCTCTCCGGCACCCTGCTGCGCAAGCTCATGAGCGAAGGCAAACCCGTCCCGAAGGAGTTCTCCAAGCCTGAGGTCATCGCCGTCCTCAAGGAGTACTACGACCACCTCGAAAACAAGGTGGAAGTGAAGCTCCACGGCGCGGCTACGGGCGACGTCAAGAAGAAGTAAGGAGTCTGAACTGGCGGGACGGCAGGCGGTTCGGGACCTCTGGTTCCCGGGCCGCCTACGTCCCGCCTTTCTCTCCCCGGTACCGCCTGGCCAGAGCGGCCAACGAGGGAGCCCACTCCGGAGACGCGAGGGCATGCAAATGGGTGTAGCTGGCCCAGGTTCGGTCTTGGACGATGGCATCCCGGCCCGGGAAACAGCCGGCGCCCCTCGTGACGCGGCAGGCCGTGGCCGGCCGCCCGGGACCTTCCACGATCCTCGAATAATGGAATTCGTGGCCCCGCAAGCGCGTCCCCGCGGGGAAGAAGGGGTTGGCCTCGTCCACCTCAAGCTCCGTGTAGCCGTGGCCCTGGGGGGAGGGAAGCACCTCCACTTCCAGAGGCAGAAGCCCCGTCAGGGGGAACCGCTCACCCTTCCACAGGATGGCCCTGGCAAGCAGCATGAGGCCGCCGCACTCCGCGTACACGGGCATACCGGCGCGGGCGGAGGCGGCGAGCGCGTCCAGCCATGGACGGTTTTCGGCGAGCCGGGCGCCGTGCGTTTCGGGGAACCCGCCTCCGGCGTAGAGGGCGTCCAGGTTTGGCGGGAAGGGTTCGCCGGAGAGGGGCGAAACGGGGACAAGGCGCGCGCCCTCCCGCTCCAGAGCCTCCAGGTTGTCGGGGTAGTAGAAGGTGAAGGCAGAATCCCGAAGGACCCCGATGACGGGACCGGAGCCCGTTTCGATTCGCGGCTGAACGGGCGGCGGGGCGAGGGGCTGGGCCGACGCGGCCAGATCCATGAGTCCCTGCACATCCAGGTAGCTGGCGCTGATCCGTGCCAGGGAATCGCTCAGGCCCTCCATCTGCGGGTGCTCCTGGGGCGTGAAGAGGCCCAGGTGGCGGCCCGGAAGGAGGGTATCCCCGGGGAGCTTCGGAATGGCGCCCAACACGGGGATTTTGCAGGTTCCCTCGATGGACTCCCTCAGAATCTTCTCGTGCCGCTTGCCCGCTACGCGGTTGAGGATCACGCCACGAAGGGGCACTTCGGGGTCGAGGTGCTGGCACCCCAGCACCAGGGCCGCGGCGGTGCGGGTCATCTTGGTGGCGTTGAGGACCAGGACCACGGGCGCGCCCAGCGCCTTGGCGAGGACGGCGGTGCTGTGGGTTCCCGAGGCGTCCATGCCGTCGTAGAGGCCCCGGTTGCCCTCCACGAGGTTGAAGCCGCCAGGCAGGGCGTGCATCAGGAAGGCGCCGCGCGCTCCGGAAACGCCCATGAGATAAGTGTCCAGGTGCCGCGCTGGCCGGCCGCTGGCCCACGAAAGCCACGCCGCGTCGATGAAGTCGGGGCCTTTCTTGAAGGCCGCTACGGCCCGTCCTTCCCGGCGCGCGAGGGCGGCCAGGCCCAGAGACACAAGGGTCTTGCCGGAGTCTCCCGAGATGCCGGCGACGACGAGCCGCGGGACGGCGACGGGGGTATCCTTCTCCATGCGGGCAGCCTCCCTCAGTGGGTTAGCGCGGCGGCCGTCCGCGCCTGACACGGGGATTGTACCAGAGCGAGGGGGAAAGGCGATGGCCGTCGTCACCATATCGAGGGGTTCTTTCACGGGGGGCAAGCGCCTGGCGGAGTGTCTCGCCGAGCGGCTGGGCTACCGCTGCATCGACCGGGACGTGATCGTGGAGCGGGGCGCCGTGTACGGGGCTTCCCAGGAGAAGCTCCGCAACGCGCTCGAAAAGCCTCCCTCCTTCTGGGACCGGTTCAGGCACAGCAAATACATCTATCTGACGCTGATCCAAGCCGCCCTCACCGAAGAAGTCCGGGCGGGAAAGGCGGTCTACCACGGCAACGCGGGCCACCTCCTCCTTCGGGGGGTCAGCCACGTCCTGCGGGCGCGCATCATCGCCCCCGTGGACCTGCGGGCGAGGGCTATCCAGGACACGCTCAAGGTGAGCCGCAGCGAAGCTTTCGCCTACATCGCGAGGGTGGACCAGGACCGGGCCAAGTGGAGCCAATACCTCTACGGCGTGAACTGGGGCGATCCGACCCTGTACGACGTGGTGCTCAACCTGGAGTCCATGGACATCCGGGACGCGTGCGAAACGATCGTGGCCATGGCCGGGCAGAGCTGTTTCCAGGAGACGCCCCAGTCCATGGCCGCCATGGAAGACTTGGTGGTGGGCAGCAAGGTGAGGGCCAATCTCGTGTGCAGTCCGTCCACCGCGGACCTGGAGCTGGACGTTTCGGCCCAGGGCGGCACCGTGGCCATCCAGGGCAAGGTGCGCGGCGCTGCGCAGTTGAACGACGTGCGGATCGTCGCCGAAAAGGCGGCGGCAGGGCGGGCCGTGGATTTGGATGGGCTTGTCCAGGTGCCGGACCTGTAGGAGGAGAGGAAACCGTCGTGGCGGGTGGGACGCCGCAGCCATGCGGCGGGGACGCAGGCCAGGGGTGAATCTTTTGTGAGGACCTCGGGGGGGGTATGACGATCTTTCTTCCAGTCGCGGGTGTGAGTATCGATCTCTTTCTCATCGTGGGCGTGGGTGCCCTCGTGGGATTTCTTTCGGGCCTCTTCGGCGTGGGCGGAGGGTTCCTCCTCACGCCCATCCTCATGATGGTGGGCATCCCGCCCACGGTGGCCGCCGCCTCCGATTCCTGCCAGATCGTGGGGGCTTCGGCCTCAGGCGCCTCGGCCCACTTCCGGCTCGGGAACGTGGATCTCAAGCTCGGCAGCATCCTCCTCGTGGGCGGCCTCGTGGGAGCCGCCATCGGCGTCCAGATCATCAAGGTCCTGCGGAGCCTGGGAAACGCCGACTTCGTCATCGTGGTGACCTACATCGTCGTGCTGGGTAGCATCGGCAGCTACATGTTCGTGGAGAGCCTCCAGAGCCTTCGGCGAGGCACCATGACGGGGAAGCACCATTCGTCCGCCAAAAAGGGGAGCCTTCTGGCCAAGCTGCCCCTCCAGATGAGCTTCCCCCGGTCGGGCGTCCAGCACTCGGTCCTCGTGCCCTTCCTGCTGTGCACCCTCGTGGGTATCCTGGCCGCCATCATGGGCGTGGGCGGCGGGTTCATCATGGTGCCCATGATGGTCTACCTCCTGAGGATGCCCATGCACGTGGCGGTGGGCACGGACCTCTTCCAGATCCTCTTCACCTGCGCCGGGGTGACCTTCATGCAGGCCGTCACCAACCACACGGTGGACATCGTTCTTGCCATCCTGCTCATGGTGGGTTCCACCATCGGCGCCCAGATCGGGGCCCGGGCCGGCAAGCGGCTGCGGGGCGACCAGCTCAAGATTCTCCTGGCCTCCATCGTGCTGCTGGTGATGGTGAAAATGGCCGTCGGGCTGGTGCTCACGCCCTCCAGCCTGCTCTCTTATGCGAAGGGGCACTGACCATGCGACGCCGAACGTGGACACTGATGGCGGCAGGCCTTTTGATCTCCTCAGCCATGGTTCCTCTCGCCGTGGCCACGGTCCAGGGCGGCTCGCCGGGCCTCACCGTGACACCGGCCGTGGTGGACATGGGGGCACTCTACGGCGGGGCGAACCTGAAGGTGGAAGGGACCGTGGCCCCTGGGGCCCAGGTCCTGGTGGTGGTCCGCGGGCCCGAGGCGGCGGAGGCCTTCAACAAAAAAGGGCGCCTTGGTCCCATCTGGGTGAACGTGGGGCACGTCTCCATATCGGGCGTTCCCTCCCTCTTCCAGCGCTATTCGAGCGGCCCCGTGAAGGACATGCTCACCCGCGAATCCCTCAGCCAGGATCAGCTCGACGATGCCGCCATCAAGGCCCAGATGGCCGTGGAGCCCAAAGCCATGGACCAGGAGACGATTCGCGACAACTACCTCTCCCTGAAAAGCCAGCAAGGGTTCTACAAGGAGGTGGAGGGCGCCGTGAAGCTCGGAACTCCCGGCCCCGGCGGCGTCCCCTTCGTCCTGGACCTCCCCTGGTCTAGGAAAGCGCCCCCGGCCATCTACGACGTCACCGCCTACGAGTGCCGGGACGGCCTCGTGGCCTCGAAAACGACGGCTCGGCTGGAGGTGCGGGAGACGGGCCTCCCCGAAAAGATCGCCGCTCTAGCCAAGAACCGGGTCTACCTTTACGGGATGCTGTGCGTTCTCATCGCCATGGCTGCGGGCTTCGGCATCGACTTCATCATGGCCAGGTTCGGCAAAAGGAATTTGGCGGGCCACTAATGAAGGGCCGCCGTGTCCTCCTCCTTCCGTTCCGTCCCCCGGTCCCGCGCTCACGTCCGCGGCGCGGACCCTGGGGGAGCCTTGCTGGCATGCTGGCGTTCAGGACCGGGACGTGGGACAGTTAGGCCATGAGTGCATGGTGGCGCAAAGGGAAGGAGCCTGCCGCGGCGGCTCCCGCCGAAGCGAGAGTCCGGGAAAAGTACGGCAGCTTCAAAGAGCTGCTCACCCTCAACAACGACTGCCTGGAACTCCTGGCGGGGCTTCAGGAAGATCTTCGCTACGCGCCTCCGCGGGCGGACGTGCTGGGGGACCGCGTGCCCGCCGTCTTTGACAAGGCCGAGGGAGCCGTGGCCGCCCTTGAACGGCTGGAGGGGGAGCGCCAGCCGGTCCTTCGGAAGGCCCTCGCCTCCCAGCGCCGGGACGTGGAAGGCTCCGTCGCCGCAAGGCAGGCGCTCGTCTCGCCGCGCCTCTCCGTCTGGCTTCACGAGATCGGCGCGGAGGCCGCGCCCGAGGCGGGAGGCAAGGCGGCGGCCTTGGGGGAGGTCAAGAACAGGCTCGGGCTCCCCGTTCCCGAAGGGTTCGTCATCACCACGGAATCCTATTGGCGCTTCTGCGGCGTCCCCCAGTGGAAGCACATCAGGGACGCCGTGGAGGGCCTGGATCTGGACGAGCTTCAGGGCTTCCAGGAGGCCTCGGCCCGGCTGTCGGCCCTCATCATGGCGGGGGACCTGCCCAGGGCGGTGGAAGTGGCCGTGAGCGAGCGAGCCGCGGCGCTGGAGACGGGGGGGCTGGGGCTCGCCGTCCGTTCGAGCGCCGTGGGCGAAGGGGGGACAGGCACCTTCGCGGGCCAGTTTCTGAGCCTCATCAACGTGGCTCACGCGGGAGTCACGGAAGCCTATAAGCGCGTAGTGGCAAGCCGCTTCAGCGCGCGGGCTCTGTCGTACAGACTCACCACGGGCCGGATGGAAGTGGACAGCCCCATGGCCGTCCTCTTCATGCCCACCCTCCGGGCACGGGCTTCAGGCATCATGTATACCCGCGACCCGGGAGATCCGGGAAAAGATTCGGCGTGGATCGCCGCCACCAGGGGGCTGGCCTTGGACGTGGCCAGCGGACAGACCGCAGCGGACCTCTTCGTGGTCTCCAGGAGAGGCGGCCACACGGTGATGGAACGGCGGATCGCGCGCAAGGAAGGGCGCCTCCTCCCCATGCCCGGGGGCGGACTGAAACGGGAGCAGGCGAGCGCGGACGAGGCCGCGGCCCCCAGCCTTCAGACCGAGGATCTCCAGGTCCTCGCCGAGTGGGCCGTGCACCTGGAGGCCCACTTCAACGCGCCCCAGGACGTGGAGTGGCTCTTGGATGAGGAGGGCAACCTCTGGATCGTCCAAACCAGGCCCCTGTCCCTGGCCGGCCCCAAGGCGCGCCAGAAGGTGCGGACCCGGGGGGAACCGATGCTCGCCGGAGGCCAGACCGTCTATCCCGGACGGGCCTCGGGCCGGGCCTTTCTGGTGGAAGACGTGCAGGACCTGGGCAAAACGCCCCGAGGGTCGCTGCTGGTCATGCGCCGCCCTTCGCCCGAGATCGTGAAAGTCTTCCCCCGCATCGTGGGCCTCGTGGCGGAGGGGGGGAACGTGACGGGCCACGGTGCGGCCCTGCTGAGGGAATTCAAGGTTCCCTCCGTCTTTCAGATGAAGGGCGTCTTTGATAAGATCGAGCCCGATGACGCCGTGAGCCTGGACGCGGTCCAACCCAGACTGTACGAGGGCCTGCGCTGGCCCCGGAAGGAAGGGGAGGTGGCCTTGCCAGAACGGTATTCCCGGAAGGACGCCGACCCCATCAGCGGGAGGTTCCTCACCCTGCATCTCGTAGACCCATCGGCCTTCAGCTTCCGCCCGTCGGGGTGCAAATCCGCCCACGACGTGCTGCGCTACTGCCACGAGAAAGCCATCGAGGCCATGTTCGCCGTGAACGACGTGGAGCTAGAGCGGGGGCCGCGCTGCGCCAAGCGCCTCGTGGCGCCGATTCCGGTTAACCTCCACGTGCTGGATCTGGGCGGCGGGTTAGCGATGGAAGATCCCTCATCCCCGGACGTTCGCCCCGAATACATCGTCTCACGGCCCTTTCAAGCCCTCTGGAAAGGCGCGAGCCATCCCGGCGTAAGCTGGAACCGAGACATGGCCGCCAGCCTCGCTGGCATCGCTTCCGTCATGGCCAGCTCCTTCTCGTCCCAATCGGCCCAGCGGGCCCTCGGTGAGAAGAGCTACCTCCTCGTGGCCGACGAGTACATGAACCTGAACTCCCGCCTCGCCTACCACTATTCGCTCGTGGATGCCTGCGTCTCGGCCGTGCCCAACAACAACTACATCTCCTTCCGTTTCGCCGGAGGCGGGGCCAGCCGGTCGCGTAGGGTCCTGCGGGCCTGTTTCATCGAGGCATGCCTCGGCCACTACGGATTCCATGCCGAGCGCCGGGGCGACATCGTGAATGCTTGGTTCAAAAAGGGCTCGGCGGAGGAGACGGAGGCCAAGCTCGACATCGTGGGCCGCCTCCTGGCATCGGCGGGACAGCTCGACATGTACATGGGGGGCGAACACGCCATGAAGTGGTACGTGCAACAGTTCGTGGGGGGCAACTACGGGTTTCTGGCGGAGGGTGCGGAGGGGGCGGCCGTCAACACGCAGCCGCGGCCGTCGCCTCGCCGCACGTGAAGGGTTTGTAGGGCGCGTTGAGACGCGAGCGGTGCTTCGGAAGGCCGCCGCGGAACCGGGAGACCCGCCTTGGGGGCGGGCCGAAGCGGGCGGAGGGGTCGGGGAGTCTGGGGGACCTTATGCCAATCATCTTTATCTGCAGCGTTCCGTTCAGCGGTGGGGAAAGGGTGGCCAAGAGCCTGGCCCAGAAGCTGGGCTACGGCTACATGAGCCGGGAAGACGTGGTGGCCCGGGCGAACGAAGCCGGCATCCCGGTGGGCAAACTGGAAGTGGCCATGGTGAAGCGGCCCTCGGTGCAAGAGCGCATGGCCCGGCTGAAGGACCGCTACCTGGCCGTGGCCACGGCCACCATCTGCGAGAAGGCGCAGGACGGCAATCTGGTCTACTACGGCAGGGCCGGCCATCGCCTTCTGCCCGGCGTGAGCCATGTGCTCAGACTCCACGTCCTGCCCGAGCACGGCCAGCGGGTGGAAACCGTCATGACCCGCCTCAAGCTGAGCCGCGAGAAGGCGGAGAAGTTCCTCCGGGACATCGACGGCGACATTCTCGCCTGGGTTCGCTTCGTCCACGGCATCGACATGGACGATTCGCGCATGTACGACTTCGTGGCCAACCTAGAGAATCTGAACCTGGAGAACGCGGCCACGGCCCTCTGCGGCGTCGCCGAGCTCCCCGATTTCAGGCCTACCCCTGCTAGCCAGCGGGCCATGCAGGACCGGTACCTCCAGGCCCAGGCGCGCATCAAGCTCTCCCTGGACGACCGCACGGCCGATGTGGATCTCACGGTGCGGGCCAACGACGGGGTGCTGACCATCACCTACGTGCCCCTTCAGGCCAGGGCCGCGTCCCTCATCTCGGACGCGGTGGGGGACCTTCCGGGCTGCCGGGAGATCCGGTGCACCATGGCGAGCACCAACGTGCTCTGGATTCAGGAAGCGTTCAAGCCCGGCTCGGAGACCTTCCGGGAGGTGAACGAGCTCGCCCGCCGCTGGGGCGCCGCCGTGGAGCTCCTCCAATACAAGCCCGGTGACGCGCCCTCGGACGCAGTGGCCGTGGCCGTGGGGCGGTCCGCCGCCATAGAAGCGCGCACGGGCGGCGTGGAGGACGACGTGCCCGACGCCCAGCCCTCCTCCGAGGAGAGGTCCTTCCAGGAGACCCTGGAGGCGCTCGTGCACGAGGGGCGCTCCGGCGGCGGCCAGCGGGTCTCGGGGAGCCGCGACCGGCTCTCCGCCGTGATCAGCCCGAGCATCCCTTACAGCCTCGTGGTGCTGGGCGACCTTTTCCTCGACAAGCCCGCCGCCACCCGCACCCGCTTGGTTCGGGAGCTGAGCATGTTCCTTGGCGACCGCGTGAAGGCGCCCGTGCTCTCCACCACCGACCTCGCCGCAAAGCTGCACCTCGGAGGCCGCGAGGTAGCCAGGGGGGCCGTGGCCGGCGTCCTCGTGGTGCTCATCTACTGCGGGGTCTTCCTGTGGCAGGACAGGCTCATCGACCTGCTCGGGGGGCCGGCCCACAAGGCCGCTCCCTGGTTCGCCGCGGTCCTCGTGGCCCTCATGGCTCCGGTCATCGCGTTCCTGTACGGATCGGTGTTAGCGTCTATGATGAAATGGCTCAAAATGGATTGACGGGACGGGGGGGAACCATGTCTCATTTGATCGGCGACATCTTCATCCAGCTCACCTGGGGCAACGCCTTGGCCCTGGTCCTGCTGGGCCTCGTGGGAGGCATCCTCAGCGGGTTCACGGGAAGCGGCGCGGCCTTCATCATGACGCCCGGCATGATGAACCTCCGCGTCCCCGGCGTCGTGGCCGTGGGCAGCAACATGGCGCACCGCTTCGGGAACAACATGATGGGCGCCAAGCGGCACGCGGGTCTGGGCAACGTGGACAAGAAACTCTCCATCTTCCTCCTCGTGACGGCGCTGGCGGGTGTGCAGCTCGCCGTCTGGATCAACAGCAAGCTCTTCAACCTCGGCGGCGGGGGAGAGGGGCACGGGGAAGGCGCGGGGAGCGGGGCCGTGTCCAACCTGTACATCAGCGTCGTGTTCATCAGCGTCCTCACCCTGGTGGGCGCCTTCATGCTGCGGGACGCCTTCAGGAGCCCCGATGCCAAGGAAGGCGCGGGGCCCTCCATGAAGCTGGCTAACTTCTTCTCCAAGCTGCCGCTCCCTCCCTACGTCCACTTTCCCGTGGCGGACGTGCGGGTGTCCCTCTGGCTCGTCCTGGGCCTGGGGCTCCTGGTGGGCTACCTGGACGGCACTGTGGCCATCGGAGGCTTCGTGGGCGTTCCGGCCATGATCTACCTCTTCGGGGTTCCCACCACGGTGGCCACGGGGAGCGAGCTCTTCATGGCCATGTTCGGCGGCGCGTGGGGCGCCATCAGCTACGCCTTCCAGGGCTTCGTGGACCTTCGCCTCTCCTGCCTCCTCCTCATCGGGTCTCTCCTGGGGGTCTACATCGGGGCCTACGGCACGAAGGTGGTCAAGGAGGTCCTGGTGAGGATGGTGTCGAGCAGCATCATCCTCCTGGCCGTGCTGAGCCGGGTCGTGGCCGTGCCCGTGTACCTGCGGGAAATGGGCAAAATGAATTTCAGCGAAGCGTGGGTCCCCTGGCTCAAGGGGGGAAGTACGGCCATCCTGTTCGCGGCGGGCATCGGGGGCGCGGTGTTGGTGCTCTATCACGTGGTGAAGGCCACCCTGGAGCGCCGGAGGGTTCACGCCACGCTGCTCGTCCGGACGCCCGCGGGAGAGCCGTAGGAGGCCCCGCAAGGGTGCCTCCAAAGGAGAGCGCACATGGACGAGAGACTGAGCGTACTGGTGCTCGACGACGAGCCCATCGTGGGCAGGCGCTTGCAGCCCGCCCTCGCCAAGATCGGCTGCGACGTGGAGATCTTCGAGGCGCCCGGGCCCGCGCTGGAGCGGCTCAAGGAAAAGGCCTTCCACATCGTGGTGACGGACATCCGCATGGACGACATGGACGGCATCGAGGTCCTGGAGCGGGTCATGGAGCGCAACCCAGAGACCCGGGTCATCATGATCACCGGCTACGCCACCGTGGAAATGGCCCGGGAGGCGGAGGCCAAGGGAGCCTTCGATTTCATCGCCAAGCCCTTCAAGCCGCAGGAGCTTCGGGACGTGATCGCCAAGGCGGCCGAATCGCTGGGGTTTCACGGCATCGCCCACGCGGCGGTGCCCGACGTCCCTTGAGGAATCAACCAAGCGGCGGCATGCCGCACGGGGCCCCTTCGGGCATTAGGTGAACCATGGCAGTTGTCTTGATCTCACGCGGCACCATGTCGGGAGGGCGCGACCTGGCCACCTGCCTTTCCGAGCAGCTCAGCCTCCGTCCCGTGTCCAGGGAAGACCTGGTGGCGGTAGTGGACGCCCAGGGCGGGGAGCTGGCTAAGAAGGTCGTGGACGGCCTGAACAACGCCACCCGCGCCTACGAGCAGTTCAGCAAATTGCGCCGGCCCTACTTGATTCTCATGCGGTCGGCCCTGCTCGAGTTCGTGCGCGAGGGCAACGTGGTCTACCACGGCCACGCGGGCCACCTGCTCCTCCCCAACCTCTCCTGCTGCCTCCGGGTCCGCATCACGACCACCAAGGCGAGGCGGGTGGAAAACGCCATGAAACGCCTCAACCTCTCCAAGGAGGAGGCGAGCGAAGCGGTGCTCCAGGAGGACGAAGAGCGAGTACGCTGGGCCCGGTTCGTCTACGGGTGCGACATCAGAGACCCGCACCTGTACGACGCGTGGTTCTCCCTGGACCGGCTCACCGTTCACGCCATTTGCAACATGATCGTGAGCGCGCTGAACGAGAAAGAGTTCCAGCACACGCCGCATTCCATGGAGGCCATGGGGAACCTTTTCCTGGCCACCCGCGTGGAGGCGGCCCTCGTGAGCGACCCTCGGACCTATGCGCTGGAGGTGGGGGCTCGCGCCAGGGGAGGGGCCGTGGTCCTGGAAGGGCCCTATTTGGAGGACGCCCCCCTCGCCGAAGTCATGGAAATCGTGGGCGCCGTGCCCGGGGTGACGGCCGTGGAGTACGAGCCCGGCTGCCCTTCGAGCATGGAATTCACCACCTGACGGATTGAAACCAAGGGGAGGAGGCCTGACATGGCCAGGGAAGGCAGCGGAGCGGAACCGGGCGAGGCCCTTGAGCGGATCGAAACCCTTCTCGCCAAGGCTGTCGACGCGGAAGAATCGCAGGTGGATCTGGCCAAGTCCGGCAACCAGATCTCCGAGCGCATGAATGACGGGGTCGGCAATCTGCTGACCTTTTCCTCGTCCACCGCCAAACACACGGAAAAGCAGACGGCCATGGCCCAGGAGCGGACCGCCCTCACGCGGGAACAGACGCGCCTGTCCACGCGGAGCACGGAGCTCGCCAACATCCGGACGGAGCTAGGGCGTGAGCGCACGGCCCTGGCGAACCAGCGGACCGACCTGGCCGTGGGACGGACCGACATGGCACGGCGGCGCACGCACCTCGCCGAGGGGAGGACCGATCTCGCGCAGATGCGCACCAGGCTGGCCGAGGACCGCACCGGCCAGGCCCAGCGCCGCACGGAGATGGCCGACAAAAGGACGCGCCTGTCCGTCACCCGCACGGACATGGCCGCCAAGCGCAACGAGCTGGCCGAGCAGCGTACGGACTTCTCCATCCGGCGGACGGACCTGGCCAAAGAACGAAACGACCTGGCCGAGAACCGCACCCTCAGGGCCAAGACCCGGACCCGGCTGTCGCTGCACCGGACGGACCTGGCGTGGGGACGGACCTATCTCGCCTTCGTTCGCACGGGCCTCGCCTTTCTCACCCTGGGCATCAGCCTCTTCAGGTACTTCGGCCTTTCCTGGTGGAGCCTCTTCGACGGCGCGCTCATCCTGGCGAGCCTATGGCTCGTCATCTACGGCGGAGCGGGCTACCGCAAGGCCAGCGCGCGCCTCAAGCAGCGCTCGGTGGTCCTGGAGAAAGACTCCGGGTTCGCGGACATAGGCCCGTAAGGAGCGCATGATGCGCGAGGCGGCCTACACGGGTTCGCCCGAGCCTGGCGAGGTCAGCAGCGCCGAAAAGGCCCTTTTGCAGAGGCCGAGCTTCGGCATCAGGGCGAGGCTCGCCCTGGGTTTCTTGGCGTTCTTTCTCCTCGCCGCCGCCGTCACCGCCGCCGCTTGGATCATGCTGTCCCGCCTCGAGGTCCGCCTCAAGTTTCTGGAAGTGGCGGACCGCTATACGCTCGAAATCCAGCAGGCGCGGCGCTTCGAGAAGAACTATTTCCTTTACGGCACGAACCTTCAGGACGTGCAGGAGCACGTGGCCAACGCGAGGAAACTGCTGGGCTCTTCCGAGGCGGAGGTCTTCAAGGTGCTCTCCGCAGCCGATCTCAGGCGCATGCGCGACCATCTGGACCGCTACGAGGCGCTGATTCAGAGCCTCGCGGAGATGGAGAAGAACGCCCCCGCGGACCGGGCCGCCAAGCAGGCCGCCGTGGAGGTGGAGGTGCGGGCCCACGGCTCGCAGATGGTCTCCTTCGCCATGGAGCTGTCGCAGAAGGAGCGCAACAGCGTCAACCAGACCCTCGCCCTCTTCAAGCGGCTTCCCGTGGTCTTCCTCATCGTCCTCCTGCTCCTGGTGGCCTTCATCGTGAACTTCTTGGCGAGGCAGATGCTGGGCCCCCTCAGCCGCCTCATGGCCACGGCCCAGCGCATCGCCACGGGCGACTTCACGCCCATCACGCCCGCGAGAAAGTACAGGGATGAATTCTCAGATCTGGCCGTGGCCCTCAACACAATGATGAGGGAGGTGGCCCACCGCCAGGAGATCCTGGTGCAGTCTCACAAGCTCCGCGCCGTGGGCACCCTCACCGCCGGCGTGGCGCACGAACTCAACAATCCCATCAACAACATCATGCTCACGGCCGAGATGCTGAAGGAGGATTACACCTCCCTCAGCGACGGCGAGCGCCTCGAGATGGTGGACGACCTCGTGGGCGAGGCAGGGCGCTCCCAGAAGATCGTGAGGAACCTGCTGGATTTCGCCCGCGAAGGCGAGATGGAGACGGAGAGCCTGGACATGGCCGAGCTCCTTCGCCGGACCGCGGGGCTCGCCGCCAACCAGATCAAGCTCACGGGAGCCAAGATCCTCATGGACATCCCCCAGAACCTGCCACCCGTGTACGGAGACAAGCAGTCTCTCAGCCAGGTCTTCCTGAACCTCCTGCTCAACGCCCTCGACGCCGTGCAGAAGGGCGGATGCGTGCGGATCTCCGCCGGGGGCGGCAAGGAAGATCCCGGCTACGTAAGCGTCCGCGTGTCCGATGACGGCCACGGCATTCCCCCCCACGTGCTCCCCTACATTTTCGATCCCTTCTTCACCACCAAATCCAAGGGCAAGGGAACGGGCCTCGGCCTCTCCGTGAGCCTCGGCATCGTCCGCCAGCACGGGGGCGACATCCGCGTCCAAAGCTCTCCCCAGGAAGGGACCACGTTCACCGTCCTCCTCCCCGCCGCCATGGTTCCGGGTCTAGGCGAACGCCCCGACCCGCCCGCCACCACGCCCTGACAAGGAAGGCGCGGCCAAAACAACCCATGGGCCCGTAGGCGCGCTCTCCAGAGCGCGGTCTTTTTATTTCTCGGGCCCATTGTTGCGTGTTCCACATGAAACGTTAAACGGGCCTCCACACTCGCCCTTCATCCTCTCGGTGGGAGCGCGGCCGCGCCCCCGAGGCCGAGGAGGAATCACAGCCGTTCACACACGCCCGGGCGGGAGGCTCGGGCCATGAGGTGCGCAAAGCACCAGGGGAGGTTTCTGTCATGCGGAAAACCGGGAGAGGCCCATTCAAGTCAGTGCCGAAGGTCTGCGTCGCGGTGCTCATCCTGCTCGCCGCCGTAGGGGCATGGGCGCAGACTGGGAACAACGCCAGCGTCATCGTCCTCATGTTCGACGGTGCCGGGGCCACCGTGCCCACGGTGGCCCGCTGGTACAAGGGCGCGCCCCTGAACGTGGACTCCATGTACCTGTCCGGGGTGAGAACCTACGGTGCCGATTCGATCATCACCGATTCCGCGCCGGCGGCCACGGCGTTCGCCTGCGGCGTCAAGTCCGATGACAAGTACGTGGGCATCATGCCCAGTGCCATCACGGTGCCCGTGGGCGCGGCCGTGAGCGATTCTCTGAAATACAAACCCGTGGCGAGCGTCCTGGAGGGGGCACGCCTCGCGGGCAAGTCCACGGGCATGATCGCCACCTCCAACGTCCAGCACGCCAGCCCCGCGGGCTACAGTTCGCACGTGGTCTCGCGCAGCGACTATAACGAGATCGGCGAGCAACAGGTTTACGGCAATGTGGACGTCTGCCTCTCGGGCGGAAGCTGGTACCTCCTTCCCACGAGCCTGGGCGGGAAGCGCACGGACGGCGCGAACCTCGTGGACGTGCTCAAGGCCCGCGGCTACGGCTACGTTCAGACCAAGGCCGATATGGAGGCCTTCGCGGGCAAGAAGCTCTGGGGCATGTTCGCCGATGACGCCCTCGCCTACGACCTCGACCGCCCGCGCTTCGCGCCCACCCAGCCTTCCCTCTCCGAGATGACATCCAAGGCCATCGAGCTCCTCAAGAAGAACTCCAACGGCTTCTTCCTCTTCGTGGAAGGCAGCAAGGTGGATTGGGCCGACCACGCCGACGATCCCGTGGGAGGCGTTACCGACTTCCTGGCCTTTGACGAGGCGGTGGGCGTGGCCCTGAACTATGCCAAAGCCCACGACGGGACCATGGTCCTCGTCTTCGCCGACCACGCCACGGGCGGCATGACCCTGGGCAACACCTCCACGAGCGGCACCTATTCGCACCTCCAGCCCGAAAGCCTCCTCACGCACCTGAAGGCTGCCAAGCTCACTGGCGAGGGCGTTGAGCTGGCCCTCGGCGCCGACCGGTCCGAATCCGGCGTGCGCACAGTCATGGAGCAGGAGTACAGCATCTCGGACCTCACCTCCGAGGAGGTGGCCGCCATCCAGGGCGCGCCCGCCGGTTCCATGAACTACGTGGTGGGTCCCATGATCAGCCAGCGCTCCTCCATCGGATGGACCACCAACGGACACACGGGCGAGGACATCTTCTTCTGGTACTACGGCTACAAGAAGCCGCTCAGGCTCATTGAGAACACCGACATCGCCAAGATGTGCGCCCATCGCATGGGCTTCGATCTCCAGGACGTGGACAAGAAGCTCTTCGTGGAGGCCGGCCAAGCCTTCGCCAGCACCGGAGCAACCCTGGCCATCGATGCCACCGATCCCGCCAACAAGGCCCTGGTGGCTACCAAAGGGACCAAATCCGCGCGCATTCCCTTCGCCACCGACCTCATCCATCTTGTGGAAGGGACGAAGCACAAGGACGCCACCATGAAAGGCATCGCGGTCTACATCTCCAAGACCGGCAAGGCTTACGTGCCCAAGGATGCGGCTGTCCTGTTCCAGGATTTCTGAGCCGGCTGGCTTGACCCCATCCCGCCTTGGAAAGCGAGGCCGCCCCCGCTCCGGGGCGGCCTCGCCCTTTGTGCCACGGCGAGGAGGCAGCAATCGGCGCGGCAATCCCGCCGCCAACGGCGAGACTGCTTCGCCGCGCCGCTCTTCGCAGTGACAGCACAAGGGTGTGGTTCCTTGCTAGAACTCCATGGGCAAGTCGGTGTGCTTGCGGCCCGCCAGTTCTTCCCGCTCCTTCACGAGGGAAAGGACCGCCGCCACGAGGGCCACGAAGATCATGGTGAAGTAAACCTTGTCAAAGCTCATCATCATGTCGTGGTGGCGCAGCCGCTTGGTGACCGGCTCGGCTTCCTGGGCCGCCACCTCCAGAAGATCATGCAGCTCCACGCTGTAGATGATCTGGGCGAAGGCCACGCCGCACATCATGCCCAGGCTCCGCATCATGTTGAGAAGCCCCCCGGCCACGCTGAGATCCTCCTCGGGCGCGGCGCACATGACGGACCGGTTGTTGGGCGGCGTGAAGAGACCCAGGCTCACGCCGAGGAGGGCGAGCCGCCACACCACGTCAAAGAGAGTGGAATCGTGGTGGAGGGTGCTCAAGGCGAAGAGGCTCACCGCCGTGAGCACCATGCCGCCCACGGTGAAGAGCCGCACGCCGAGCTTGTCCGAGAAGTACCCGCTCAAGAGCGCGACCACGGAGAGGGCGATGGGAACGGGCGTCAGGAGGACGCCCGCTTTCTCCGGGTCGAGCTTCAGAATCTTCTCAAGGTAGAAGGGCAGCAGGAACATGGGCGCGAAGAGGGCCATGTAGGAGAGCATGCCCGAGACGTTGCCGATGGTGAAGTTCCGCTCCTTGAAGAGGCTCAGCTTGATGAAGGGTTCGGCGGTGCGCCGCTCGATGAGGAAGAAGGCCACGAAGCTGGCCGCGGCCACGAAAAGCAGCAGGCCCGCGTGGACCGAAACCCAGTTGTGGGCCGTGATCTGGGTGAGCACGAGCATGAGCGAGGCGAGGGCCACGGAGAAGGCGAGGCCTCCGGCGTAGTCCATGGACACGG
This sequence comes from Acidobacteriota bacterium, assembly GCA_037445535.1. Taxonomy (GTDB): domain Bacteria; phylum Acidobacteriota; class UBA4820; order UBA4820; family DSQY01; genus JAKAJA01. The sequence continues at coordinate 2,902 of JBBIKI010000055.1, read as the reverse complement.
GGCCCTTGCGCGGCGAGGGTTTGGGCAGCACCAGGAGGGCCACGATGGTCCCCGCGATCCCGATGGGCACGTTCACGTAGAAGATGGCCTGGCAGGAGATGTGTTTGACGAGCATGCCGCCCAGGTAGGGCCCCAAGGACATGGCGGCGGCCTGGACCGCGCCCTGAATCCCTATGGCGCGCCCGCGCTCCCGTTCGGGGAACACCTGGGTGATGAGGGCGAGGCTGTTGGACTGGAGGAGGGCCGCGCCCATGGCTTGCACCACCCGCCACAGGATGAGAGACACGATGCCGGGCGCGGAGCCGCAGAAGTAGGACCCCACGGTGAAGACCACGAAGCCAAGATTGTAGAGGGGCTTGCGCCCGAACATGTCGGCCAGACGGCCCATGGCGGGCAGCATGAGGGTCAGCGCGAGCAGGTAGGAGAGTGAAACCCACTCCACCACGCCGAGCCGGGAGTTGTAGCTGACGTTGATGGCGGGCAGGGCGATGTTCACGATGCTCGCGTCGAGGGCCGACATGAAGGCCCCGATGAGCACTGTCCCGAGCACGTACCAGCGATAGCGTGTGGAGTTTGAAACGATGCCCAGCGGCGTTTCCATGGCTCAACCCCCCGGTCGCCAATCACACGTGAAGCCGCCTTGCGTTGCCCCGGTCAGCTATCCAGAACCTGCACCAGATCGTCCATGGCGAGATGCTCCACGCCCGGCGTCTGCCGGACGATCTCCTCCACCTCGTCCCATTGCTTGCGGTTGCGAACTTTGCCGTGAAGCACCACGGACCCCTTGCGCGCTTCCACGTCCAGCAGCAGCTCTTTGGTTTCAGGGTGCTTCAGGAGCATGGCGTGAATCCGGCTGCAGAGCGCCAGGTTGTCCATGGCTTCCGAGGACTCGGCGGTGGCCTGAAAGCCGGGCTCCTTGGCCATGGCCGTCACCGTCGCGCACGCCTCCTCCACGGTGGCCCGCTCCAAGTTGATGACAAGGTCGTACAGGGCCGGGTCGCTCCAGTCCACGCCGTAGAGGTAGTGCGTCCACTTGGCCCTGTCCTGGTCTCTTTTTTCAATGTACGCCAGCCCTTCCTCGTGGTTCAGGTGAAGGTTCTCCTGAACGATGCGCAGGCGGGCCGCCATGGGGGCGATGGCCCGCACCCGCAGCACGTGGCCTATGCCTCCCAGGAGCAGGTGCCCCGCGTTGCCCAAGTAAATGAGGCCGTCCTGGCGGGCCTCCTCGGCGAGGCAGGCCTGGAAAAATACCATGTAGCGCCGTTTTTCTTCTTTGAAATGGTCCCAGAACCCCGGCGGGTCCACGATGGCGCAGCGAAGCTTTTCCTCGGAGGCGCCACACAGCGCCGCGTTGGCGATGACCGTTTCCCGGTCGATCAACCGGTACCCAAGGCATCCGGCCAAGCACTCGGCCAGCGCCTTCCCGCCAGAGTAGGAGCCCCGGGAGATGGTGATGATGGACATGGGCAATAACCCCCCAACCAATTGCCAGCAAAAGAGGTGCCACGCCAGGGGTATGCCAACACCTTGATTTGTAAGGTTATCACGCGCGGCCTCTTTCCGGCCAGTGCCAAATCGGCGCGCTATCGAGGCCGTTTTGGCCGTCCCTTGGCGTCATCGATTTCCACATTCACCACGTACCGCCCGCGGTTCCGTCCTTGCGAGGAGCCAACAGGCGACGCGGCAATCCCGAGGTTCGCAACGGGACTGCTACGTTGCTTCGCGCCTCGCAGTGACAGGGAACGCCGGGACTCCTTCGTTGCTCCGCGCCTCGTCGTAACAACACCTGCGCTTGACTTCCACCGCCGGTGTGGCCTACCCTCTCTTATTCGCCGCGGCCTGCCGGGTGCGTCCCAAACAAGCATTGCGTCCTAAGGGGAAACACATGCCCAGTCTTCGAAGCCGCCTGTTGCTGTTCACCATGAAGAACAGCCACCTGCTGCGGTTCCGGCTCACGAAAGAAACCGTCGATTGGAACGCGAACGAATCCATCCAGCATTTTCGCGATCAATGCGAAGACGGCGCGAAGCGGTTCGGCAAGATTCCAGAGGGAATCGGCGTGGCACCGGTCCAGGCCAACGGCCTTCATGCGGAATGGATCGTGCCCTCGGGGGCGGGGAGGGACGACGTCCTCTTCTTCGTCCACGGCGGCGGCTACGTGTCGGGGTCCTGTTCCGACCACCGCGTTCATGCGGCAAAGTTTGTCAAAGGCGCCAACGTGGCCGCGCTGCTGTATGAATACCGCCTGGCCCCGGAACACACCTTCCCCGCGGCGCTCGACGATTCGGTCACGGCCTATCAGTGGCTCCTGTCCCAAGGCGTCGCGCCCTCCCGCATCGTCTTCGCGGGAGATTCCGCCGGCGGCGGCCTCTGCTTGGCCACGCTGCTTGCCCTCAAAGACAAGGGCATCCCTCTTCCCGCGGCGGCCGTAGCCCTTTCTCCCTGGACCGATCTCAAATGCACGGGCGCGTCCTATGGCACCAATGCGCGGAAATGTCTGTCCCCCGAGGGAACCTGGACGGCCTTCAGCAAGCATTACGTGGGTGGCCACGATCCTGGCCTGCCGCTGATATCCCCTCTCTACGGAGACCTTCACGGCCTTCCGCCCCTGCTCATCTATGCCGGAGGAGATGAAATCCTCCTCGACGACGCCGCGCGCTTCGCCCAGAAGGCGAAGGAAGCCGGCGTGGACGTCACCTTGCGCGTCGGCGAGGGCCTCTTTCACTGCTACCCCGTGTGCGCCCCCCTCTTCCCCGAGGCCACCCGTGCCATGAACGAGATCTGCGACTTCATCAAGGCGCACCTGCCCGCGGGCGGCCACCACGGTGACGGCGGGGCACCGTAGGGGCCCATCGTCGCCCGAACAGCGCGCGCCCGGCGGCGAACCCTTCCTTCGCTCATC
>JBBIKI010000054.1:14150-20520 GCA_037445535.1 Acidobacteriota bacterium | reverse complement strand
CAGGCCGAACGCGACCTGCTGCCGTGAAGGGGCCTGGGCCTGATCGGCCCTCCCCTTGGAGGGCCCAGGGCAGCCATGGTATTCTAAATCTCTTATGCGAGAACCCATGAGACGACGGACTCAGCCTTCCGACAAGCTGGAAGCCCATCCCCTGCTCAGGCTCGTTGACCCAGAGCGAGTGCCCGTGCACGTGGCCATCATCATGGACGGAAACGGCCGGTGGGCCAAGGCGCGCGGGCTTCAGCGCATGGAGGGACACAAGGCGGGCATCGAGGCGGTTCGGCAGGCCGTCTCCGCCGCTTCCAATCTCGGGGTCCGCTACCTCACCCTCTACGCGTTCTCGGTAGAGAACTGGAAGCGGCCCGCCACCGAGGTGAGGGCGCTCTTCCAGCTCCTCCAAAGATTTCTCAGGTCCGAAGCTGAAAGCATCATGAAGAACGGCGTCCGCTTCCGCACCATCGGCCGGACCGGCGATCTCCCTCCCTCGGTGAAGAAGCTCCTTCGTGAGATGGAGGCCAAGACGGCCCAGGCGGGAGGATGCACGCTCACCCTGGCACTCTCCTACGGAGGCCGCACGGAAATCGCCGACGCCTGCGACGGGCTCGTGCGGGAAGCCATGGCGGGGCGGATGGCGAACAAGGTGACGGAGGAGGACGTGGCCCGCCACCTCTACGCTCCTGATTTGCCCGACCCGGACCTCCTCATCCGGACGAGCGGCGAATACAGGGTGAGCAACTTCCTCCTCTGGCAGATCGCCTACGCCGAGCTGGCCATCCTGGACATCTTCTGGCCCGACTTCACGGAGGAGCACTTCTACGAGGCGGTCCTGGACTACCAGCGGCGGGAGCGGCGCTACGGGGGCGTCTCGCCGGGCACCGAGGGCCAAGGCGCCACCGGCGCGAGGTCCTCCTCGTGAAGCGCGTCCTCACGGCCCTCGTCCTTCTCCCCCTGTTTATCGCCGCCGTCGCGGCCCCATCTCCGGTGGTTTTTGAGGCCATGGCCATGGCCGTCGCCGTGTTCTGCGCCGCGGAGCTGGAGCGGGTCGCCGCGGCTACGGGCGTGAAGCCTTTCCCCTTCCTGGGTTCCCTTTGGGCCTTCGGCTTTCTGGCCAGCGCCGCGTGGCCGGAGGCCGTTCCCCTGAGTGCCGTGGGAGCGGCGGGATTTCTGTCCCTCCTGGCCTTCGGGCTCTGGGGCCCGGTGGACATGCCCGGCGTCCTGGCCTCCTCGGGCCTTGCTACCCTCACGGCGGGCTACACGGGCTTCCTCCTGGGATACCTCATCTCCGTCCGGAACCTGGGCGATCCCAAGGGCATCCGCCTCATCTTCCTCCTGGCCCTCGTGGTGTGGGCCGGCGACTCGGCGGCGTACTACGTGGGCAGCCGCTGGGGGAAGCACAAGCTCGCTCCCCGCGTTTCGCCCAAGAAGACGTGGGAGGGCGCCGTGGCCAACGTAGCCGGGGGCCTCCTCGGAGCGGCGGTGGCGCGATGGACCTTCTTTCCCGGGCTGGCCTGGCCGCACGTCGTGGCCCTGGGGTTCCTCCTCTCGGTGGTGGGCCAACTGGGTGACGCCTTCGAGTCGGTCCTCAAGCGCGGCGCGGGCGTGAAGGACAGCGGGACGATCCTTCCGGGCCACGGGGGCTTTCTCGACCGGGTGGACAGCATCGTCTTCAACGGGCCCGTCCTTTTCTATTACTATCAGGTGTTCATGCGATGAGCACGGGCGTTTCCATCCTCGGGTCCACGGGTAGCGTGGGCGAGACGACCTTGAGGGTCATCCGCCACTTGGGCGGCCAGTTCCACGTGGCGGGGCTCGCCGCAGGGCGCGGCATCAAACGGCTGGCGGAGCAGGTGGAGGAGTTCCATCCCCTCATCATCTCCGTGGAGCGAGAAGAGGACGCGGCGGAGCTGCGGTCCCGCTTCCCCCGCGTGGATATCCAGTACGGAAGCCACGGCTCCACCCTGGTGGCAGAGGTACCCGAAGCGCGCATCGTCATGGCGGCCATCGTGGGTTCCCACGGCCTGGCGCCCACTTACCGCGCCGTTCAAAAAGGCAAGCGGGTGGCGCTGGCCAACAAGGAGGCCCTCGTCATGGCGGGGCGCCTCATGATGGACGCGGCCCGCCGTTCCGGCGCCGAGCTTCTCCCCGTGGACAGCGAGCACTGCGCCGTGTTCCAGTGCGTCCGCTTCGAAAGCAAGAAGCACATCCGGCGCATCCTCCTCACGGCCTCGGGCGGCTCCCTCCGCGACGCGCCCTTGGGCGACATCGAGAATGCATCCCTTGAGAAGGTCCTGGCTCACCCCACGTGGAAGATGGGACGGAAGATCACGGTGGACTCCGCGACCATGATGAACAAGGGCCTGGAGGTCATCGAGGCCAAGCACCTCTTCGACGTTCCCCTGAACCGAATCGCCGTGGTGATCCATCCCCAGAGCATCGTCCACTCCATGGTGGAATATGTGGACGGCTCCCTCATGGCCCAGCTCGCCACGGCGGACATGGCCCTTCCCGTGCAGTACGCCCTCACCTACCCCTCCCGAAGCCCGGGCGCCCAAGAGTTTCTCGACCTCTCCGCCCTGGGAGCCCTGACCTTCAAGGACGCTGAACCCGCGCGCTACCCCTGCCTGGCCATGGCCCGGCAGGCGGCCGAAACATCGGAGGCCCACACCATCGCCATGAACGCGGCCAACGAAGAAGCCGTGGCGGCCTTCCTCGCGGGGCGTATTCCCTTCGGGGCCATCCACCGCCTCATCACCCGCGTTCTGGACAAGGTGACCCCCGCCTCGGCCAGCGGCCTGGAACAAGTCCTCGCCTTTGACAAATCGGCCCGGGCCCTGGCCCGCCAAGCCCTCCCCAGCGTGGAGACTCCATGACGGCATTTCTGGCGGGACTCGTCTCGATCCTGGCCTTCCTCTTCGTCCTCGGTTCCCTGGTCCTGATCCACGAGTTCGGCCATTACCTGGCGGGGCGCCTGCAGGGCTTCGGCATCGACGCATTCTCCATCGGGTTCGGACCCAAGGCGTGGGAGAAGAAGGGCGCCTACAACCTCTGGCAGATCCGGTGGCTCCTCTTCGGCGGCTTCGTGAAGTTTCGCGGCGAGTCGGAACTGGATTCGGTGCAGGGGTCGGACACGGCCATGGGCCCCGGCGAACTCTTCTTCAAGAAGCCACGCTGGCAGCGCCTCATCGTCATGGTCATGGGCGTGGTCTTCAACGTGCTCCTGGCCTATGTCCTCTTCGCCGGGCTGGTGATGGTGGGCGTGGAGGAGTCCCTCCTGCGAGGCCAACCGCCGCGCATCGGCTGGGTGGCCGCGGATTCGCCTGCGGCCAAGGCCGGTCTCCGGGAGGGCGACGTCATCCTCAGTCTGGATGGAAACCGCGTGTCTAACTGGGAGGGCGCCCGCGAAGTGATTTTCTCCCTTTCCCAGAAACCCTACCCCATCGAGGTCCTGAGAGGCACCGAGGACAAGACCTTCACCGTGACCCCCGCCACGGCCACGATCCTGCGCCAGCCCGTGGGAGATATCGGCGTGTATCCCGCCCTCCTGCCCATCCTCGGCGGGGTGGCCGACCCTTCGCCGGCCCAGGCCGCGGGGCTTAAGCCCGATGACCGCATCCTGGCTCTGGACGGCGTCCCCATGGCCTATTGGGACCAGTTTCAGCAAGCCGTCAAGGAGGAAGGCGACAAGCCCCGCCGCTTCACCATCCTGCGGGACGGCCAGACCTTCGACGTCACCATTACGCCCGAGTGGAACGAGCAGGCCAAGCGGTATCTCGTGGGCGTCGCACCCAAAGAGAGCCAGTGGGTGCGCTATTCCTTCCCCGCGTGTCTGGGCAAGGCGGCCCGTATCACGATGGACCAATCCACCCTCGCCGTGCGCACCATCCAGCGCCTCATCGAGCGTAAGGTGGCCCTCAGCTCCCTCTCGGGTCCCGTGAGCATCGCCTACATCACGGGCAAGGTTGCCCGGACGGGGATCTACAACATCCTCTGGCTCATGGCCATTATTTCGCTCCAGCTCGGCTTCTTCAACATCCTTCCCATCCCCGGGCTCGATGGCGGGCAGATCCTCATCCTTCTGGTGGAGGCCGCCGCAAGGCGCGACATGCCCATGGTGGTCAAGGACCGGATTCTTCAGGTGGGATTCGGCCTGCTGATCTTGCTCTTCGCCGTCATCCTCGTGATGGACGTGGCGAAGTTCTTCTGATGAAAAGGCAGGAAGCAGGGAGCAGGAAGCTGAGAGCAGGTGAAACGCCGCCTATCCTGGCCTCTTCATTTCTCCAGGCTACCGGGCCCTCGCTCCCCCGGCGATGACCAACGACTTCTCTAAGCCCCGCGAGCGGCTGGCCGCCACCCCGCGCTCGGTACGAGCGGAGGCGGTGGACCTTGGCGCCGCTGCCGCCGGGCCAACCCTGGGAGCGGCCTTGGGGCGGAGGGCGCCCATCATCCTCACCAGCAGGGGTGGCAAAGGGTCTATCCTTAACACCACGAACCATCTAAGGGGGTTGCTCGCCCACCCCATGCCCGTGACGGGGGTTCTGGCCGGCACCGCGAAGGGCGAGGATGCGGTTCTCTTCCTCGCCTGCGACGGTATTCTCATGGCCCCGAAGTCGGCACTCCTCCTCTCCCCCTCGGGACGGGGCGAGGCGGCCCTCCTCTCCCTGCGGCTGGGCCATGCGGCGGCGTCCCGCGTGTGGTTCGGCGGGGGCAGGCTCTCCGCTCGCGAGGCCGAGAAAGCGGGATGGGGTTCGATCGCGAGAGGGGGCTTTGACGATGCTCTGGAGAGCGCCCAGGGCCGCTTCGAGGGACTCTCCCCGAGGGCCCTCGCTCTCCTCAGGCCCCTGCTGCTTCACGAATCGGGGATGCCGGCGGGGCCGGCCCGGGTCCTTGAACGGGCCGCCTTCGCCCTCGCCTTCGAGACGGGTGACCCCGGAGAAGGCATCGCCGCCTTTCTTGAAAAGAGGAAACCCAAATTCTGAAGGAGCCTTCCCGTGAGCGGCGCGGGAGTGCTCCTCCCGCTCCCCGCTCCCTGCTCCCTGCTCCCAGCTTTCTTCCGCCCTCATGCTTCCATGTATAATGACCTTTCTTGTGCGAGAAAGGTAAGACCATGAATTTCGAGCTGAACGACGATCAAACCATGATCCGCCAGATGGTGAGAGATTTCGCGGAAGAGAAGATCCGCCCGGGAGTGGCACGGCGGGACGAGAAGGAGGAGTTCATCGCGGAACTCCTTCCGGGGCTCGCGGAACTAGGCCTGTTGGGCATGGTCACCCCCGAAGCGTACGGAGGTTCGGGGCTGGACGATCTCTCCTACGCCATCGCCATCGAAGAACTGGCGCGCGTCTGCCCCTCCACGGCGGTCACCGTGTCCGTCACCAATTCGGTCTGCCAGGAGCCTATCCTCCGTTTCGGAACCGAGGAGCAGAAGCGCAGGTTCCTGCCGCGCCTCGCTAAGGGGGAGCACCTCGGCGGCTTCTGCCTCACGGAACCGGGATCCGGCACGGACGCGGGCGCCATGCAGACCCGCGCCGTCAGAGACGCGGACGCCTACGTGCTCAACGGGTCCAAGGCCTGGATCACCAACACACACGTAGGCAAGGTCTTCGTGGTTATGGCCGTGACCACCCCCGGTATAGGGGCCAAGGGTATCTCGGCCTTCATCGTCACCTCCGGTACCCCCGGCTTCCACTTCCTTCCCCACGAAAAGAAGATGGGGCTGCGCGCCTCCATCACCTCCGGCCTCGTCTTCGAGAACTGCCGCGTGCCCGCCGAGAACCTCCTAGGCCAGGAGGGCATGGGGATGAAGATCGCGCTCGCGACCTTGGAAGTCTCTCGCATCGGCATCGCCGCCCAAGCTCTCGGCATCGCACAAGGAGCCTTCGAGGCGGCTGTGACATACTCGCGCGAGCGCCGCGCCTTCGGTGTTCCTCTGGCTGAGCACGAAGCCATCCAATTCATGATCTCGGAGGCCGCGACCCAGATTGAAGCGGCCCGCCTCCTCACCTATCGCGCCGCCTCTTTGCGAGCGGCCGGCGGAGGGCCGGGACAGTCCCAAGCCTCCAGTATGGCCAAGCTTTTCGCCAGCGAATGCGCCAAGGCCGTGTGCGACACGGCCGTGCAGATCCACGGAGCCTACGGCTACAGCCGCGAATACCCCGTGGAGCGCTTTTACAGGGACGTCCGGGTTACCACCATCTACGAGGGGACGAGCGAGGTCCAGCGCATGGTTATCGCCAAGGCGCTGCTGCGGGACTAGCGAGGCGAAGCCGAACGAAGCGCCAAGAGGGGGGCCGAGCCTCCCTCTTGGGTGTGTTGCGCAGGTGCATGGGAATCGAACGCATGTGTCGTTAGGGGCCTCGCTCGCGTCAGAGTC
>JBBIKI010000054.1:0-14050 GCA_037445535.1 Acidobacteriota bacterium | reverse complement strand
TCTTCGGCGGAATCCTTCGAAGGAGGCCGTTGGCGGAGGTGCATGGGAATCGAACGCATGTGTCGTTAGGGGCCTCGCTCGCGTCAGAGTCCGCTCGCTACGTCCCAAACTCCACTAGCGTTCCCGGGGCGGGTCCCTCGCCTCGCCCCGCTTCGCTGCGAATGCTCGCTCTTCGCTCGCATTCTCCCGGCGCGGCTACGCGTCTCCCGCCCTTCGATTCCCATGCCAATTGCGATCTTCGGCGGAATCCTTCGAAGGAGGCCGTTGGCGGAGGTGCATGGGAATCGAACCCACCCGCCCAGGGGTTAGCCTGGGTGCAACGGCTTTGAAGGCCGCGGAACGCACCAGCGCCCTAGCACCTCCATCTGGCATTATACTCTAAGCGGGGCTCGCGGGTGGGAGGAGACATGCGCAGCGCAATCATCGTTGGGGCAAGCTCCGGGTTGGGCATGGAACTGGCTCGGGTCATGGCCGCGGACGGATGGCGCCTCGGGCTCGCGGGCCGGAACATGAGCGCACTGGAAGCCCTGCGCGCGAAACTCGGCCCCGGCATCCTCGTCCAGCTCCTGGACGTAATGCGCACGGAATCGGTGGCCCCCTCCCTCGACGCCCTGCTTGAAGGCCTGGGGAGTGTTGACTGCGTGGTGCTCAGCTCGGGAATCAGCCCCTACAACCGGAAGCTGCAATGGTCGCTGGAGGAGTCCACCATCGCCACCAACGTGGCGGGGTTCGCGGCCTGCGCCACCTGGGCGGCGCACCACTTCTTCAAGAAAAGGGCGGGGCACCTCGTGGGCATCTCCTCCGTCGCCTCCCTGAGGGGAAGCCCCACGGTCCCTGCCTACAATGCGTCCAAGGCTTTCGTCTCGCAGTACCTGGAAGGCCTGCGGTTCAACCTGGAGAAGTACGGCGTCCGTGTCACGGACATCCGCCCTGGATACGTGGACACGCCCATGACCAAGGGGCAGAAGGGTATGTTCTGGGTGGTGGAGGCGCCGGCGGCCGCTCGCCAGATTTACTCAGCCATCCTGAGGCGGAAGAAGGTGGCCTATGTGCCACGCCGGTGGGCGCTGGTGGCGCTGGTGGCCAGGATGGCGCCCGGATCCCTCTACCGGCGCCTTTCGAACTGAGAGAGACCGGCCGGCTCACCACGGCGTGATCTCAGATTTTCGATGGCGCCACCTGAGATTCCCAGCCAAATCGGCTATACTGCGGCTTAGGCAGGAGAGAAACCATGTCCGAGCAAAGGATGGAAAAGGTCGTCATCATCGGATCGGGGCCCGCCGGGCATGCAGCGGCCATTTACTCGGCCCGGGCCAACCTGCGGCCGTTCATGTTTGAGGGATTCATCGCCGGAGGCGTCGCTGGCGGACAGCTCATGACCACCACCGACGTGGAAAACTTCCCCGGCTTTCCCGAAGGCATCACGGGGCCCGAGCTGATGGAGCGCATGCGCGCTCAGAGCGAGCGTTTCGGGACCCGAATCGAGACGGAGGACGTTGAATCGGTGGACCTGTCCTCCCGGCCCTTCGTGGTCAAATCGGGGTCCCAGACCGTCAGCGCCCAGGCCCTCATCATCGCCACGGGGGCCACGGCCAAGCGGCTGGCCATCCCCGCCGAGGAGCGCCTCTGGAACCGGGGAATCTCCGCGTGCGCCGTGTGCGACGGCGGCCTGCCCATTTTCCGGGATCGCGTGCTGGTGGTCGTGGGCGGGGGCGACACCGCCATGGAAGAAGCCATGTACCTCACCCATTTCGCCTCCAAGGTCATCCTTGTGCACCGCCGGGGCGAGTTCCGCGCCTCCAAGGCCATGCAAAAGCGCGTGATCGAGGACAAGAAGATCATGGTCATGTGGAATTCGGCCGTCGTGGACGCGGTGGGGGAGACGGGGCTGCGAGGCGTGGTCATTCGGCACCTTCCCGATGGGAAGGAGCGCACGGTGGAGGCCGCGGGCCTCTTCTACGCCATAGGCCATACGCCCAACACGAAGCTCTTTCAGGGACAGCTCGAACTCGACGAAACCGGGTACATCGTCACCGCGGGCCGTTCGGCTCGAACTTCAGTGGAAGGTGTCTTCGCCGCTGGCGACGTCCAGGACAGGGTCTATCGCCAGGCCATTTCCGCCGCGGGAAGCGGATGCATGGCCGCCCTCGACTGCGAGCGGTGGCTGGCCGAGGGACAAGGCTAAGGAGCCGGCGAAGCACTGGACAGGCGGGGCTCGGTGGTTCCTTCAGCGGAAACGTTTATCGGCCTTGGAAATAGCCGGCGCTCTCTTTCATGAGGGCGACGAACGTTCTTTCTTCTCCCCGAGCTACCGCCTCGCGGTAGTCGGACATCGCGCGCTCCATCCATGAAAACGTCTCCGGCGTCACGGCATTGAGGGCCTGGATCTCGTAATAAAGGCCCGGGTTCTCCCCTACCACGTCCAGCGTCGTGGACACCTGCTTCTGGAAGGTCACACCCGAGGCGGCCTCAAGGTCCGAGAACGTTCTGCCCGAGAGGGAAAGAGCTCGTGCAAAGGCCAGGTTGACGAGGTGAGACAATCCCAAAACGGCTCCCATTCTGCGATCGTGCTCCGGGACGTCCATCTCAACCAAGCGAGCGCTTGTGGAGGCGAAAAGGCCCTTCACCAGAGAGCGGTCCGCCTCATAGCCCTCCGAGCACACGACGATGGTGCGGCCGCTGAGCATCCTTACGCCTGGGCCGAACATGGGGTGGAAAGACACCACCCGCGTGCCCTCCGATCTCAGGCGTTCAAGGGTGGGCAGGAGATGTCCCTTGAGGCTGCACAGTTCCGCCACCACCCCTTTGGGATGGACGGCGCCGACGGACTCGAGGACTTCGGCGCAGCGGCTCATGGGAACGGACACCACCACCAGATCGGCCCAGGACGCTCCCCGTTCCAGGCTCTCCGCCCGGCACCACCGGCACTCCCCCGGAGCGGTATCGAGTACCCTGACGGCGTGGCCCTGGCTGGAGAGGAAGCCGGTGATCCAGCGCCCCATGCCGCCCATGCCGCCCACCACCAGCGCCTTGAGCCGGTCCCCGGCGTAGGCCGATTCCAGGATGGGTGCCTGCGTTTCGAGGGACCGCCCGATGAGAAAAAGGGCCAGATCTCCCCCCAGCGTTCGATCTTGCCCCAGGCGTTCGGCGAGGCTTCCAAGGCGTTCGCATACCTGAGCCTCCACCTCAAAATTCCGGAGGGGGATGCCGCATGAGCCCTTCAGTTCGCCGACGGACTTGGCCACCCGCAGACGACGCGCCACGAGTTTGAGAATGCGGCCGTCGAGTGCTTCGATGGCAGCGCGGTGGCGAGCGAGGGTGGAGGCCGCCTGCCTCCTTCGGGGGGTACGTGGCCGTTCCGATTTGGTTTCCATGACGGGTCTCCTCAGATTCTGCAGATTCCGCCACGGTGGAAGGCGAAGGGCCCGCCACCTCGGCGGGCCCATTCGTGTCAACGCGCCGGGCGCGCCTAGGCCGGCGTTGTGGGGAGGTAATAATCATAGGCGGCGCGCGCGGCGTGAAAGTGTGAAGGCTTTATCACGGCGTCCTCCCCGGGCCATGCCCGCTGGAAGAACCTTAGCCCAGCGCCGCGCCGGGGTCAATGCCACAGTAAGTGGGAAGTGAGCAAGGAAAGACTATTCGGAATTCGCAAGGCCCGGATATCAGCCATCAGATTCCCGGTCCCCGGTCCCCAGCGAAGTTCCTCTTGATATCCATTTGGGCATCCTCCATCCTTTCTCCGTGTCCTCCGCGTCTCCGTGGTGAATGGTTTTGTCTCCACGCGCGTCTCCCCGCTCCCCCACCTTGACAAAGCGGCCAGACGGGAATAACCTACCAACTGGTTGGTCTAACCATATGGTTGCGGCGCGGAGGCGGTCATGGGCAAGACAGCGAGCAAAGCAAAGCCGAAGGATCAGAGAGGCCGCATCCTTCGGGCCGCAGCGGCGGAAATCGCCGCGAGGGGCTTTTCCGGCGCTCGGGTGGACACCATCGCGCGCAGGGCCGGCGTGAACAAAGCCATGCTTTACTACCACGTGGGCAGCAAGGGCGCCCTCTACGAGGCGGTCATCTCGGAGGCCGTGGCGTTCATGTGGTCCGAGGTCCAGGACGGCGTGTCCAAGGCCACGACGCCCGAGGCTCGGCTGACAGCCATCGCGGAGGCCTTCGAGGCCGTGGGGCGAACCCGCCCCTACATGCCGCGCATCGTCTTGCGGGAGCTAGCCACGGGCGGACGACTGCCCGGCCCAATGGTTGAGACCTTGGGCCGGATCGTCGCCTTGGAACAGTCCATCACCGGCGGCCCCTCCGCCGAGGGCTCCTTCCGGAAGGTCCACCCTGCCACCCTCCACATTCTTCTGGTGGCGGGAACCATGCTTCACATGGTCGCCAAACCCATGGGCGAACGTCTCATGTCGGAGACCGGCATCTCTCTGCCGCCTTGGCCGGAGGCGCCGGGCCGCGCCGTGGCGGACCTGGTTCTCCGCGGCGTGCTCGCGAAGCCGGGTGAGGCCACCGAAGGCCGAAAACCCATGAGCCAGCGTGAACCCGTGCGGCGTGGCCGCAACCCGCGGCGTGGAAATCGAGGATGAAGGAGGAACGGGCATGACATGCTACGGCCGTTGGAGCGAGGTGTTCCTGGCCGCCGTCCTGGTGATGGGGTGCTCCGGTTCCCGGGACGGCCTCTTGAAGGCCTCGGGGAACATCGAGGTCACGCAGGTTGAGGCGAGCTTCAAGGTTCCCGGGAGGGTCGCCCAGCGCCCCGTGGACGAGGGCCAAATCGTCAAGGCGGGCCAACTTCTCGCTCGGCTGGACGATACGGACTTTACCCAACAGGTGGCCCTGCGGCAGGCCGAAGCGGACGCCGCCAAGGCCGCCCTCGACAAGCTTCTGGCGGGCTCCAGGCACGAGGAGATCGGCGCCGCCAAGGCCCAGCTTGACCAAGCCAAGGCGGACCTGGGCCGCTCCCAGGCCGACGACAAGCGCAACACGGAGCTGATGAAGAAGGACGTCATTTCCCCTCGCGAGTTCGACGCATCCCACGCCGCCTTCCTCACCTCCGAAGCCCGCGTGAACCAGGCCCAGCAGCAGTACGACCTTGTGCTCAACGGGCCGCGCCAGGAGGACATCAACCAAGCCCGCGCCCGCCTGGCTCAGGCCACCGAGGCCGTAGCTCAAGCCAAGACGCAGTTGGGATACGCCGCGCTTACGGCTCCAGAATCGGGCGTGGTCCTCTCCAAGAACGTGGAACCGGGAGAATACGTGGTCCCCGGAGCGCCCGTGGTGACCCTCGGCAACCTGAACGACGTCTACCTGAGAGCTTACATAGACGAGCGGGATTTGGGCAGGGTCAAGGTGGGACAGAAGGCGGCCATCACCACCGACTCCTACCCGGGCAAGCGCTTCGAAGGCCGTGTCACCTTCATTTCGCAGGAGGCCGAGTTCACGCCCAAGATGGTCCAGACGGAGAAGGAGCGCGTGAAGCTGGTCTACCGCATCAAGATCACCGTTCCCAATCCCGCCATGGAACTCAAGCCGGGCATGCCAGCGAACGGACTGATCGAGACGGGGAGCTAGCAAGACGCATGGACGCCATTAGAGCCCATGGGCTGACCCGAATCTTCGGCGCGAACCGCGCGGTGGACGGGCTCAATCTCTCCGTTGCCGAAGGGGAGATTTTCGGCCTGGTGGGGCCCGACGGCGCCGGCAAGACCACCACCATGCGCCTCCTCACGGGCATTCTGGACCCCACGTCCGGGCAGGCCCAGGTTGCGGGGTTCGACGTCGTGAATGACCCCGAAGCCATGAAGGATCACATCGGCTACATGAGCCAGCGCTTCGGTCTCTACCAGGACCTCACCGTCATGGAGAACATAGGGTTTTACGGAGACCTCTACGGCGTTTCGCGGGCGGACCGCGTGGACCGGGTGGACCGGCTCCTGGCTTTCAGCGGCCTGGCTCCCTTCAGGCGGCGCCAGGCGGGGAACCTCTCGGGCGGGATGAAACAGAAGCTGGGCTTGTGCTGCGCTCTGATCCACACGCCCCGCGTCCTGTTCCTGGACGAGCCCACCAACGGCGTGGACCCGGTGTCACGGCGGGATTTTTGGCGAATTCTCTACGACCTCCTCAAGGAGAAGGTCACCATCTTCGTCTCCACCGCCTACCTGGACGAGGCGGAGCGCTGCGGGCGCGTGGGCCTCATGCACCGGGGCACGCTCCTGGCCTGCGACACTCCTGCCGGTGTGAAGCGGCTCATGAAAGGCACCCTCCTGGAAGTGCGCTGCACCAGGGTTCGCCAGGCGGCGCCCGCCCTGCGCGCCGCGGGTGTCCTTTCCGTGGCCCTCTTCGGCGACAAACTCCACGTGGTTGTTGAGAACGCGGAGGAGGGACGCGGGACGGTGGAGGCCGCCCTGCGCGCCGCGGGCCTTTCCTGCGAGCAGGTTCGCGCCGCCGAACCGTCCCTCGAGGACGTGTTCACCTCGGCGCTGGGTAGCGCGAAAGAAAATGGGGGGGGTGCCGCGTGAACGCACGACAACGCTGGCGCGCTCCCGTCCCCTTCCGCCAGGATGGCCGCCTATGACGAATACCCATGGCGTGATGCTTCGCGGCCTGACCAGGCGTTTCGGCGATTTCGTGGCCGTGAACGCCATCAGCCTGGAGGTGGCCCCGGGAGAAATCTTCGGCTTCCTCGGCCCCAACGGCGCGGGCAAGTCCACCACCATCCGCATGCTCTGCGGCCTCCTCTCTCCCACTTCGGGCGAAGCCCGCGTGGCGGGGCTTGACGTGAAGACCCAGCCCGAGCAGGTGAAGCACCACATCGGCTACATGAGCCAGAAGTTCTCGCTCTACGAAGACTTGACCGTAGAGGAGAATATCGACTTCTACTCCGGCATCTACCGCATACCGCAAGAAAAGAAGGCCCCTCGGAAGGAGTGGGTGCTGGCTATGTCGGGCCTGGCCGAACGACGGCACCTCAGGACCGGCCTGCTCCCGGGGGGATGGAAGCAGCGCCTCTCCCTCGGGTGCGCCCTGCTGCACGAACCCCCCGTCCTTTTTCTGGACGAGCCCACCTCGGGCGTGGACCCCATAAGCCGCCGCGCGTTCTGGGACCTCATTTACGAGACCGCCGCCGGGGGCGTCACCATCTTCGTGACCACGCACTATATGGAAGAAGCCGAATATTGTGACCGCCTCGGGCTCATTTACCGGGGCGAACTGGTGGCCCTTGGCACGCCCGGAGAGCTCAAGATGCACGCCATGAAGGATCAGGTGCTCCGCGTGGCGTGTACATCTCCTCAAGAAGGCCTGGAGCTCGTCTTGGCCCTTCCATGCGTGCGAGACGTGGCCATCTTCGGCCGCTACCTCCACGTGGTCACCCCCGATGCCTCAGCCCTGGAACCCGGACTAGGGGAAGCTCTGGGGGCACTGCAGTTGGAACCCGCCGAACGCATCACCCCTAGCCTTGAAGACGTCTTCGTCTCCCTCATCGAAGCCCGTGACAGAGCCGAAGGAACACAGCGGGAGGTGGCGAGATGAATCTCCGCCGAACCTGGGCCGTGGCGAGGAAGGAGTCGCTCCATATCCTGCGGGATCCCAGAGCCCTGGGGGTCAGCATCGCCCTGCCCCTGGTGCTCCTCCTCCTCTTCGGCTACGCCCTCACGCTGGACGTAGATCACGTCCCCCTCCTCGTTTGGGACCAGAGCCAGACGCCCCAGAGCCGCGAGCTGGCGGCCCGTTTCACGGGGTCGCCGTATTTTTCTCTCCTCTCCGAAGTGGACACCTACGGCGCCATCGCGGAGGCTCTGGACCGGGGCGAGGCCCTCGTGGCCCTGGTCATACCGCTTGACTTCGGCCGGCGGGTGGCGGCGGGGAGGCCTGTGGAAGTCCAGGTCATCGCCGACGGCAGTGACGCGAACACGGCCACCATCGCCATGAACTACGCCGAGTCCATCGTTCAAGGCTTTTCTCAAGGCGCCATGATGAAGCGGGCCTTGCGCCAGGGGGTGAAGCCCCCGGCCCTTCCGCTGGAGGTGCGGCCCCGCGTCTGGTACAACACGGACATGGAATCCATGGACTTCATCGTCCCCGGGCTCATCGCCGTCATCATGATGCTCATCGCCGCCCTTCTCACGTCCCTCACCGTGGCGAGGGAGTGGGAAACGGGCACCATGGAACAGCTCCTCTCAACACCCGTCCGCGCCTCCGAGCTCGTGCTGGGCAAGCTGGCGCCCTACGTGGCCGTGGGAGCGCTGGACATGGTCCTCTCGGTCCTGGCGGGTCGCTTCCTCTTTCACGTGCCCCTGCGCGGGAGCCTCCTGGCGCTGGCGGCCATGTCCATGATCTACCTGGTGGGCGCCCTCTCCATGGGCATGCTCATCAGCATCGTGGCCAAGAACCAGCTCCTGGCGAGCCAGGTGGCCTTCATGGTGACCTTCCTCCCGGCCTTCCTTCTGTCGGGGTTCATGTTCGACATCAGCAACATGCCCAAGGTCCTTCAGGCGGTCACCTATCTGGTGCCCGCCCGGTACTTCGTCGCGCTCCTGAGGGGGCTGTACCTGAAGGGCATTGGGCCCTCGGACCTTTACGGAGAGGGCCTCTTCCTTCTCGCCTTCAGCGCCGTGATGGTGGCCCTCTCCCTGACCGCATTCAAAAAGCGCCTGAGCTGACGGGGAGCCGCATGTTCGAGCGCCTGCGCACCATGCTCCGCAAGGAGTTCATCCAGGTCCTCAGGGACCCGCGGATGAGGGCCGTGCTCATCGTGGTACCCATGTTTCAGGTGATCATTTTCGGCTACGCCGTCACCACCGACGTGCGCGGCATCCGAGTGGCCCTCTTCGATCTGGACAACACCCCCCAGAGCCGCCGCCTCATGGACGCCTTCGACGGATCGGGCTATTTCCACGTCGTCCAGCGGCTGGAGAGCGAGGCCCAGGCCGCGAACGTTTTGGACAAGGGCTCCGCGAAGGCCGTCTTCCGGATCAACCGGGGATTCCAGAACGACGTGGAGGGGGGCCGCACGGGCCAGCTCCAGCTCATCCTGGACGGCACCGATTCCAATACGGCGAGCATCGTTCTGGGATACACCTCCCGTATAGCCTCGGCCTACGGCCAGGATCTGCTCATCAACCGGCTGAACCGAAGCGGCGGCGCTGCCCTGGCCGTCCAGCCCGTGACCTTGGCGTCCCGCGCGTGGTACAACCCCAACCTGGACAGCCGGGACTATTTCGTCCCCGGCGTCATCGCCCTCCTCCTCATGGTCGTTTCCATCATCCTCTCCAGCATGGCCATCGTCCGCGAGCGGGAGATCGGCACCATGGAGCAGATCATGGTGACGCCCATCGGCAGGGCGGAGTTCATCCTGGGCAAAACCATCCCCTTCGCTCTCATCGGCTTCTTCGACGTGATCCTCATCAGCCTCATCGCCGTGTTCTGGTTTCGCGTGCCCTTCCAGGGGAACCCCCTGGTCCTGTTCGCCTCCACGGGCCTTTACCTCATGAGCACCCTGGGGGTGGGCCTTCTCATCTCCACCATCAGCAGGACCCAGCAACAGGCCATGATGACGGCCTTTTTCTTCATGCAGCCCGCCATCCTTCTCTCGGGGTTCATCTACCCCATCGCCAACATGCCCCTCGTGGTGCAGTGGCTCACCTACGTCAATCCCCTGCGATATTTTCTGATCATCGTCCGGGGGGTCTTCCTCAAGGGTGCCGGCGTGGAAGTCCTTTGGCCCCAGATGGCTGCCCTGGCGGTCCTGGGCGTGGTCCTCCTGTCCCTGGCTTCGGGACGGTTCAAGAAAACCGCTGGATAAGAGGGATGGGGTATGTGGGATGTTAAGGGTGGGATGCGGACGAGATCGAAGATGAATACAAAGGAGCGCGGAATGCGGGCCTGGATGATAGGACTGATGTTATCGGCGGGACTGGCCCTCGGAGCACAGACGGTTTCCGAGCACGCGCCCTCGGCCCCCGCGGCGCCCCTGACCTTGGAGCAGTGCATCGCCGCCGCCCAGGGCGAGAGCCCCGTCGAGGCGTCCGCCACCCTTTCCCTAGAAAGCGCCTCGCACGTGGCGGAGGCGGCCAAGGCACCCTACTATCCCAGCCTCGCCTTCAGCCTGGGCGCCAGCCGGTGGCAGCGGCGCATTTTCCTGCCCAACGGCCTTTCCTTCCCGGGAAAGCCCGTGCCAACCTTGGTGGGCCCCACGGACGACTACACCTTCGCCCTGAGCGCCGCCTATACGCTCTTCGACGGCGGCGAGCGCAAGGCCCAACTGGGCGCCGCCCGCGCCCGGCAGAAGATGAGCGGCGCGGAGGCGGCACGCGTGAGGCAAGACCTGTCCCTGACCGTGGCCCAAGCCTATTTCGCCCTTGCATCCGCCCAGGCGCGGCGGGACGTGGCGGCCCAGAGCCTCAAGCGGTCCGAGGATCATCTGGCCCTCGCCCAAGCCCGCAAGGAAGCTGGAGCGGTCCCCCTCGTTGACGTGAAGCGCGCCGAAGCGGACGCGGCAGGCGCGCGCCTGACCGTCGTCCGCGCCGATGACGCGGTCCGCGTGAGCAGAGGCCGCCTGGCCACCGCCATGGGATTGAACGCCTCGACTCCCTTGGACCTCGCACCGCCGCAAGACCGGCCCAAGGCTCCCGAGGAAGCAGAACTCGCTCGCGCCCAAGCCATGGCCCTCCAAAACCGGCCCGCCATCCACGCGGCGGAACAGGGCGTGGAGGCCGCCCGCCGTGGGGTGGACGCCACCCGGAGCGCCTTCGCGCCCAAGGTTTCCGCGGCGGCCTCCTACGGACGCGAGGACGCTGCCTGGTACCCGCAGGACAAGACCTGGCTCGTCGGCGTGACCGTCTCCGTTCCACTCTTCACGGGATTTTCGCGCGTCCAGAACCTCGCCAAGGCCAAGGTGGACCTGAGCAAGGCGGAGACGGACGCACGGCAGACGGCCCTGGCCATCCAGGAGCAAGTCTGGGACGCCTATTCGGGACTTCAGGCGGCCTACGAGGCCATCCAAACCGCCGAGGCTCTCGTGGCGAGCGCCCGGGAGAGCGAGCGCCTAGCCAGGGACCGCTACGAGGTGGGTGCGGGAACCATCACCGACCTCCTCGACGCCGAGACGGCCCTCGCCAAAGCCGAGACCTCCCAAGTCACCGCCCAGTGGGAGTACCGTGCGGCCAGAGTCCAGTTTCGATGGAGCTCTGGCGATCTTCCCTGAAGGGCCCCCGGCACGGCGTTCCCCAGGCTTCGGGCGCAATCCCGGCGTACGTCCTGGCGGCCCCCGCGCCGTGTTGACCGCCGGGCCCCCACTCCTGCTACAATGTGACGGTCAGGTCCGGATTGAGGGGCGAAGCGGCGAGCTGGGTGCCCGCGGCGGTTGGTTCGCCACGAAGGGTTGGATTGGGAGGACGGGGATTCCGGGAGGTCGGCCATGGCGGTTTGCGCGAATTGCGGCACAACGCTCAAGGATGAGGCGAAATTCTGCGGCGTCTGCGGAGCCAAGCGGGAAATCTCCCCGAGCTCCGCCGAGATCACCATGACGACGGACCTCAGCACCGCCCCTGCGGGTGCCCCCGCCTGCCCCACGTGCGGCAAGCCCTTGACCAAACCCGGCGCAACCTTCTGCGGCTTCTGCGGGGCCAAAATCGAAAAGCCCGCGGCGCCTCCAGCACCGCCCGCCGCCCCCCCGGCACCACCGCCGGCCGCAAGGGTACCCGCACCGCCCCCGCCTGCTCCGCCTCCGCCCAAGGCGGTTGTTCCTCCCAAACCCCCAGCGGCACCGCCTGCCGCCCCCCCGGCACCACCGCCGGCCGCCAAGGCTCCCCCGCCACCGCCACCCGCTCCCTCCGCGGCGGCCAAACCGGCGGTGTCCCCCAAGACGGGGGCAGCACCGGGCGGCGCGGGCCCCGCGAAGAAGAAGTCCTCCGCCTTGATGATCGTCATCATCGCCGCCATTGTGGGCCTCATCGTCCTCGCTGGCGCGGGAATCGGCGGGTACATGTGGTGGAAGAAAACGAAAGCCAAGGCCATGGACCAACTTGCCCAAGTGACCCAGCAGGCGCAGGAGCAGGCTCAGCAGCCGCAAAGCCAGACTCCTGCTGAGGCCCAGCCCGAGCCTGCCGCGCCGCCAAGCTCCGAATCCGTCACGCCCACGGGAGCACCGGCAATCCCGGCGCCCCAGGAGGCCGCCCCATCCGCGGCGGCACCCACGGAGACCCCGGCTCCCGAACCGCCGCCATCGCCTTCCCGGACTTTGAAGCGCGCTCCTTCGGCCACCCCATCCCGAGTTCCGCCGCCCAAGCCCTCCACCGAGACGGCCGCGGCTCAGCCGCCGGTCCCGTCCCCCGCGACGGCTCCCTTGGAAGCTGCGCCCGCCCCCGCTCCGGCCATAGCGGTTCTAGGCCTCATCCTGGAATCGGAGGCCCCGGGCATTAAGCTCGTGGTGAAGGTGGACGGCGTGAAAGTTTACGATCAGGACCTCGTGTCCACGACGGCCAAGCAGCGTATTACCAAGGAACTGAACGTGCAGGCGGGGACGCACCACATCCGAGTGGCGGTCTGGCGGCCTCCCCAGGAGCCCGTGGCAGGCGAGTGGGACTATACGTTCGCCGCGGGATCCCACCCCGTCTTCCGCATCGAGCTCAAATCCAACTGGAAGATGGACATCAAGCGCTTCCAGTAGCGCGGGGTTCGTGCATGAAGATCGCAGCGACGCTCGCCTCCGTGTTCCTCTGGCTCTTGGGGGGGATCTTCGTTCTGGCCGCCGCGCACCCCGAGGCGGTGGCGCAGCACAAGGTCCTGCCCCGGCTCGTGGTAGGCGGCCTCCTGATCCTCGCGGGGTTCGTGCTCGTGGTGCTGGCGTGGCGGCCCCGGGGCGGGGCGTCCCAGCCCGCGGCGGGCACGGCGGGACCGGGCGGCCAGGAGCCTCCGGGGCAACTCAGCCTGAAGCCCATCGTGTGCCCTCACTGCGGTGGACAGGTGGACGCCTCCACGGCCACGCTCAACCCGGAGGGAACCCTCACAGTAACGTGCGGCTACTGCAAGGGGACCTTTCTCATTCAGGAAGAACCGAAGTGGTGAAGGGCGTGACGCGAGACGCGTGACGCGAGACGCGAGACGCCCAAGGCACCCTGGCCGAACGAAGCACAGGGGGATCAGGTCATGAAAAGGCTCCTCGCCGCCTTTCTTCTCTTCGGCGCGGCCGTGGCCGCATTTGCCGACTACAGGTTCCAGGTCCCGGAGAACCGTTGCACGGTGTCGGTGAACCCGGACGCCTCGGTGTGGGTGAGCTACGCCATCACGTTCGCCAACGAAGGACAGCCCATCGACGTCATCGATGTGGGCCTCCCTGACGACAACTACAGCGAGGTGAAGACCGACCTGGACGGGACCCCCATGAGCGACGTCCGCCCGTCCACGGCGGTGGACCACGGGGTAGAAGTGCACTTGGGGGACCGGGCCATTCCCGCGGGCCGGAGCGGGACCTTGCACCTGACGGCCCTCCTCAAGGACCGCATTTTTCCTGACGATCAGGACAAGCAGTACGCGAGCCTCGTGTTCATCCCCACGTGGTATGGGGCCGAGTATACGAGCGGGACGACTCACCTCGTGTGCGAGTTCGTTCTGCCCCAGGGCGTGGGGCCGGACGAGC
This sequence comes from Acidobacteriota bacterium, assembly GCA_037445535.1. Taxonomy (GTDB): domain Bacteria; phylum Acidobacteriota; class UBA4820; order UBA4820; family DSQY01; genus JAKAJA01. The sequence continues at coordinate 411 of JBBIKI010000054.1, read as the reverse complement.
CGCGATACCACGGGCTCCCGTTCACGTCGGCGCGCGTGGAGGACGGGCGCGTCCATTACGTCTGGGACATCCCCCAGGCTTCGCCGTCCCGGGCCTATACCTTCGGCGCCTCCTTCCCCGCCCGCGTCTTGTCGCGCATCGCGGAGAAGTCCAAGGGCCCGTCCCTGAGCGCCCAGCTTGGCGGCGCCATGTCGAGCCTCGTGAGCGGGTCTTTTTCGTGCCTCTGTCCCCTCCTCTTCGTGGGCCTCACCGTGGCGGGGATCGTCCAGAATCGCAGGAGGAGGATGCAGTACCTCCCGCCCTCCGTGGGCATGGAGGGCACCGAGGTTCGGCGCGGCCTCACGGTCCCCGAAGTGGCCGTCCTCATGCAGCAGCCCGTGGACAAGGTCATGGCTCTCCTCCTCTTCGGCA
>JBBIKI010000053.1:0-20823 GCA_037445535.1 Acidobacteriota bacterium | reverse complement strand
GCGGCGTCGATGGCCGTAGTCTTGTTGCGCCGGATGAAGGCCACCGTGATGGCGACCCCGATGGCCGCTTCGGCGGCGCTCACCGCCATGATGAAGAAGACGAAGACGGCCCCGTCGAGCTGGCCGAAGTACCGCCCCAGGGCCAGAAAGACCAAGTTCACCGAGTTGAGCATGAGCTCGATGGCGAGGAACACGATGATGGCGCTCTTGCGGGTGAGGGCTCCGATGAGGCCCACCACGAAGAGAAAGGAAGCCAGGACGAGATAGTGCCCGATGGTGATCATTGCCACTGCCTCCGCGAGAGAACGATGGCCCCCACCATGGCTCCGAGGAGAAGGACCGAGGCTAACTCGAAGGGAACCGCGTAGCGGCTCACCAGCGCGCCGCCGAAGGCCTGAATCGAGCCGAAGGCTTCATCTACCGCCGGCATGGGAGCGGTCTCCGACTTGAGGAGGACGCGGTACAGGTGGAGCAGGAAGAGAAGAGAAGCTAGATAGGTGAGGACCGTCTGAACGGTGCCCACCTGAGGACCCGGCTCCTCCGGTCCCAGCGCCATGATGACGTAGAGGGCGATGACCATCACGGCCCCGGCATAGATGATCATCTGGAAGAGGCCGAGGAAAGGCACGTGCAGCATTACGTACAGGACGCCGATGGAGACCGTGGCCGCGGCCATGCCCAGAACGGCGATCACGGGATGCCGGTGGAACACCAGGGTCAGCGCGCCGATGAAGGCCAGGAAAGCCACCGCGAAGAAGACGACGGCGAAGGTCATTTGGACTCCTCCAGGGGCTTCTCTCGGCCCGGCAGGTAGGGCGGCTTACGGCCCCTCGCCAAGAGCTGTTCCTTGTTGAAGATGAGGTTCGTGCGGTCGTAGTCCGCCATCTCGTATTCGTCCTTCAGCCAGATGGCTTCCACGGGGCAAACCTCCTGGCAGTAGCCGCAGAAGATGCACAGCCCCATGTCGATGTCGAACTCCTTGGGGCGCTTCTCCTTCTCCAGCGAGGTTTCTTCCGCCACGATGCGGATGGCCCGCGGAGGGCAGATGAACTCGCAGAGCTTGCAGGATGTGCACTTTTCGTTGCCGTCGAGGCCCGTGAGGAGGATCGGCGCCCCGCGATACTTGGGCGGGAGGGCCCATCTTACTTCAGGGTACTCCAGGGTGACGCGCTTCTTGATCTTGGGGATATGGCTGAAGGTTATGGCCAACCCCTTGAGGACGGCTGGGAAGTAGGTGCGCTCCCACCAGCTCAGCTTGGGCCGGGTCACTTTCATGGCCGCCCCCTCATCAAGAGCCACGTGGCGACGAGGAGGAAATTGAGGACCGCGAGCGGGAAGAGGCGCCTCCAGCCGAGCGCCATGAGCTGATCGTACCGGAAGCGGGGCAGGGTCCAGCGGACCCAGATGAAAATGAACAGGCAGATGGCGATCTTCGAGAAGAAGACCGCCATGGAAAGGAGGCCGCCCCATACAGGACCGAACCATTCGTATCTCACGAAGGGCAGGTTCCAGCCGCCGAAGAAGAGGAGCACCACGAAGGCCGAGGCCGTGATCATGTTCGCGTATTCACCCATGAAAAACATGGCGAACCGCAGGCCAGAATACTCCGTGTGGTAGCCGCCCACGATCTCGCTCTCGCCCTCGGGAAGATCGAAGGGCAGGCGGTTGGTCTCGGCGAAGATGGACACCGTGAACACCACGAAGGCCAGGAAATGGGGGATGAAGAACCACACCTTCCCCCAACCCCCCGTCTGGTCCGCCACGATGGCATTGAAATCGAAAGTCCCCGTCCAGAGGACGATGCTGAGGACCGCGAGCCCGATGCCGAGTTCGTAGGAGATGACCTGGCTGGCTCCCCGCAAGGCTCCCATGAGGGAGTATTTGTTCCCGCTGGACCACCCAGCCAGGAGGATGCCGTAGACGGACATGGACGAGATGGCCAGGAGGTACACGATGCCCAGATTGACTCCCGGGGTGATGGCGAGGGGATAGGTCTGGCCCGCCACCGTGACGCTCGTCCCGAAGGGGATGACGGCGAAGGTGATGAGGGCCGGGAAGAGCGTCAGGAGGGGAGCCATGAGGTAGACGGGGCGGTAGGCCTCCTTGGGGGTGATGTCTTCCTTGAAGAAGAACTTGATGCCGTCCGCCACGGGCTGGAGGAGCCCGAAGGGGCCAGCCCTGTTCGGGCCCTTGCGGTCCTGCATCCAGGCCGAGACCTTGCGCTCGGCCAGGGTCGTGTAGGCCACGCCCGTCATGACCACGGCGATGATGACGAGGATCTTCACGAGGGCAGGAACCACGATGGCCCAGATGCCGGTCATGGGCCCACCTCCGGCAGCTGGACGCCGTAGGGAAGAATGTCTCTGATCATGAGGTCCTTCATGCCAGGCACGGCCTTTCGCACCTCGGCGTGCCACGCCAGGAACGAGGCTTCGGGCGCATCCACCCCCGCCGAGGCGAGCCACAGTGATGCCACTTCATACAAGGCCTTCCTGTCCCTGGGGGGCAGAACGGAGCGGGCCATCTTCTGGACCACGCCCATGAAGTTCACCACCGTACCCTCCATCTCGTGCCACCCCGCCAAGGGAATGAAAATGTGGGCCAGGGCGGCCGTCTCCGTGAGGGCGTAATCGGCCACGACCACAAGATCCATGGCTGAAAGAGCGGCCGTGATGGCCTCCTTTTCCGGGCCCTGGGCCTCCCCCACCACGTCTTCGCGGACCACGAGGGCCACCTTCTTCCCCTTCAGGAGGGACGAGACGGGAGCATTCTCTCCCGTCACCGGAAGCCCCAAAAGTGCCGCGCCCTTGAGGTTCGGGCGGCGCTCCTTGCGTATGAGCAGGTCGTCGTCCTCGCCCCGGCAGACCTTCGGGAAGGTACCCTGGAGGCCGCCGAAGATCCCCGCCGACAGGGCCTTGGCCGCGGCCATCTCTTCGAGAGGCATGCGCCCCGACCAGAGGAGGACCGCGTCCTTCGCCCCGTCCTTCAGGCTGGACGCCACTTTCTTCTGGAGCACCTGGGCAAAACCCGGCCACGGCATGGCGGTGAGCCGGCCGCCTTCCCGCACCTTGGGGCGAGACAGGACCGTGAGGTCTTTCATCCGTTCGCTGATGAGCCGGCCGTAGTCGCACATCCAGGGGCCGTTCACCTTGGGGTTGTCCCGCGGTACGAGGCGGAGGACTTCGCCCTTATAGGTGTCCACCCGAACGCTGCAGCCGCGGGAGCACTCCTGGCAGACGGAATTTGTGGAGGTGAGGAACCAGACCCTCTGCTTGAACCGGAATTCCTTGCTCGTAAGGGCGCCCACGGGGCAGACATCCACCGTGCAGACGGAGTAGGGATTGTCCAGCTGCTTCCCGGGGAAGGTCTCCACCCGCGCGTGGACGCCCCGCTCCGCGAGCGTCAGCTCTTCGGTCCGGGTTATCTCCCTACAAAAGCGGATGCACCGCGTGCATTTGATGCAGCGCTCCACGTCAAAGACGACGTGGGGTCCGATGTCCACCCGCTTGGGCGCGTGGACTTTTTCGAATTCCAGGCGGCTCGCGGGCTCTCCGTAGGTGTAGGAGTATTCCTGGAGCTGGCACTCGCCGGCCTGGTCGCAGATGGGGCAGTCCAGGGGATGGTTCAGGAGGAGGAACTCCAGGACGCCTTTCTGGGCCTTCTTGGTGATTTGGCTTTTGGTATCCACCACCATGTCGTACTTGCCGTCGATCTTCTTGTCGGGGGGCAGCGAAGTGACCGCCGTGGAGCAGGCCGTGAGGGGCTTGGGAACGCCCTTCACTTCCACCAGGCACATGCGGCACTGGCCCACGATGGAGAGAGCCGGGTGCCAGCAATAATAGGGGATGTAAATCCCGTGCTTCAGCGCCAGACGAAGGATGGTTTCCCCTTCAGGCGCTTCGATCTCCTTGTCGTCGATCCTGATCAGCGGCATAAAGACCTCAAGAGATTCTCACCACGGAGGCACGGAGGACACGGAAGAAAATGGGAAAAAGGAAATGAGCATTTCATTTGATTCTTACCTTCCTTTCTCCGCGCTCTCCGTGTCTTGGTGGTGATTATTCTTTCTTCCTTGCCTTTGTGGTGACACGCATCTACACCGCCACGGTCATGTGGGTGTGGGCCATGGGGCATCGGCCCTCGCGGATGTGCGCCTCGAATTCATCACGGAACTGCGTGGCGAACGCGATGGCGGGCATGGCCGCCGCATCCCCCAGGGGGCAGATGGTGCGTCCCATGATGTTGTTGGACACGTCAAGGATGAGGTCAACGTCGCCCGGTTTGCCTCCCCCGTCCTCGATGCGCTGGAGGATGAGCTTCAGCCAGTGCGTTCCCTCGCGGCAAGGCGTGCACTGCCCGCAGGATTCATGGGCGTAGAACTGCATCAGGTTGACCATGGCTTTCACCATACACACCGTGTCGTTCATGACGATGACGCCGGCGGAGCCCACCATGGTCCCCACTTTTTTCAGGCCGTCCGGGTCCATGGTCACGTCGATCTGGTCCGCCCGCAGGACGGGCACGGAGGAGCCGCCGGGAATGACGGCCTTGAGGGGACGGTCGCCGAGGATGCCTCCCGCGTGCTCGTAGATGAGCTCGCGCAGGTTCACGCCCGAGGGCAGCTCGTAGACGCCCGGCCGCTTCACGTGGCCCGAGACTCCGTAGAGCCTGGGACCTGGAGCGCTGGGCGCGCCGATGGCCGCGTACCACGCCCCGCCGTTTTTGATGATCAGGGGAACGTTGGCGTAGGTCTCCACGTTATTGATGTTGGAAGGCTGGCCGTAGACGCCGAAGCCCGCGGGAAACGGAGGCTTGAGCCGAGGCTCGCCTCTCTTGCCCTCCAGCGAGTTCATGAGGGCCGTCTCTTCGCCGCAGATGTAGGCCCCGGCGCCGCGCGATACGTAGACCTCGAAGTTGAAACCCGAACCCAGGATGTTCTTGCCCAGGAACCCGCGCTCGTAGGCCTGATCCACGGCTCTCTGGAAGATACGGAAGCCCTGGGGCATCTCGCCCCGGATGTAGAAGAAGGCGCCCGAAGCCTGCGTGGCGTATCCCGCGAGAATGATGCCTTCCAGGATCGCGTGGGGGTCGTTCTCGATGAGGAGGCGGTCCTTGAAGGTCCCGGGCTCGCTCTCGTCGGCGTTGCAGACGAGGTATTTGACCCGGTCCTTGCCTTTGGGAAGGAAGGACCACTTGAGGCCCGCCGGGAAGCCCGCGCCGCCGCGCCCCTTGAGGTTGCTCGCTTTGACCTCACCCAGGACCTGCTCGGGGCTCATCTTGTGGAGGGCGGTCATGAGCGGCTCATAGCCGCCCGAGGCCATGTACGAGTCTACGTTGGTGGAGTTGGCCTTCCCCACGTTTCGCGTCAGGAGTTTCATCAGCTCAGCCATAAGAAACCCTAAGACATCTCACCACGGAGGCACGGAGAGCACGGAGGAAGAAGAATCTCAGGTGTCCTCGAACTTCAAGTTCATCCAGACCACCTTCACCTGTACTTCTCGCCCTATCTTTGCTCCGTGTCCTCCGCGCCTCCGTGGTGAATAGTTTCTTCATTCCAATTCTCCAAGGAGACGGTCGACGTCGGCGGGAGTTACGTGCCGGTGGAGGGTTTCGTTGATCATGAGGGCCGGTCCGCCGTCACAGCAGGCGATGCACTCCACGGTGATGAGGGTAAAGCGCCCGTCGCCCGAGGTCTGGCCGGGTTTAAGGGCGAGCTTGGCCTGAAGGTGCTCCAGGAGGATTTCTGACCCGGCGAGCATGCAGGGCAGCGTCTTGCACACCTGCAGAAGGTACCGGCCGAGCTGCTTCTCGCTGTACATCTCGTAAAAGGTCACCACGCCCCGAACGTGCGCGGGGGCCATGCCGAGCTTCTCGGCGATAAAGGCTTGGAATTCCACGGGGACGTGGCGAAGCTCGGATTGGCACAGATGAAGCGCGGGCAGGAGGGCGGTGCGCGGCTCGGGGTACGCCTTGGCCAGCACCTCGACCTTGGCCAAGAACTCTGGGTTTGCAAGCATCTCGGACACGTTCGCGTAGCTCACCGGTCCACCTCTCCGAGCACGGGGTCGAGGGAGGCGATGGTGGCGATGACGTCGGCCACCATCTGGCCCTCCACCATCACGGGGAGCGCCTGCAGGTTCACGAAGCTTGGGCTCCGGAAGTGGCACCGGTGGGCCACGTTGGTGCCCGACCCCACGAGGTAGAAGCCCAGTTCCCCTTTGGTGGCCTCGATGGAGAAGTAGATCTCCTTGCCCCGTTCGGTCTTCGGACCTTCGGTGGCCACGATGAACTGGTGGATGAGCTCCTCCATTTTGGTGAGGACCCGGTCTTTCCGGGGCAGAAAAACCTTCTGCGATGCCGGATCGGTGGGGAAGAGCGGGCCTGAAGGGTCGTACTCCTCGAGCGCCTGCTGGACGATGCGGATGCTCTGGCGCATCTCTTCCATGCGGACGAGGTACCGGTCGTAGCAGTCGCCGTGCTCGCCCACGGGGATTTCGAATTCGTACCGGTCGTAGCCGAGGTAGGGGTAAGCCTTGCGGATGTCCCACTCGACCCCTGCCGCGCGGAGGTTGGGCCCGCTGAGGCCCAGGTCGATGGCGTCCTCCGCGGAGATGGGCCCCACATTCTGGTTCCGGTCGCACCAGATTTTGTTCCGCGTGAGGAGCTTGTCGACCTCGCTGATGGCATCCTTCGTGAGGTCCAGGACCTTAAGAATGTCCCGCTCGATCCCCGCTTCCCAGTCCCGCGCGAGCCCGCCGATGCGGCCGTAGGAGACCGTGAACCTGGCTCCGGACATGCGCTCGAAGAGGTCCATGATGCGCTCGCGGCCCGTGAACGCGTAAAAGTAGACGGTACCAGCTCCGATGTCCAGGCCGGCGGTGGCGAGCCAGAGGAGGTGGCTGGAGAGGCGCCCCAGCTCCATGCAGACCACCCGCATGACGCGGCATTTCTCGGTGATCTGGAAGTCCACCAACTTCTCGACGGCCATGGCCAGGCCCAGGTTGTTCACAACCGGCGCGAGGTAGTCCATCCGGTCGGTGTAGGGAATGGCTTGGTGGAGGGTCATGGTCTCGCAGATCTTCTCGATGCCGCGGTGCAGGTAGCCCACGTCGGGCCTGGCCGACACGACTACCTCGCCGTCCAGGGTCAGCACGATGCGAAGCACTCCGTGGGTCGCCGGATGCTGGGGCCCCATGTTGACGGTCACCAGCTCGGTATTCAGGCCCAGGCGCTCGCGGTCTACGGTGGTGCGGTTCAAGAGAAGCCTCCGGGGGTGAAAACGCGATGTTGAATGTCAGGTTCGGAATTCCGAATTCCGAATTCCGAATTCCGAATTCGTCGTCTCACGGCTGGGAACCCTCCGGGGGCAGATAGTTCCGCCACTCGTCATCTCCCTCCATGGGATACTCCTTGCGGAGCGGGTGCCCCTCGAAATCCTCCGGCAGCATGATGCGGCGGAGGTCGGGGTGCCCCACGAACATGATGCCCATGAGGTCGTACACCTCGCGCTCCAGCCAGTTGGCCGTGCGCCAGAGGTCCGCCACCGTTTCGATGGAGGGATCCTCTACGGGAAGCGCGGCGCGGACACGAACCTGCTCCCGGGTGGAGAGGTTCCTGACCTGGTAGACCACGTCAATGCGTCCTTCGTCAGGCCAGTGGGCGCAGGAGACATCCACGAGGTAGTTGAACCCGCGCTCCGCCTTCATGAAGCGCAGGACCGCCTTTGCTTGGGCGGACTCCACCACGAGGGTGGTCTCCCCGGGAGTCAGGACGGCCTCCTTGAGGGCATCAGGGAAGCGGTCTCGGATGTCGTTCGTCAGGTCGGCCATGCGTCTTTTCGCTTCCCCGCGGTCTCGATCAGCCGCCGTAGTAACCCTTGCGCCACGTCGGCGTGTCCTTGTCGTCCGGATTGCCTTCGAGCTGCTTCACGCCGGGATCCAGGACGGGGAGCGCGCCGTACTTCGGATCGCGTCCACGATAGTGCCCGCTGCGGCGGCGATCTCCGGCGGGCCGCCACTTCTCCTTCATGACGCGCTCCTGGATTTTCATGACGGCGTAGATGAGCGCCTCGGGCCTCGGCGGACAGCCCGGCACGTAGACGTCCACCGGGATGATGTGGTCGATGCCCTGGACCACGCTGTAGCTGTTGAACATGCCGCCGGTGGTCGTGCAGACTCCCATGGCGATGACCCACTTGGGCTCGGGCATCTGGTCGTAGATGCGCCGCGCCGCCGAGGCCATCTTTTTCGTGAGAGTGCCCGCGACGATCATGAGGTCGCACTGGCGGGGGGTGAAACGCATGGCCTCCGCGCCGAAGCGGGCCAGGTCGTACCGGCTCGCGGCCACGGCCATCATTTCGATGGCGCAGCAGGAGAGCCCGAAAGGCATGGGCCACAGGCTGTATTTGCGGGCCAAGTCCACGACCTTGGATAGGGTGCCCAACACGACGCCGTCTTTTAGGAGCGCCAGGTCGTCTTGAGTTCGCGTATCAAGCGCGAGAGTTTCCGTATCTACTCCCATCGCAAAGCGCCTTTCTTGAGGGCGTACACGTAGCCCACGAGGAGGATCGCCAGGAAAAGGAGCAGTTCGCCGTACACGAAGAGTCCCCAACCCGCGGCCACCCGCTCGCGGTACACGGCCGCCACGGGGAACAGGAAGAGGGTTTCCACGTCAAAGAGGAGGAAAAGAAGAGCCACCACGTAATACCGCACCGAGACGCGCCTGAAGGGCTCGTCCATGGGATCCAAGCCGCACTCATAGGGCGTCAGCAGCGTCCTGGAGCGGCGCACGTAGCCCAGGAGCCACGAGGCCAGCGACAGCCCGATGGCCATGCACATCGCCACCGCAACCATGATCAGGATCGGCAGATATGCGCTCTGCATCCAGACCCCCTTCGATGAAGCTGTGTTGTGACACCCTGACCGGGCGAAAGTCAGGCGAGGAGCCTACCACAGCCCCATAGGCCTGTCAACACGAGCTAAAGTCCTGTATTCCATGGCCTTGGGGAGATTGCGCCTCTCCCTCGGGAGCAGTGGAACCTCATCACCGAGAGTCTGAGCGATTTGCCCCACTACACGAGACCCTTCGCCGTAGAGCCGGCTATTCCAGGAACCCCTCATTGACGTATTGGCCGCCCCGCTGCTTGAGCCACACGTCCTTGGGCACGCTGAACTCGCGCTCCACCTCGTCCCGGAACACGTGGCCCGAATTGTAGGTGCAGAAAGGGTAGATGCGGCCGCGCGGCGTGCTGTAGTGGATGGTGCAATTCTTGACCCGGCTCACCTGGTAGTTATAGGCGTCCATGAAATGCATGGAAGCCACCAGGAGAAGGCGCCATTCGTAGCGGCGCTTCTTGGCGATGCCCATGAGGCGCTTTCCAGAGATGGCGTCCACGGTCTTGGCCATTTGGAGGAAGTTGAGGCCCGGTGGAGCCTTATCGGGGCGGTAGGTCTTCATCAGGATGCTGAAGATCTGCGCGGTGGTGTAGAGGCGCGATGGCTTTCGGCGTGTCTTGCGGCCCAGTTCGTCCATAAGCAGGAGTGCCCGGTCAATGTCGAACACTTCATTGAGAGGGGCCGTGGCTCCGGTGCGCTGGTTCACGAGGAGGAAAGCCGACAGGCCGCAATCCGGGTGGGCGCTGCAGTGCATGGGGAGGAATCCGTTGGCGTCCGCTCCCAGGACGTTCTCCGCCACTCTCGTGAAGGGCACCGTGATGCTGAAGGGATACCAGTCCCTCTCCGCCTTGAGAAGGCCCGTCTGGCGTTCGATGTCCAGGGCCACGTCGGCGCTCGTGTAGCGCCGGGCCAAGCGCTCCGCCTGGTCGATGCGCCCCGTGAAGGAGACGGGCTGGGGAGCCACGCCCACGATCACGTCCATGTGGGCTAGGGCGAATTTCAGGATGTCACCGAGCTGGTGGTCGTTCACCCCCTTGATGAGCGTGGGGACGAGGGTCACGCGGATCCCCGCGCGGCGGAACGCTTCCAGGGCCTTGAGCTTGATCTCGTAGAGGCCCTTGACGCCTCGGGTTACCTGGTGGACCTGGTCGTCCACCCCGTCGAACTGGAGGTAGGCGGCGTTGAGGCCCGCCTCCGCGGCCTTCTCGGCGAAGCCCTCCTCCTGAGCGAAGCGGATGCCGTTGGTGGCCGCCTGGATCATCTTGACGCCTCTGGCCTTCACCAGGCGGCACGCCTCGATGAAATGGGGAGAGAGGGTCGGCTCCCCGCCCGAGAACTGGATCGCCTGCATGCGGCGCGGACGCATGGCGAGGGCCTGGTCCACCATGGCCTCGATCTGGGCCAGGCTAGGCTCGTACACGTAAGGCTGCATGTTGGCGTTGGCGAAACAGTAAGGGCAGCGTAGGTTGCAGCGGTTGGTGAGGTCCAGGTTGGTGAGGGCCGCGTGGGACTGGTGGCCCGCGCAGAGCCCGCAGCCGTGGGGACACAAGCCGGATTCGGGCTCCATGGGATTCTCGAAATCCACCGACCCGTCCACGGCGTAGCGCTCCATTCTAAGAAAGACCGCCGAGCTGGACGAGACGATGTCTTCGAAAGGACCGTGCTTCGGACACGTCTTGCGCATGACGACCTTGCCGCCCTCCTCCGTGAGGTCGGCGGAAATGACGGCCAGGCATTCGGGACAAAGGGAGTCTTCCTTGCGAGGGAGTCCCAACGGCACCTCGGGAACCTGATCAGCAAGCAAGGGTTTGTGCCTGGTGGTCATGGCGTATCCTCCAGCGGGGGTCCGGTCAATGGGCAGGCGCCTGGATTCTATTCCAATTCAAGCCCGGCAGCCTCGTCAAGACGGCCCGTGAAATGCACTTCTGGCGGAACTGGTTGGCCGCCACGACGGCCAGGGGAAACGGCCCGAAGGCGGCGGGAAGGCAAAGGGTGGCTCCCAGAAGGTCGCTCGCCGAACCCCAGGCCGTGCCGCCTTCGCCGCGCCCCGTGTAAAGACGCCCGTAATAGGTCGCGATGATGGACTGGACATCCGCGAAGAGCCCCCAGGTGCCGCCAATGGTGCCGCCGGGATGGCAGCGCCCCGCCTTGACTTCCTCCAGGAACGCCGCCGCCGACTCCCCGGCGGCCTCCGTCCAAGCCCTTCCCACGCGCGGCGCGAGGTGGGCATCCGATCCCCCCACCTGCGTGAGCCGGTGGCCCCTGCCGCCGGCTTCCCGGCACAGCGCTCCCACGGCCCTGTTCTGGAGAAGGGTCACCCCTCCGTTGAACCCCTCCACGTGAGTGAAGAGGGCGAGGATGTCCTCGATATAGGCCTGGAGAGGCTTCTGGCCAAAATAGGACTGGAAGGGATGGTTCAGGACGTGGAGGAGACCGCGGCTCTGGCAATACTCTACGACCGCCCTTACGTCGGAACGGCGACGCCGGAGCTCACCGTGGTCCGCCTCCGTGAGCCCGAGCACGTTCACGTGGATCCACTGGCCCGTCTCCGGAAAGGTGCACTCCACCTCCTCGCCCACGATGATGCGCTCGGGCTCCACCCCGGGGTCTTGGAGAAGACGCAGCGCTCCCTCCACGGCGTCGTGGTCCGTGATGGCCACCAAATCCATCCCCGCGCGGCGCGCGGCCCTGTAGGCCTCCACGGGTTCGACGTAGGAGTCCCGGGGATGGACGAACCGCATGTGGCGCCAAGCGGAATAGCGGGTGTGCACGTGCAGGTCAGCGCGGGACAAGACCGTCTCCCTTCGTTTTCAGATTGGGGAGTGTACCACATGGCGGCCGCCGCAGGGCAGCCTGAACGGCAAGGGGAGAGGACAGTCCCTCTCCCCCGGGTTCGTCCTCGAAAGGAATCTCCGTTATTTTCCCAGACCCTTGAGCAGATCTTTGAACGAGGGCTTCTTTTTCTGCTGGTTCTGTTGCCCCTGCTGCTGGCCTTCCTCGGAGGAGGACCCTTCCGCCCCTTCCTCGCCCGCGTTTCCACCTTGTTTGAACATGTTCTTCATCATGGAGCCCGCACCCAGTTCGGTCTTGGTATACCCTGATGGGAGGTCGAACGTGCCCGGAAGCATGGCCGCGAGCTGGATGTCCTTGATGGTCAAGGTGGTGGTCCCCTGGTCCTTCCCGTCCACCACGCGGTGGCTCACGATCTGGACGGGGAAGCCGAGAAACCCGACCTTGGCGGCAATGGCCTTGTCAAACTCCTTGTCCCCCGTCACCATGCCCATCCCCTGCCAGTTTCGCCCGCCGAAGAGGGTCAGGGCGTCATACGTGTTGGTCGTGTAGTAGTCGGTCGTCTCCTCCGTGTGGGATTTGCTCGAGAATCCCATGATCCTCGCGGAGGTGTCGAAGGCCAGGGCCACCCGCTTGCCCTGGCAGAGCGTGCCCTCCACCAGCTTGGGAGGTAGCGGCGTCACGTCCGCCTTCTGGTTCGCGTAGGTGATCTTCATGGACTTGGCCATGCTGCCGGCCGCCTCTTGCAGCTGGTCGGCGTCCATTTCCATGTACTCCCTCTTCTCGGGGAAGACGAAATATCCCTTGCCGGTCTTAGCGTCCCCGAGAATATAGCTTCCCTTGGCGAAGAACCCGAAGTCGGTGAGGTAGGTCATCTTGTACCTGCCGGCTTCGGCGCGGGCCTCGAACTCATACCCCAGAAAGACATCGGGATTCAAGCCCATCTGGCGCATGTTCGCCTTCTCCTCGGCGGACATCTTCTCCGCCTTGGCCTGAGGCTCCCCGCCTTCCACCTTGACGGATCCCTTGTAGTAGATGCCCAGCCCGGCCGCGTGCGCGCCCAGGCTCAGCGCCGCAACCGCGGCGGCCAACAGAAGCGTGGTTTTCATAGTCAAATCCTCCCTGGTCAAAGACCATCGAGAGCATAGCCAAAGATTCGCGGCACCTCAAGCGCGGCGCAGCCGTTTGTGAGAAGGGTCACAGCCGGGGAACCACCTAAAGCGCACCGCTCCTTGCTCCCCGCTCCCCGCTCCCCTCAGTTCCCGTTGGGACTTGGCAAGGTGACCACGTATTGGATGAGATTCCGCCTGGCCTTTCCTTGGATGCCGGGAAAGGCGGGCATCTTTTTCCCGCCCGTGTCGAGCGTTTGCCCCACTCTGTCGGGGGTGAGCCTCATGCCCACTAGGTTGGGACCCGTGGCGGGAGGTACGGCATGGCAGGGGGCGCACGCCTCGCGGTAGATGGTTCTGCCGTCCGTCGTGGCAGGCCGGTACGTGGTACAGGCCAAAACAGCCAGGCTCAACACCAAGAGTATTGGGACACGCCCTTGCCCCCCTAGGACTCGGTTCAAGGCCTCCATCAATGTGCCCTCCCTCGCTTCCGTGCCGTTCAGCTCCACTTTAAGGGTGCATCCCAGGGACGTCAACAGCCAGTGACATTCCACCGAAGAGCCGAAAACGCGTAGGCGCCCCCTGCGGCGATGACCAGTCCAGCAGCGTCCTGCGGCCCCTTTCGCTCAGAGACTCACGGCCCGTCTTGACTTCTGGCTGTTCCGGGGCCATCCTACGGCTAAATTCCTACCTCAGCGGGCGCAAGGCCTGGCCGGGCGGAAGGCAAATGGGAGGAGGCAAGCCATGGAAGAAGCGGGAAGACAGGCACTAGGAGGTGGATTGCTCGCGGGCATGATGGGGGCTTACTGCTGCTTCATTCTCGTCATCTATGTCTACTTCTCCATGTGCATCATGAAGATCGCACAGAAGCTTGGCGTGGAGAACGCTTGGCTGGCGTGGATCCCCATCGTCAACCTCTGGACCCTCGTCCAGTGCGCGGGGAAAGAGTGGTGGTGGATCATCATGCTGTTCATCCCCCTCCTCAACATCGTCTTCGGCATCCTCATTTGGATGAGTATCTCAGAACGGAGGGGCAAGCCCGCGTGGTTGGGGATCCTCATGATCATTCCCCTGATCAACCTCATCATCCCGGGCTACCTGGCCTTCAGCGACTAGAACCCGGCTGTTCCGGCGACACAAGAGGCGGGCGCGAGCCCGCCTCTTTGCGTCCGTCCGCGTGCACTTCACATGGCAGGCAATAGCCTGGGAAGCACGGGCCCTGCTCCCCGCTCCCCGCTCCCTAACTAGTCACCGCCGCGTTAACCTTGCGCAAAACCAAGCCCAGCAAGAGGGCCGCGAAGAGGCTCGATGCCACGAGGAAGAAGAAGAACCCGCTGTGCGGCCAGCGATCCCATAGGAATTCAATGCCTCCCGCCAGATAGTTTCCGCACGCCGTGGCGCCGAACCATAGGCCCATCATGAGGCCTCTGAAGCGGGGCGGAGCCACCTTGGAGCAAAAGGCCAGTCCCATGGGGCTGAGGTTGAGTTCGCCAAGGGTCACCACGCAGTAGGCCGCCACGAGCCAGAGGGGCGAAACCCGTCCCACGTCTCCTCCCATGCGGCCCGCCAAGCCCATGACGCCGAAGGCTCCTGCCGTGAGGATCATGCCGATGCCCATCTTGGCCGGCGTGGAGGGCTCCAGTCCGCGCCCCCGAAGCCTGCCCCAGAACCAGACCACCAGGGGCGTGAGGGTCACCACGAAGAAGGCGTTGGCCGCCCCGAAGGCCTCGGGCGGAATTTGGAATCCAAAGATGGGCCCCGTGGAGTCTCGCGCCCATAGGGTCATGGTGAATCCGTTCTGGTGGAACGCCATCCAGAAGAGGACGACGATGGCGTAGATGGCGAGAAGCGCGAAAATGCGGTTCCATTCCTGCTTCTTCGTCAGCGCCTCGCCCTTCACCACGGCGCCCGAGTGGTTGCTGATCTCCGCGTGAGCGATGAAGCGCTGGAAGAGGAGGAAGATGGCCAGCCCAACGAGCATGCCCAGGGCGGCCGCGCCAAAGGCCCACCACCATCCCAGCCTGCTACGCAGATACGCCGCGGCCAGCGGGGCGAAGAAGGCCCCGATGTTGATGCCCATGTAAAAAATGTTAAATGCCGAATCCTTGAGCGGGTCGTCCTCCGCGTAAAGATTACCCACCATCACCGAAATGTTGGGCTTGAAGAGGCCATTCCCAAGGACCAGGACCAGAAGGGACAGGAAGAGGAGCGGCTGGCCCGCCGTCCGCTCGGGGCCGTCGTACCGGGGCTGGGCTTCGCTGAAGGGCTGGCCTTGCGCCTGGGCCGCTTCGCCCCGCGCCTGCCAGTTAGCGAAGGCCTGCGCCTGGGCCTTTTCGGCGGCCACCACCTGCTGCTCCACCTGGGGGGAGTTGGGCACCTTCACGGCCATGATGGCGTAACCGGCCGCCAGGAGCATGGCGCCCAAGACGATGGTCTTGCGGAAGCCCAGCACGCGGTCCGCTACCCAGCCTCCCGCGATGGGAGTGAAGTAAACGAGGGCGAGATAGGCGCCGTAGATGGTTCCCGGATGCCGGAAATGGAAATACTCGTCCAGGTACAGGGTAAAAATAAAGAGCATGGTGTAGAAGCCGAACCGCTCCCACATCTCGGTGAAGAACAAAACGTACAAGCCTTTAGGATGCCTTGCCTTGGCCATGACCCCTCCCCTGCGGCCGCCGCCGCGTCCGCCTAACCATAGCCTCATGGTGCCAAAGCGGTCAAGGCATGGGCCCGGACAGCCTGACTCGTAAAGCCGCTGCATGGGACCCAAAATTTAAGGGGGATTGCTCCCCGCGAAGGGCTGGTATAAGCTTCCATTTGGATTGAAACAAGCCGGGTCTGCAAGAGGTATTCGTCGCACCACACTTTCAGGGAGGAACGCATGGTCAAGGTCTCTCGTTTAGCGAGGTTCACCCTTCTGGCCGTTTTGGGCCTGGCGCTCGGCATGGCCGTTCTGGCCGCGGCACCACCGTTCCCCATCACCTGGCAAGGTGTCAAGGCGCCCTTGCCCCAAAGCGCGGGCTGGTCGGGAATAGCGACCGTCAACGGAAAAATATACGTCTTCGGTGGCCTGACGGGCACGGAGACGGAGAACTCTCTCACCCTCAACACCACCCAAATTTACGACCCCTCCTCCGACACATGGACGGCCGGCGCTGCCATGCCCACGGCGCGGTACCTGTGCACCGCTACCGTCGTCAACAGCAAGATCTACGTCATGGGAGGCCGAACCATTGACTCCTCCGGCGCGGGCGGCCCCGTGGACGCGAACGAGGTCTACGACCCCGCCACCAATACGTGGACCACGGCCAAGGCCACACCCTCCCCCATCCGGGGCCAAATGGCCGCAGTTTGGAACAACAAAATTTATCTGTTTGGAGGCAATACGGGCACCTACCAGAAGACCGTGAACATCTACGATCCGGCCTCCAACGCCTGGAGCACCGGCGCCAGCATGCCCGTGGTGCGCGCCTATGGCGCGGCCGTGGCGGTGCCTTCCAAGAACCGCATCTACGTCATCGGCGGCGACAACGGCGGCACCACCGCGTCCAAGTACATCGGCAACGCCATCTCCTATGACCCCGCAGGCAATGCGTGGGATTCCACGACCATCCCCATGGTCTCGGGTGAGTTCACCTCAAACTTCGGGGCCGCCCTCGGGGATGACGGCAAGGTCTACGTCTTTCCAGGCAGCAAATGGAACACCTCCGTCAGCCCGCCCGCCGATAACGGCTATTCGGGCGTCATCCAAATCCTGGATCCCGCCGCCGGAACCATGACGGCCTTTACCGGCCATTCCCCGAGTCCCCTGGTCCGCAACGAAGCGGGCGCCATCAATGTCGGCGGCAAGATCTACGTCATCGGCGGCGCTTCCGGCTTCCGCGTCGTGGACGTTTTTGACCCCTCCACGGGAACTTTCTTCGAGCCCAACAAGGTCGTGCCCAATTACGTGGGCTCCGCTGCCGCCCAGGTAGTCAACGGCAAGATCTACGTCATCGGCGGCGGCAACGGGGGCGGCATGAACAGCGCCGTCTACGTCTACGACCCAGCCTCGGGCACCTGGACCACCGCCAGCGCCACCAACCCCAAGCCCCTCTTCGGCTCCGTCGCGGACGTCTGGAACGGCAAGATCGTCATGGCTGACGGGGCCACAAGCTCTGGCGTGGACGGGAGTGCCCAGATCTACGACCCCGCCGCCGGCACCTTTGCCGCCATGGCCACCGACCCCAACGCCACCAACGTGGCCTGCGGGGCCGTGGTGGGGAACAGCCTCTACGTTTTCGGCGGCTACAACGGCACGGCTGACGTGGCGGCGGTTCGGAGCCTGGACCTCAGCGCCAACACCTGGAGTACCAAGGCCAACCTGCCCAACGCCATGGAAGCCGGCACCGCCGTCGCCTACAACGGCAAAATCTATATCTTCGGCGGGTATGTCGGCTCCGCCACGGCCTCCACCTTGAACGAAAGCGTGGTCATCTACAACCCCGCGAGCGATACCTTCTCTACGGGTGCCGCTTTCCCCATTCCCATCTACGAAGCGGCGGCGACGGTGTACAACAACCACATCATCATCTCCGGGGGACGAAACCTGTACAACCAGAACCTCACCAACTATTACCGGTTGGCTCCCTTCATCCAGGTGTACGACCCCGCGGGCGACGCCTTCACGTCAACCCAGGGCCTGTACAGCCGTGCCAATCATAAGATCTGCGTCCTCAACGGCCTCCTCTACCAGGTAGGGGGTGACGACGGCAACAGCTACGGGTTCCTCGAGGACCGCCTCGACATCGCCAACCTGGGTGGCGGTCCCAGCCCCCTGGCGGCGTCGGCTTCAGCCGACAAGACCGGCGGCGCCACCCCGCTGACGGTCCAGTTCACGGGCTCAGCCTCCGGCGGAACGGGCCCCTATACCTACTCCTGGAATTTTGGTGACAGCAGCGCCGCATCCACAACCCAGAGCCCCTCGCACACCTACACCACGGCGGGGACCTTCAACGCCGTTCTGACGGTCAAGGACTCGGCCAGCGCCACGGCCACTGCCCAGGTCACCATCACTCCCGGCGCCGCGGCCCTCGTGGCCACCGCCTCGGCGGACAAGACCTCGGGGTCCAAGCCGCTGGCCGTCACCTTCACGGGTTCCGCCTCGGGCGGCACAGGCCCTTACACCTACTCCTGGAACTTCGGTGACGGCAGCGCCGCTTCAACGGTACAGAACCCGTCTTACACGTACGCCAACGCTGGAACTTACCACGTCACCCTCACCGTGACCGACAGCAAGAGTGCCACGGCCACGGACACCCACCTCGCCATCACCGTCACGGCTGCGGCTCCGCCCGTGGTAACCCTCATGAAGAAGGCCGCTCCCCCCGCAGCCTTCACGCTCATCGTGACGGGGAGCAATCTCCAGAACGGCATGAAGGTCTACATCAACGAAACGCAGTGGACCAACGTGCAGTACAAGAAGACCACCAAGATCAAGATCGCGGGCGGCAAGGCGCTCAAGGCTCTGGTGCCCAAGGGCCAGACCACGCACTTCCGCTTCCAGAATCCCGACGGCGGCGAGACCACCTACGACTTCCACTACTAGGCGTTGTTCTTTCCAGCAAAAGGGGCGGCCTTCGGGCCGCCTCTTTTTTTTCGTGGGAAGCGGGAAGTGGGGAGTGGAACGTTTACCCCTAATGATCGATACAGACCGATTCCTTCACTCCCCGCTCCCCAAGAACAGTCAACGCGCGGTGTCTGTATCAGAAAAAAGACCCCGTCACCTCCCGGCGAAGTGGCACGCGGCGTGTTGGCCGCCGAAGTCCCGGAGGAGAGGGTCCTCCAGGCGGCACCTATCACTGGCGAGGGGGCACCGCGGAGCGAAGCGGCAGCCCCCGGGAAGGCCTGGCTCCGCCGTAAGTTCACCGTGGATGAGGGCGGAGGTCTTTGGGCATGCCGGATCAGGTTCCGGAACCGAAGCCATGAGGGCCCGGGTGTAAGGGTGGAGAGGCCGTTCAAACACGGCTTCGGTGGGGCCAAGTTCGACGATGCGCCCGAGGTACATGACCGCCACCCGGCCACTCACGTGCGCCACGACCTGAAGGCCGTGGGCGATGAACAGGTAGGCCAGGCCCCGCTCCTCCTGGAGATCCTGCAGAAGATTCACTACCTGGGCTTGTACCGAGACGTCCAGAGCCGAGACAGGCTCGTCAAGGACGATGAACTTCGGGTTTAGGGCCAGAGCTCTGGCGATCCCGATGCGCTGGCGCTGCCCCCCAGAGAACTCATGGGGGTATTTGTCCGCCGCGGAGGCGCTCAGGCCCACCCTGTCCAGGAGGGCCGCCGCCTGGTTCTTGCGTTCACGAGGGGTTCCCAGCGTGTGGATCAGCAAGGGCTCCTCGACGATGTCCCTTACGCGCATGCGAGGGTTCAGGCTCCCCATGGGATCTTGAAAGACGATCTGAAACTGCCGCCGGCGCTGGCGAAGGTCTTTTCCCTTCAGGGCCAGGAGGTCCTGGCCGTCAAAGAGAACCTGGCCCGAATCGGGCTCCTGGAGGCGTACGAGGATCCGTCCCACGGTCGTTTTGCCCGACCCCGTCTCTCCGACCAGGCCCAGGGTCTCCCCTGCCCCCACGGTGAGGCTCACGCCGTCCACGGCATGCACGTAGGCCACGGGGTTCCCCCAGAGGCCGCGGCGGAGAGGGAAACGGCAGACCAGGTCATGAGCCTTCAGCAGGGCTTGGTTCCCTTCTCTCACGGCGCCCCCTCCTGGAACGCTCCATCTCCCGCCGCGAGGACGCACCGTGCGGCATGCCCCGGGGCCAAGTCGCGCCAGCCAGGAACCTGGCGCCGGCACGCCTCGGCGGCAAGTGCGCAACGGGGGGCGAAGGCGCAGGCATGATCGAAAGATCCGGGGGGAGCCACGATGCCCGGAATGGCCACGAGGCGGCGCTCACGCCTATCCAGGCGAGGCAGGGACTGGAGAAGCCCGCGGGTGTAGGGGTGTCCCGGCGCGGAGAAAAGGCGCTGCACGGGAGCCTCCTCCACGACCCTTCCGGCGTACATGACGTAGACCCGCCGGGCGGCGCGGGCCACCACGCCCAGGTCGTGGGTGATGAGGAGCAGCGCCATCCCCATGCTCTCTCCCAGTTCCGCCAGCAGATCGAGGATCTGGGCCTGAACGGTCACGTCCAGAGCCGTCGTGGGCTCGTCGGCGATGAGGAGGGCGGGCTGGCAAGCCAAAGCCATGGCGATCATGGCGCGCTGGCGCATGCCGCCGCTGAGCTGGTGCGGGTAGCTCGCCAGACACCGCCCGGGATCCGCCATCCGTACCTTGGCCAGAAGGTCTCTCGCCCGGGCCCATGCCTCCTTCTTGGGCACCTTCTCGTGCGCCAGA
Source organism: Acidobacteriota bacterium (assembly GCA_037445535.1). Lineage (GTDB taxonomy): Bacteria > Acidobacteriota > UBA4820 > UBA4820 > DSQY01 > JAKAJA01. Next base: position 652 of record JBBIKI010000053.1, on the reverse strand, counting down.
ACCGCTTCGGCGATCTGAAAGCCCACGGTCAGGACGGGGTTCAATGCCGACTGGGGCTCCTGGAAGATCATCGCCGCGTCCTTGCCCCGGAAAGCCCTGAGCGCCTCCTCTCCCAAACCTGGAACCTCTTTGCCTCTGAAGAGGATTCGCCCTCCCGCCATGCGGCCCGGCGCGGGAATCAAGCGAAGGATGGCCAGGGCGGAGAGGGTTTTACCCGAGCCCGACTCGCCCACGAGGGCCACGGCTTCGCCCTCATTCACCCTGAAGGAAGCCTCTTCCACCGCGGTGACCGGCCCCGGCGCAGAGGGAAATTCGACGCGAAGGGCCTGCACATCCAGCAATGCCGCCATGAATCAAGGATAGCCTGAGGCTAGCACCGGGAGCAAACCATGGAGCGGGGAATCGTGGCGGAGACGGGCGGGCGCCCCCCTCCAAGGCCATTTAAGGCTCTTGGCCCCGTGCCTCCGCCACGCCCCTGAAACGGATTTAGGTGTCTTGCCTTTCGCGTCTAGCGTCTCGCGTTCTCGTAACCGCCGCCAGCGGGTCTCCCGCCCTTCTCGCCCCCCTCCCGTGAAACCTGCGCTAAATGCAAAACGGAGAGGGTCGCCCCTCTCCGCTTTCGAGCCTTGGTGCCGAAGGGGGGACTCGAACC
>JBBIKI010000052.1:0-20999 GCA_037445535.1 Acidobacteriota bacterium | reverse complement strand
CATCCCCTCATCTCGTCTTTCCTCCGTGTCCTCCGTGTCTCCGTGGTGAATCCGTTCCTCTGCACGGAAATCCGCCGGGAACGAGTGGGGGCGCGGGGGTGTTAGGTTGGAGTGGAGGTGGGGGCATGGGCCCTTGGTCGGCGCTGGTGTACTCGCTGCTTTTTGGCCTCCTTCACGGGGTCCTGCCGGACGAGCACACGTGGCCGATCACGTTCAGCTACGCCATCGGAGGGGCGAGCGGGCGGGAAGGCATGAGGGCGGGCCTTTACTTTTCGGCCGCCTTCACGGTCCAGCGTATGATCGTCTCGGAGCTTTCCTACCTTGCCCTGGCGTCCTTTCTGCGCCTGCCTGTGGTGAACGCCGTGGTGTACGTGGTGGTGGGCGTGGTCATGACGGCGGCGGGGGCAATGGTGCTGCGCCGAAACCGTTACCTCCACGTGCACCTCTTCGGGCACCATCACGACGAGGGGAAGGACATGGAGTCCACGGGCGGCGTGCTTTCACGGCAGCACGCTCCCGCGGCCCGGGCGGCCGCCGTGCCTCCCGTCCGGTGGACCCTCGTCCACGGGTTCATCGCGGGCTTCGGCTTCGGGGCCTACTCGATCTTCGTCAACACCGCCGCGGCCCCGGCCATGGGCAGCCCTTGGCTGGGCTTCCTGCCGGGCCTCCTCTTCGGCCTGGGCACCATGATCACCCTGGCCGCCGTGGGGGCCCTCTTCGGCGCCTCCCTTCGCTGGACGCACGCCCTGACCGAGGCCCAGATCCGGACCATCGGCTCCCAGACGGGGGGCCGCACCCTCTTCTTCGGCGGCCTCCTCTTCGCCCTCGCGGGAGCCCTCGCCCTCGCGGGGCTGGACCGGGTGGTCTTTCTGGACTCGGGCCAGGTGTTGGTGGGCCTCTTCATGGCGGTGGTGGCTCTGCCCGCTTTCCTCTATTCCTTCAAGGAGGTCCGCAGCGCGCGGGCACAGCTCTGATGCTTCTTTCGGGAAGGTTCTACAGCTCCCGCAGCGCCGTGGCGATGGGGAGGCGCGCGGCGCGGATGCTGGGCAGAAGGCCGCCCCAGAAGCCCATGAAAAGGGCGAAGGCGAGGCCCCAGGCCAGAAGGCCGGGGGTGACGCGGAAGGCGAAGGCGAGCTGGGAGAAGGTCTGCCAATTGAGGGCGTCGGTGGTGAGGCCGTTGAAGGGGAGGGCGGCCAGGCACCCGAGCAGGCCGCCGATGAGAGAGATCACCAGCGACTCCGCGAGGAAGGCCAGGACAACGCTTCCGGGCCGGAAGCCCAGGGCGCGTAAGGTGGCGATCTCGCGGGAACGAGCCGAGACGGCCGAGTACATGGTGTTGAAGGCCCCGAAGACGGCCCCGATGCCCATGATGAAGGCCACCAGGTAACCCAAGACCCTGATCATGGTGGAGACGGCCCCCGACTGCTTGGCGTAGTAGTCCCGTTCGCGGTCCGCCTGCACCGTGAGCCTGGGATCGGCGGAGAGGGCGCTCTTGAAGGCGGAGAAGGCCGCCGGCGAGGTGAGGCGCACGGTCACGGAGGAGAAGATGTCCGCGGGGCGCTTGTAGGTTTGGTTGAGGACCACCGCGTCGGCCCAGACCTCCGAGTCGAAGGCGCTCCCGCCGCTGTCCATGATGCCCACCACGGTCCAGGTGCGTCCCCCGAAGCGGGGGGTGCCGCCGAGCTGAAAGCCCGTGTACATGTCTGAGGCGTTCTTCCCCGCCACGAGCTCGGCCAGCCCCGGCCTGAGAAAGCGGCCGCGGACGATGTGCACCCCGTCGTGGACCCGGAGGGCATCTTCGGACACCCCCCGCACCTGGGCCAGGGCGTCCGAGTTGGTGCGCCTGTGGTGGAAGGCCGTGACCACCACCACCTCGCCGCTGACCAGGGGCCGGCCCTGCACGTCGCGCGCTACCCCGGCGGCGTCCGCGATGATTCGCTCCTGCTCCAGGGTCACCACGCTCTCCATCTCCGTGGTGGCGCCTCCCCGTGTGACGATGGCGTTCATGGGAGAGCCGCTCTCTACGAGGGTCCGCTGGAAGCCCCGTGCCATGGCCATCATGGCCACGAAGACCGCCACCACTCCCGCGATGCCCAGCACGGCGATGAGGTTGCTCGCCCACCGCGCCCGCACAGACCGGATCGTGTAGATCAGCGGGACGCTCACGGGAGGAGACCTCCGGGGGGGATGGGGAATGTGAAATGTGAAATGTGAAATGTCAGGAGGATCACACCGTGGCCCGTCGCATGACATTCGCCATTCGACATCCGCCATTCCACATTCATGGTCATACCCTCCTGAGGGCTTCGACGATTTTTAGCCGCATGGCCAGCACCGCCGGGATGATGCCCGCGGCGGCGCCCGTGGCGAGGGCCACGAGGAGCCCGAGGAGCATCTTGGAGGGGGGCAGGTAGAAGAGGGGCAGGAAGCCCCCCGTGGGATCGCCGTGGAGGGTGAAGAGCTTTACGGCGGCCAGTCCGAGGATGCCTCCCTGGGCCGAATACAGAAGGGACTCACCCAGCACGAGCCACAGCACGGCTGCGTCCGTGAAGCCCAGGGTCTTGAGGACAGCCAGCTCCCCCGTCCGCTCCCGTACGGACATGGCCAGGGTGTTTCCCGTCACCAGCAGGAGGGTGAAGAAGACCACGCTGCCGATGACCAGGATCAGGAGTTTGATGTTTCCCATCTGCTTCACGAAGCCCGCCGCAAAGGCGCGCTCCGTGTCGGTCTTGGTCTCCCAGGAGGAGTTGGCGAAGCGGCCGTCAATGGCCTTGGCCACGGCCATGGACTCGTCGGGGTTCTCCACGCGCACCACGTACCACCCCACCGTGCCCTTACCCCACTGCCGGCGCTCGTCGAGGTAGTCCCACCGGAACCAGAGCTGCGTGGTGTCGTCCTCCGTGCGAGCCCCGTCGTAGATGCCCCGCACGTTGAACTCCCAGACTCCGCCCCAGATGGAGGCTACGATGGGAATGCGGTCACCCGCCTTGATGCCGTACTTCTGGGCGGTTTTCCGGCCCACGATGCATGCCTCGCGGTCCGCCAGGAACGCGCTCCACTGGTCCTTGGGCACCTGGAACTCGGGGTACATCTTCAGCCAGGTCTCCTTCTGTATGGCGAACTGGGGGAAGAAATTCTTCGGGTCCTGGTAGTACCCTCCGAACCACGTGGCGAAGGTGACGGCCTTCACGCCGGGGATCTGGAGCATCTGCTGCTCGTAGGAGAGGGGCAGGGGCATGATGAGGGAGATCTTGTTGCGCACCACCAGGCGGTCCGCTCCCGCCACCTCGACCCCCTGGTTGAAGGCCGTCTGAATCGTCACCAGGAGCCCGAACAGAAAGAGGGCCACGGCGAAGGAGCCGATGGTGAGGGTCGTGCGGACCTTCTTGCGCAGCAGGTTGCTCCAGACCAGGCGGAAGAATTTCATGGAGGCCTCTGGGCTTGCCGGAGCTGTTGGACTGGCTTCAACTCATAACTCATAACGTTCAACTCAAAACTCTCAATTTCTTCCCTGCCCCTCGACGAGCTCGCCCTTCTCCAGGTGGAGCACCGTACCCGCCCGCTCGGCGGCCCGGGGGTCGTGGGTGACCATGAGGACGGTCTTGCCGAACTCCGACGAGAGGCGCTCGAGCAGGGCCATGACCTCGCCGGCGCTCTTCCGGTCCAGGTCGCCCGTGGGCTCGTCGCAGAGGAGGAAGGTGGGGTCCGCCACGACGGCGCGGGCGATGGAGACGCGCTGCTCCTGTCCGCCGGAGAGCTGCCGGGGGTAGTGGTCAAGCCGGTCCGACAGCCCCACGAGGTCCAGGGCGGTCTCCACGTGGCGCCGCCTCTCGGCCTTGCCCAGCCGGGTGAGGAGAAGGGGAAGCTCCACGTTCTGGAAGGCCGTGAGGACCGGGAGGAGGTTGTACATCTGGAAGACGAAGCCCACGTGGCGGGCGCGCCAAGCGGCGAGCTTGGGGCCGCTCAGGTGGGTGATTTCGTCGCCGTCCACGGAAATGCTTCCCCGGGAGGGAAGGTCCAGGCCTCCAAGCAGGTTCAGCAGGGTCGTCTTGCCCGAGCCGGAGGGCCCCATAAAGGCCACGAACTCGCCCCGCTCCACGTCCAGGTTCAGCCCCCGAAGGACATGGACCTCCTGGCTGCCCCGCTGGTAGGTCTTGTCCAGGCTTCTGACCTGAACCAGCGCCTCTCCGTTGCCCTTGCCGTCCACGCGTACCATGGGTTCTCCGAAGGAGCCCTTTGGGGGTCGTGACTAGGTGACCAGGTGATGAGGTAAGCAGAGGCCCGGCCGGTGATTCGCCTGCTCACCACCGTCCTGCTCACCTACTTACGATGTCTTCACCACGACCTTCTGGCCGTCCTTGAGTCCGCCGGGGCCGCCGGTGACGACGCTCTCGCCGGGGGCGATGCCCTTGAGGATTTCCACGTCCGTCCCCCGGTTCTCCCCGAGGGTGACCGTCCGGCGCTGGAGGCGGCCGTCCTTCACCACGAAGGCTACGTTCTGGCCGCCCTCTTCACGTACGGCTTCCCTGGGCACGAGGCTCTGGGCGGCGGGGCTCCGGCGGTCCTTCTCGTCGCTGAGGAAGGCCACTTTCACACCCATGTCGGGAAGGATCTTGGGGTCCAGGTGGTCGAAAGAGATGCGCACTTTCACCGTGGCCTTCTGCCGGTCGGCGGTGGGGATGATGGTCCGCACGGTGGCGGGAATCCGCCAGTCGGGGTAGGCATCCAGCGTGGCTTCCACCTTCTGCCCCGGCACGACCTTGGCGATGTAGGACTCGTTCACGTCCACTTCGATTTCGAGGGAGGCCATGTCCACGATGGTGGAGATGCCCGTGCGGGTGAAGCCCCCGCCCGCCGAGATGGGGGAGACCATTTCGCCCGGCTGGGCGTCCTTGGAGACGGCGATGCCCGCAAAGGGGGAGCGGATGATGCAGTTGTCCAGGTCCCGCTGGGCTACGTTCATCTGGGCCTCGGACTGGGCCACTTGCCGCCGGGCTACCTCGAGCTGCGCCTTGAGCGAGTCGCGGGAGGCCTGGGCGTTGTCCAGGGTCTGCTCGTCCGTGTAGCCGTCCTTCTGGAGGGCGCGCGTCCTCTTAAGAGTAGCCTCCGCGTCCTTGAGATTGGCCGCGAGGCCGGGGACGGCGGCCCGGGCCACGTCTCGGCCCGCCCTGGCGGCGGCGTAGGCGGCTTTGGCGTCCGAGTCGTCCAGGGTGGCGAGAATCTGGCCCTCCTGGACGTGCATGCCCTCGTCCACCAGGACCTCTTTCACCCGCCCCGTGATCTTGGCGGCCACCGTGGCGCGCCGCCGGGGAGTCACGTAGCCGCTGGCGTTCAAGACCGTGAAGGCCCCGGCCGTCTCGGCGCGTGCTTGGGCCACCTGCACTTCCGTCTTGCGGCCCCCCATGACCAGGAGGAGCACCAGGAGGACCGCCACGGCCGCTCCGCCCCAGATGAACCAGCGCCTCCGGCCGTGGCCCGAGGCCTCACGGTCCGAGGGGTCGATCCTCAAGGCGGAGAGGTCCGCCCGTTTGTCTCCCGAGTTGTCGCCCATGCCTTGACCTCCCAGCGTGAGTTCCATCAATCCAATTTCAAGAAAACGGCGGCGGGTGGATGAAAGTTTCATGGGAGGCTGGCGCCGCTTCGGATGGCGGCCCTTACGCGGCGCCCGTTTCCCGCCGAAGGGCATCGAGCTGGGCCCGGTCTCCCATGACCACGAGGACCATGCCCGCCTCCAGGGGGTGATGCCCCGGAGGATTGAACTCGAAGCGCCGGTCGGGGTGCCTGAGGGCCACGAGCAAAACACCGGTCTTGCCCGGAAGGTCCGCCTCGGCCACGGATTTGCCCTCCACGGGAGCCCCCGGGGCCAGATGCACCTCCTCCACCCTCAGGCTGCCGTCTCGCTCTCGCAGCATGGTGTCCAGAAAGTTCACCACGTTGGGCCGGACCATCTGGGACGCCATCCGCATGCCGCCGATGAGGTGGGGAAAGACCACGCTGTCGGCGCCGGCCCGCAGGAGCTTGTCCTGGGAGCTCTCCTCGTCGGCCCGGGCCACGATGCGCAGGTCCGGGTTCAGAGCCCGTGCCGAAAGGACGATGAAGAGGTTGTCCTTGTCCGCGTGGAGGGAGGCCAGGAGGCCCGCGGCGCGCCGGATGCCCGCGGCTTCGAGGACGGCGTCGCTGGTGGCATCCCCCTGGAGGGTGAGGATCTCGGGGTGCCGCTCCCGCCACTCGTTCAGGTGGCTGAGGTCCTGGTCCACCACCACCGTCCGGTGGCCCATCTTAGCCAGCTCGGCCATGATGCACGTGCCCACGCGGCCCGCTCCGCAGAGGATATAGTGGCCCGACACTTTCTCGATCTGCTTCTCCATCTTGTTCCTCCGCAGGTAGTCTCCGAGCTCCCCTTCCACGATGAAGGCGGTGAGGCTGGAGACGCCGTACAGAATCACCCCCATGCCGCCCAGGATGAGGGCCACGGTGAACCAGCGCCCCGCCTCGTCGAGCTTATGGACCTCCCCGTACCCCACCGTGGCCACGGTGATGACCGTCATGAAGGAGGCGTCCTGGAAGCCCCAGCCCTCGATGAGCATGTACCCCGCCACCCCCACGGCGTACACCACCAGCAGGAGCCCGAGGGCGGTGGAGACTTTTCGAAGAGCCGGATGTTCCCATAGTCCGTGCGGCATGGAAGAAGTGTACACCCGTGAAGGCCTGAGGACACGGGAGGTGCGGGGCCGCCGGGAGGCGCACGGCCGCCGGCGGCGAGGGGCCGCCCCCCCCCGCGCTCTTGCCGGCGCCCCGCGCCCCCTGCTATCCTCGTGCCTTTCGAGGAGGCCCCCATGTCCACCGTGATCCGCCTGGCCCACAGCCCCGACAGCGACGATGCCTTCATGTTCTACGCCCTCGCCAAGGGGTGCATCGATTCGGAGGGGATCACCTTCGTGCACGACATGGGTGACATCCAAAGCTTGAACGAGCGGGCCATGAAGGGGGACCTGGAGGTGACCGCCATCTCCTTCCACGCCTACGCCTACTTGGCGGACCAATACCTCCTCCTGCCCCACGGCGCCTCCTTCGGAGATGGGTACGGCCCCATGGTCATCGCCCGGGAGCCTTTGCCCGTCAGCTCGCTGAAGGGCATGAGAGTCGCCGTCCCCGGCAAGATGACCACCGCCTACCTGGCCCTCCAGCTCGTGGAGAAGGACTTCATCCCCGTGTTCATGGACTTCGACCGCATTCTGCCCGCCGTGAAGGCGGGGGAGGTCCCGGCGGGGCTCATCATCCACGAGGGCCAGCTCACCTACGCGCGGGAGGGCCTGCACCTGGTGGTGGACACGGGGGTCTGGTGGAAGGAGCGCACGGGCCTTCCGTTGCCCCTAGGCGGCAACGCCATCCGCAAGGACTTGGGGCCGGACCTGGTGGCCAAGACGAGCCGGCTTCTGAAGGCCTCCATCGACTACGGCCTAGCCCACCGGGAGGCCGCCCTGGACTACGCCCTGCAGTTCGGGCGCGGGCTCTCCAGGCAAGAGGCGGACACCTTCGTGGGCATGTACGTAAACGACTGGACCCGGTCCTACGGCCCCAGGGGGATGGAGGCGGTCCAGCGTCTGCTCGATGAAGCCTTCGCCGCCGGCATCATTCCGGGCAAGGTCACCGCCGAGTTCGCGCCCTAGGCGGGAGCAGGAAGCAGGGAGCCGAGCCCCCCGACGCCAAGGACCGTCCCCGAGTCCTCGCCTGTTGACACCCCTTCGGCAAGCCCCTCATAATCAAAGAGGGTGGCCGATGAAGACGAAGATCCTCCTGGTCGAGGACAACAACGCCATGCGCAACCTCGTGGCGACGGCCCTGGACCAGCACCTGGACGTGGACGTGTTCGAGGCGGAGAACGGCTTCGCCGCCCTCAAGCTCATCCCCGACAACGACTTTCAGCTCATCATCACGGACATCAACATGCCCGACATCAACGGGCTAGAGCTCATCAGCTTCCTCCGCCAGCACCCCGCCTACAAGACGGTCCCCATCCTCATCATCACCACCGAGGCGGGGGAGGAGGACCGAAAGCGGGGCTTGGCCATCGGCGCCGACGGCTATCTCGTCAAGCCTTTCTCGGACGGCGACCTGGTCCAACTCGTCCAGCAGCACTTGCCGTGAGCAGGTGACCGGGTGATCAGGTGATCGGGATATTCCTGGCCGCCCGGTTTGCCAGAGACGCCTCCACTCTCCCTCTCGCCTCTCGCCGGGCGGGCGCGTCCAAGGAGGGCTTCTCCCGTGGTTGACAAAAACCGCGCCAAGCAGCTCAAGGACTTCGTGGCGGAGGCGGAGGAGATCCTCGAAGGCCTCGCGGAGGACCTGGAGAAGGCCCACGAACAGTTCGAGGGCACCGGCAAGGTGCGGCCCGACCGGCTCAACAAGATCTTCCGGGAGATGCACTCCCTCAAAGGCCTCGCCTCCATGTTCAACCTGGATCGCATCGCCACCCTAAGCCACGACCTGGAGAGCCTCCTGGACCGGGTGCGCCTGGGAAAGGCCAGCCTGGACCCGGAGCGCTTCTCTCTATTGAGCGACAGCCGCGTTCTCCTCAGGACCCTCGTCTCCGAGGCGAGCCAGGGCGAGGAGCGGTCGGACATCCAGCCCCTCATGCGCCGCATCGCGGGCGAGAAGGCCCCCGCGGCGCCTTTGCCCGCGCCTGCCGCGGGACTCTTGTTGGACGAGGCAACGCGGAAGTCCCTCACGGAGTACGAGGAACACCGCCTGGAAGACAACATCGAAGAGGAGAACCACATCTTCGCGATTCAGGTGGGCTTCGATTTCTCCGATTTCGACCAGCGTCTGAGGGCCTTGACCGAGCGCCTGGCCGATTTAGGGGAGGTGATCTCCACCTTGCCCGTGGTAGACCCGGCCCTCACGGGGGGCATCCATTTCCGCCTTCTCTTCGGCACCCGGATGGAGATGGCCGAAGTATCGGCCAGCGTGGCCGACGTCCAAGGGACGGTGTCGGACCTCATGCCGCCGCGCTCGTCGCCCGTGTCCTCAGCCCCTTCCCAGGAGCCCCGGGAGGAGCGCGAGGCCGAGGTGCCAGGCGCGGAGGCGGCGGAGCCCGAGGCCGAGGACGCCAGGGGCCTCTCCAACACCGTCAAAGTGGACATCGAGAAGCTGGATACGGTCATGGGCATCGTGGGCGAGCTGAGCCTTGTGAAGGCCAGCCTGGAACGGCTCGCGGGACGGCTGGAAGGGGCGGAAGGGCAGAAGGAACTGGCGGTGGACCTCTCCAAGCACGTCCGCACCATGGACCGGAAGCTCACGGACCTCCAACGGGCCATCATCGACATCCGCCTGGTCCCCATCGGGCAGATCTTCAACAAGCTCAACCGCACGGCGCGGCGCTTGGCGCGGCAGGCGGGGAAGTCGGTGACCGTGGAGCTCTACGGGGGCGAGACGGAGCTGGACAAGGTCATGATGGACCAGCTCGTGACCCCCCTCATCCACCTCATCCGCAACTCCATCGACCACGGGCTAGAACTGCCCGGGGATCGCCGGGCCCTCGGCAAAGCCGAAGAAGGCATCCTGGCCATCGGCGCCTACCAGAAGGGCAACTCCATCATCATCGAAGTGACCGACGACGGCCGCGGCCTCCAGCTTGACAAGATCCGGCAGGCGGCCATCCGGCGAGGGCTGGTGGACGCCCGCCAAAGCCTGAGCCCCGAGGAGTGCATGGACCTCATTTTCCTCCCCGGCCTCTCCTCCGCCGAGAAGGTCACCGAGGTGTCAGGCCGCGGCGTGGGCTTGGACGCCGTGAAAGTGGCCATGGAAGACCTCAAGGGATCCATCGCCGTGTGGTCCGAGCCCGACCGCGGCACGACCTTCCAAGTGACCCTCCCCATCACCCTGGCCATCATCCAATCTCTCATCGTGGGCTGTTGCGGCCACCAGTTCGCCATTCCCATCTCCTCCGTGGTGGAAACCTTCAGGGCCAGCGAGCCCGAGGTGCAGCGGGTGGACCAGCGCGAGGTGTACAACCTCCGCGGGGTGACCCTGCCGCTCCTGCGGCTGGAAGATCGTTTCGCGCTCCAGCGCACGTCCCCCAGGGGCCACGACCGCCTCTTCGTGGTGGTGGCGCGCCGGGGGGAGAAGGCCGCGGGGATCGTGGTGGACGACCTGCTGGGTGAGCAGGAGACGGTGGTCCACCCCATCGGCCAAAAGTTCGGCAAGGTCCCCGGCGTGGCCGGAGCTACGGAGGTGGGCGAGAACCAGGTCATCCTGGTGATTGATACCATAAGCCTGTTCGGCTCCATTGAGGGAGCCAAGGCGTGAGGGCGGCCGGGAGCAGTGAGCCGTGAGCCGTGAACCGAAACACCACGGCGAGTTATGCGCCAGCGAAGCAGCGCCGCTGATGCTCCTCGGGCTCAGCGGGCCGAGGTCCTTACTCTCTCCGCTCCCCGCCCACCGGGGAGCGCTCACCGGGGTGAGACGATGTACAAAGCCTTTTACGGCCTGAACGCGCGCCCCTTCGGCAAGACCCCAGATCCGCGCTTTCTCTACATGGCTCCCCAGTACGAGGAGGCCTTGGCCCGCCTTCAATACGCCGTCGAGGAGCGGGAAATAGCCGTGCTCACGGGAGAGATCGGATCCGGCAAGACGACCCTCTCGCGCGCCCTCATGGACAAGAACGAACAGGATGAGATCATCCTCATCGTGAACCCCCGCCTCACGCCCAACCAGCTCTTGCGGGAACTGGCCCTGCGTTTGGACCTCACGCCCGGCCACTACAGGGCCGACATGGTGGATGCCCTCTCCGACCGCCTCCTCCAGCTTCACGAAGAGGGCCGCGGCGTAGTGCTCATCGTGGATGAGGCCCAGCTCATTCCAGGCAAGCCCACCTTCGACGAGATCAGGCTCCTGTCCAATTTCCAGCTTGATGACACCAACCTCATCGCCATCCTACTCATCGGCCAGCCGGAGCTCAAGAAACGGATGGCGCACCCCGCCTACGCGGCTCTGCGCCAGCGGGTGGGAATGTGGTACCACCTCTCGGCGCTGGGACCCGAGGAGACGGCCTGCTACGTGGCCTTCCGCCTCCAAGTGGCCGGGGCCGGCGAAGGGCCCGTCTTCGCGCCCGCGGCCATCGACGCGATCCACCGCCTTTCCCGCGGCGTTCCAAGGGTCATCAACAATCTCTGCACGAATGCCCTCCTCGTGGGCTTCGGCAAGGAGGAGCGGCGGGTCTCGGCGGCCACGGTGGAAGAAGCGGCGCGGGAGATCGCAACGTAGAGACAGTGAAAAGTGAAGAGCAAAAAGTGAATAGAAAAGAAGGAGTGCGGTGTGAGGAGTGAATGCGGTGGGAAGGGGCTCCGTCCCCCTCTGCGTCAAGGCAGGCTCCGCCTGGCGTCGCGGGGCTTGGGCGGCACGCCATGACAGGCCGCAGCTCGCATAACGCACAGGCCCTCGACGCCCTCCAGTCCAACCTGAACCACTTCTTCAGGGATGCGTCCCTCCTTCGCCAGGCGCTGACCCACCCGTCCGCCGCCGCCGAGGATGGCCAAAGCCGCCTCATGTCCTACGAGCGGCTGGAGTTTTTGGGCGACGCGGTCCTCCATTTTCATATCGCCGAGCTCCTCTACGACCTTTTTCCTAGGGAGGACGAGGGAGTCCTTAGCCGCCTTCGGGCCTATTGGGCCAGCGAGGGGGTTCAGGCGGAGACGGCCCGCTCCCTGGGTGTGGACGGCTGCATCCGGCTGGGGACGGGCGAGTCCCGCGACGGGGGCGCCCGCAAGGACCGCATCGTGGCCAGCGCCCTGGAGGCTCTCTTCGGGGCCCTTTACCTGGACGGGGGCCAGCGGGCCTGCACGCGCCTCGTGAAGGCCTTGTGGCGGGAGCCTATCCGCCGGAGGGGGCTGGAGGTGCTCGCGGCGGATGCCAAGACGGCCCTGCAGGAACTGAGGCAGGGAAGAGGCCAAACCCTCCCCGAATACAAGACGGCCCCTTCGGGCGAGCGGTTCGAGAGCTCCGTGTGCCTCGACGGCAAGCCCGTGGGAGAGGGCGAAGGCCCCACACGCAAAGCCGCGGAACAGGCCGCCGCCCGGGCCGCCCTGTCGGCGCTGGCGTAAGGACGGAGTTGGAGGGAGGCACAACCTCCACGGTGTGCCTTCGCGCGGGCTTGACACGCGCCGGTCCAGCGCTTATGGTCATTTTTCATGGTTGAAAAAAATACCGGTTCCTGTTCTTCTCCGCGCTCCGGCCTTCGGGCCCCCGAGGCCGCCATGGCAGCCCTGCGCCGCCGCGTTCGCCGCCTGCGGGCGGTGGTGGACGCGAGCCTCCTGGTCAACTCCGACCTGGACCTCGCGCACATCGCTGAGCACATCGTGGCCATCGCCGTCCGCCTCATCGGCGCCGAGCGGGGCAGCCTGTTTCTGATCGAACCGGACGGGAAAACGCTAGTGTCTCTCGTGGCCCAGGGGCTGGACGGGGAACGGCTCATGGTGCGAGTGGGCGAGGGCATCGTAGGAACCGTAGCCTCCCGCGGGCGTGCCCTTTTCGTGCACGATCCCTACGGCGACAGGCGCTTTGATCCCGGCGTGGACCGGACCACGGGGTTTAGAACCCGGTCGCTCTTGACGGTGCCCGTGAGAGACCGCGAGGGATCGCTCGTGGCCGTTCTCCAGCTCCTCAACAAGCGCCGGGGGACCTTCTCTCGCGACGATGTGGCCTTCCTGGCGGACTTGGGGGCCCCCTTCGCCCTTGCCCTCGCCACCGCGCGCCTCCACCTCGAGATCGTGGCCAGGGAACGCCTCCAAAAGGAGATGAAGCTTGCCGCGGACATCCAGCGGACCCTCCAGCCCGGGGACCTGTCGGGCGTCCAGGGTTTGGACATCTCCGCCGTCTTCCGTCCATGCCTGGAGGTGGGGGGAGACTATTACGACTGCATTCCCACGGACCGTGGCACGTGGTGGCTCGTGGTAGCGGACGTCTCGGGCAAGGGCGTGGCTTCGGCCATCATCGCCTCCAACGTGCAGGCCTTCCTGTGGAGCCGCAGGAACGACGCCCGCGGGCTGGATGTAGTGGTGTCGGAAGGGAACGGCCTCCTCCGCCGCCTGGCCCAGGGCCGAAAGTATGCGACGTTGGTCCTCGTGGAGTGGAATCCCGTGAGCCGGGAGATGCGGTGGGTGAACGCGGGCCACCCGCCCCCCATGCTCCGCAGGAATAGAGCGGTGGAACGCCTGGAGGCTACAGGTCCTCCCATGGGGCTCCTGCCGGACATGCGCTACTCGTCACAGGAGTGTATTCTTCGTGCCGGCGACCTTCTCGTGCTCTTCACCGACGGGGTGAGCGAAGCGGGGGAGGGGAGCGCCGCGGAAGAGTTCGGCCTCGACCGGGTCGAGCACCTCGTGCAAAACCTGTCCCCAGGGGAAGACGCCTCGCGGGCTCTGGCGGCGGCGGTGACGGACCACCTCGGCGCGGCCCAGGCCTCCGACGACATCACGATCCTGTCTCTGCGCGCCCTTGGTGCTTCACAGGGAGGGGCGGCGTGAACGTAGGGATGGAGTGAGGGCCATGACCCTGAAGGAGCTGGGGACGCCCGCCGCCCTGGTGGACCTGGATACGCTCGAACGTAACTGCGTGCGCATGAATGAGCGCGCCCGGCGCCTGGGCGTGGTGTTGAGGCCCCACGTGAAGACGCACAAGTGCGTGGAGATCGCCCGCATTCAGACCCGCGGCCACTCGGGAGCCCTCACCGTCTCCACCATGGCGGAGGCGCGGGCCTTCGCCTCGGCGGGGTTCAGCGACCTTACCTATGCGGTGCCCGTGCCCTTCCACGCCATCCCCGAGGCGGCGGACCTGCTGGCGAGGGGCACCCGCCTGAACCTCCTGCTGGACTCGGAGGCGGCCTTGCGGGAGCTGGAGGCCGCCATGCCGGCCCTGAACCTGCGCTTCCCCGTGTTCTTGAAGGTGGACTGCGGCTACCACCGGGCGGGGGTAGACCCGGCGCGAGAGGAGAGCCTCGCCCTGGCCCGCGCCCTGGCCGCATCGCGCCACTTGGAATTCCGCGGCATCCTAACGCACTCGGGACAGGCCTACCGCTGCCGGAACCGCGAGGAGGCCCTGTCCGTGGCGGAGCACGAGCGGGACCTCATGGCGGCCTTCGCGGGGAAGTTGCGCTCGGCGGGAGTACCCGTTCCAGAGGTGAGCGTGGGTTCAACGCCGGCGTGCTGCGCGGCCCGGGACTGGTCCGGAGTGACGGAGATCCGCCCGGGCAACTTTGCGTTCTTCGACGCCTTCCAGGCGGCCATCGGAAGCTGCGCCCAGGAGGACGCCCTCGCCTTCACGGTCCTCTCCACGGTGATCGGGCACTACCCCGGGCGCGGTGCGCTGCTCCTGGACGCCGGGGCGCTGGCCCTTTCCAAGGACGCGGGGCCCGTCCACGTGACTCCGGGGTGCGGATTCGGCGTTCTGTGCGACCCGCTCGGCCGGCCCATCCAGGGCACACGCCTCACGAGCCTGTCCCAGGAGCACGGGCTGGTAGCGGTCTCGGACCCCTCGCTCTTCACCCGAATTCCCGTGGGTTCCAAAGTCCGGATCATCCCCAACCATTCCTGTCTGGCCGCGGCATGCTTCCGGACCTATGTTGTCCTTAAGGAAGGGCGCGCAGATGGCGAATGGCACACCGTTGGGGGGCGGTAAACCCCACGGGCAAGGGCCCGGGGAGGCCGGAGCGAAACCGTGGAGGACCCCAGCGGGATTGGCCTCCCGGGTCGCCGCCGTCCTCCTCGCCGCGGCCGCCGGTACCGCCTGGGCTCAGGATCTCCCCAGGGGACAGGTCGTGCCGCGCGTGGCTTGCCGGTCCGCTCCCGGATTCACGTACGCACTCTACCTGCCCGCCGGATACACGCCGGACAAGGCATGGCCCGTGATCTTCTGCTTCGACCCGGCGGGAGCAGGAGAACGTCCCGTCCACCTCCTTGAGAGATCCGCGGAGACCTACGGGTACATCCTCATGGGATCATGGGACGCCAGGAACGGTCCCATGGAGCCCGTCATCGCCGCTCAGGAGGCCATGTGGAAAGAGGCCTTCGACCGGTTTGCGGTCAACCCGGGCCGTGTTTACGCGGCGGGGTTTTCAGGGGGCGCCCGGGCCGCCATGGGGATGGCGCTCAATCACCGCAAGGCCTTCGCGGGAGTCCTGTGTTGCGGGGCGGTCCTTCCGGGTGGCCGGAGCCTTCCCCGCTCCCTCCCCTTTGCCGTGGCGGCGCTTGCGGGCACCGAGGACTTCAACCTCTTCGAGTTCTACCAGGCGGAGCGCGACTTCGCCAAAGGCGCCACGGTCCGCTGGATGGAGATCTTCCCAGGCCCTCACCGGTGGCCCCCGCCGGACGTTCTTAGGGACGGCGTGGAGTTCTTCCAAGCCTGCGCCATCCGCAAGGGTCAGATCCCGGCGGACCCGGTGTTTTTGGAGCGCGTGGTGGCCGCGAGGCTGGATACCGCCGCCGCCCTTCGCGGCGAGGGCGAGCTGGTGCCCGCCCTTTGGCTCTACCGGCAGACCGCCCGCACCTTCCCCGGTACGCCAGGTGCCAAGCGGGCCGAGGATGCCGCCGAAGAGACGGCCGCAGATCCAGAGGTTCGGATCCGCGTGGACGTGGAAGACAAACTGGAAACAGACTTGGCGCGGCTACGGCGGTGCGAGGTTCTTTCCGACTACGAGCGCGAGCTTTCCCCCGTGGAGCGCCTGGCCCAGGGGGATGGATGGGCGGCCAAGCGCGCCCGGTGGGCGCTCACCGCCGTGGCCGCGGACCTGGACGCGGCGGGACTCCAGGCTCACCAAAGGGGAAACTACAAGGCCTCCGCTGCCCTCTTCACCCTCGCCTTTCGGGCGGACCCGGCCCGCGCACTGTCTGCCTACAACGCTGCCTGCGCCTATTCGCGGCTCAACCAGCGCAAGGAGGCCCTCGCCATGCTCCAGCGGGCCCTGGAGGCGGGCTTCAAGGGCGGCAGAGCGCTGAAGGAGGATCCGGACCTGGCCAATGCCCGCAAGGAGCCCGGCTTCCAGGCTCTCGCGGGGCGGCTGGAGACTCCTTAGCGGCCGCCTGCTAGGGCAGGAGCTCCACGATACGCCTGGCCTGGGCCTCGGGGGATCCCATGGCGCCGTTGATGAGGACGCACCTGGCCTCCGAGAAGAAGCGTTCATACTGGGCCCTCACGGCCTCAGCGGCGGCTCCGGAGAACTCCTGCTGGTGAGGGTTGAGGAAGGGAACGGGCGAGGTCCCAGGGAGCCCGGGCAGATGCCCGCTCGCCAGGTACTGTGCCGCCTCCTTGGCGGGGACGTCTTTCGCCGGGGGCAGGACCGGATCCTTGGCCAGCAGGATGCACAGGCGCGGTGTGGTGCGGCGTGCGTGGCCCTTGGCGCCGCCCAGCCAGTACGGGTCCAGCATGATGCGGCCTTCGCTCGATGCGGGCAGGCACGCGGCGGCCCCTGCGTCGAGCGGGCAGTGCTCGCCCACGGGGCACCACTCCAGGCGGCACTGGTCCCTCGCTGTCACGATGTTCTCCAGTTTGCACCGGTCCAGGAGGGCGTTCACTTCGGGGAAGTGCTTGCCCCACTTGGCCTTCAGATAGAGCTTGCGCTCCATCAGGTCGGCCGCGGGGGCCCCCCCTCCCAGGCGGAGGAGGACCGCGTCGGACGCCACGAGGCGGGCTCCTTCCTGAGCGAGTATCGAAGCCAGGACCGCCGTGCGGCCTGAGCCCGGCCCGCCCCACACGAGAATGCCCTTGCCCGCCACGTCAAGGGCCGCGCAGTGGGCCATGACCGCCCCCGAGACCCGCGAGGCCTGTGCCGCGGCGAGGGAGAGCGCGAGGGAGCGGACCTGCCCGTAGTAGGCCGTGTTGAAGGCGAAGGCTGTGGCCGTCTCCCCGTGGAGGAAGGCGGAAGGCTCTCGTCCCGCCACGTCCTTCACGGCATAGAGGACGGCGTGGGGCTCCAGGTCGCTCTCCAGAGGGGCGGGATAGAAGTTCTCCTGGTAGAAGTCCGCGAGGTGGGGCGAATTGGTGCGCAGTTGGACCACGGCCCCGGCGATGGAGGCGTTCCACTCGAAGTACGCATTGGGTGCGATGCTTTTCTCGGCCAGCCGGAGGAACTCGTTGCGTCCCTCCAATCCGGGCGCCGAGCGTGTCTGCACGTAACCCCGCACCTTGGTGGCCACGTTGTTGAGGGCCCGGGGGCGAACGCCGCGGGGCTCTTCGAGTTTCTGCAGGGCCCGCTCCATGCGGCGCATGCCCTCCTCCAGCCGGTCCATGGACGTGGCGAAGGAGAGGCGGATGTGGCCTTCGGCTTCGAAGGCGTCCCCGGGCACCGTGGCCACGCGGGCCTCCTTCAGGAGGTAGTAAGCCAGGCCGTAGCTGTTGCGGATGGGCGCGCCCTGGTACTCCTTGCCCAGGTGAGGCCACACGTTGGGCAGGGCGTAGAAGGCGCCCTGAGGGGTGACGCACGACACGCCAGCCATGGCGTTCAGCTTGTAGACCACGAAGTTGCGGCGGCGCTCGAATTCGGCCCTCATGCGCTCCACGTCCATGGCGCAGGCACGCAGGGCCTCCACGGCGGCCTTCTGGACGAAGGACGTGGCGTTGCTCGTGGAGTGGGACTGGATCTTGGAGCACGCCGCGATGATCTCCCGGGGCCCGGCGGCGTAGCCCAGGCGCCACCCCGTCATGGAGTAAGCCTTGGAGAAGCCGTTCACCACCACGGTGAGCTTCTTGATCTTCTCTCCCAGGGAGGCGATGGAGGTGAATTTGGCACCGTCGTAGACGAGCTTCTCGTAGATCTCGTCGGCGATGACCCAGAGCTGCTCGCGGACACACACGTCGGCGATGGCCTGGAGCTCCTCCCTGGAGTACAGCGCACCCGTGGGGTTGCACGGATAATTCAGGAGGATGGCCTTGGTGTTGGGGGTGATGGCGGCGGCCAGGTCCTTCGCCTGGAGGCGGAAGCCGTTCTCTTCGAAGGTGGGCACGAGGACGGGGTTGCCCCCCGCCATGCGGACCTGGTCGGGATAGGAAACCCAGCACGGGGACGGCACGAGCACGTCGTCCCCGGCGCCGAAGAGGCTCAGGGCGATGTTGAGGAGGGAATGCTTGGCCCCCGTGGAGACGATGATCTCGTTCGTGTCGTAGCCCAGGCCGTTGTCCTTGAGCAGCTTCTCCGCGATGGCGGCCTTGAGGTCGGGGATGCCGTCGTTGGCTACGTACTTGGTGAAGTTGGCGTCGATGGCCGCCTTGGCGGCGCGCTTCACGGGCTCCGGCGTGGGGAAGTCCGGTTCGCCCGCGGAGAAGTCCACCACGTCGATGCCCTGGGCCCGCATCTGTCCCGCCCGCGCCGAAATCCTCAGCGTGGGCGACAGCGCGATCTTGTTCACCCGGTCAGACAACATGAAAACCCCAAAAGATTTCACCACGGAGGCACGGAGAGCACGGAGGAAGAAAGAAAATTCCTTATCTCTATAAAAATAGAATCCTTCTTCTTTTCTCCGTGTCCTCCGTGTCTCCGTGGTGAATCGCTATTTCTTATCTTCGCCGGGCTTGAGCTTGTGGATGAGGTCCTGGAGCTTGATGCCCGTGAGGCTCTCGACGACGGGGGGAAGCTGGGCGAGGACCCCGGCCACCTGCCCCGTGATCTTGGGGGCGCCGTTGTTGTCGCCTACCATGATGATCTTCTCCACCTTGGAGAGGGGCTCGCTCACGGCCCTGGCCAGCTCGGGCAGGGATTTGATCACCATTTCCGCCAGGGCCGCGCCGGTGTATTCCTTCCAGGCTTCGGCCTTCTCGTGCATGGCCTGGGCCTCTGCGGCTCCCTGAGCCTTGGTGGCTTCGGCCTTGGCGGCGCCTTCCAGGCGGACTCCGGCGGCCCGCCCCTTGGCCTCCAGCTCCTTCTTGTAGGCCTCCGCCTCCGCCTCCATGCGGGCCTGGTAGAGCATGGCCTCGGCGGGGCGCTTGACGGTGGCCTCCAGTTCCTTCTCCCGCCGCAGGACTTCCTTGTCCTCCACCTGGGCGGCCATGTCCTTTTCCGCGAGCCGAACCTTGTACTCCTGCTCGCGCAGCTCCAGGGAGAGCTTGGACTTCTCGATGTCGTAGGCGGCGTCCGCCTGGGCGCGCTGGACGTTGACGGCGGCCTGGTACCCGGCGCGCCGAACCTCGAAGTCGCGCGTGGCCTCGGCGAGCTCGGCCTCGGCGTGCAGGCGGGCCACGTCGCCCTCCTTCCGGGCCTCGGCCGTATTGATGGCCGCGTCGCGCTCCGTCTCCGCCTGGGCGATGGCGGCGTCGCGCTTCACCTCCGCCAGGCGCCGGGCACCCATGGCCTGGATGTAGCCGCCCGCGTCGGAGATGTCCTTGAGGGAGAAGGAGATGAGTTCCAAACCCAGGAGGTCGAAATCCTGGGCCGCCGTCTGCCGGACCTTGTGGGCGAACTCCTCCCGCTGGGAGTAGATCTCCTCCACGGCCATGGTGCCCAAAATGGCGCGCATGTGGCCCTCCAGGACTTCCTGGGCCACGTAGGTGATGCCCGAGGAGCCCTTGGACAGGAAATTCTCCACAGCGCGGTGCAGGGCGGCGCCGTCGCTGCACGCCTTCACTTGGCCCTGCGAATCGGCGGAGATGAGGACGCCCTGCGCCGTGAGCACGTCCGGGCATCTGAGCGCGATGGAGAAGACCTCCAGGGGGAAGACCTCGGCCGACTCGAACATGGGCCACACGAAGGTCCCTCCACCCACCTGGAGGCGGTAGCCCACCCTTCGCTTCTGGCCCGCCGCATCGGTGATGGCGGAGGTTCGGCCCGAGATCACCAGAACCTGGTTCGGGCCCACTTTCTTGTAGTTCCGTGCCCAGGCGGCCACGATGAGCACCAGGAGCACGACGGCGGCGACAGCGATGATCCAAGGCTGAAACACCATGGGATCCCTCCGATGTGTCAATCCCCCCTTAAGGCAAGACCTTAAATTTACAGCCATTCACAGGTGTAGGACAACCTCGGAACGATTCGCCCAGGTCCCGATACGGGTGAAATGACCCGGAGGCCGGCTATACTTCCCCTGGAACCACTGGTGAAGCACAGGATGAAGAGGAGTCCTGGGTGCCCAGAATCTTCGACAACATCCTCACCGAAGACGAGTTCGCCTACATCCTCACCACCTTCCCCCTCGTCGCCCAGAAAACCAAAGACGCTGCTCTCGCCGCCTACCGCGACGCCGAGAAGGGGCGAATCCGATGAAGGTCTATAGCCTAGCAAGCACTGGCGGAATTACACTCAAGGCTTGATTACTTGGTACATGCTTCATCGCTCTTGATGTGGAATGCGGAGGAAAAGGAAATGGCCAAGGTGACGAGCAGAATAGCCGGTATTACGGTACGGGGCTTCAAGTCCATTCACACGGAGCAGCACCTGCCGATTTGCCCCTTGACCATACTAGCCGGAGCCAACAGCGCCGGTAAGTCCAGCTTCGTGCAACCCCTTCTTCAGTGGCTCCAACGGTTGTTGATTTAGATTTGGATGGGTTTACGGCCAAGGAAGTTGCAGCCATCAAGAAGGACCGGCGCTTAATAGAGGCGGCCTTGGCGAGCGATCGTGTCATTGTGACACGGGACGATGCGCTTAGGACCATTCTTGCCAAAACACCTCGGACCAAGAAGCTCCTCGGAGAGATTCGGTGGATCAATCCTGTGACCGATGGGACCCAAATGCTACAATCGCTCGGAGCGATTCAGAGATAGGGCCTCGGCTTGGTGTCCGGGGAGCCGAAGGCGCGCGGCGAGGAACCTGGTATCTCCCAGGAAAGGCTCTCGGCTGATTGGCGTGATATGCGCGCGCATGTGGCTGACCCTATCACTCTGCAAAGGCTGGCATGCAATTCACCGGCGGGGCAAAAGAGAGCGAGGCCCGAATGGCGAAGAAGAAAAAGGCGGACGCGGGCGGCGAGCAGGCGGTGGAGCGAGAAACTCTCCTTCCGTTCACGCTCGCGGCGGATGAC